>CAMLRG010000151.1 GCA_946482335.1 uncultured Duganella sp. | reverse complement strand
CTGGAGTGGGTCGACTTCCCCTGGGACATCATCCAGACCAAGCTGGTGACGCGCATCGTGGCCGGCAAGCCGCCGGCGCTGGTCAACCTGAACGTGCCCTGGGCGGAGGAATTCGCACGCGATGGGCTGTTGACGCCGGTCGACGCCCTGCTCGGCGCCGAGCGCGCGCGCTACCTGCCCAGCGCCTTGCAGGACCTTTCATTCAATGGCAGGACGTACGGCTTCCCGATGTACAGCAACGTCGCGGTGATCGCCTACAACCGCGAGATCTTCCGCGCGGCCGGCGTGCCGCACGCGCCGCGCAACTTCGACGAGCAGTTGGCCTTCGCGCGCCAGATCGCCCAGCGCACGGGCAAGGCGGGGCTGTGCCCTGCCCTGTCCAAGGTCGATGGGCTGATGCTGCAGCAAGGCTTGCCGGTGCTGGCCGCCGGGCGCGCGGTATTCAATTCGCCGGCGCATGTGGCGTTTGTGCGCAAGCTGGCCGAGACGTATCGCGCGGGAGGATTGCTGAAGGATGGGCTGTTCGCGGAGGATAACTTCCCGCCGGCGGTGGAAGCGTACAAGAGCGGGCGCCTGGGCATGCTGCTGGCGCCGCCGACCGCCTTGAAACGCATCCAGGCCGACGCACGCGAGGTGTATGCGCTGACCGACGTGGCGCCTGCGCCGCTGGGGCCGACGGGCATCGCCGATGGCGGATGGCTGATCCACTTCGGCGTTCCCGCGCGCGTGCCGGCGGCCGATCTGCCGGAGATCGGCAAGTTCGCCCGCTTCCTGACCAACGATGCCAACCAGCTGGAATTTGCACGGCAGGCCAGCGTGTTTCCCGCCTCGGCACGCGCTGCCAACGATCCCTTCTTCACCGCCGTGCCGCCTGGCGCCGGCGCGGCGGAAAAGGCCGTCGCCGCCGGCGCGGTATCGATGCCCTATTCGCGCACCATGTACGTGGCCGGCGTTGAGGACTACGACGAACTGCGCCGCGCGCTGGTGAAAGCCGTCGAAGCCGGCGTCACCGGCCGCCAGGACATCCAGCAAGCACTGGACGCCGCCGTCGCCATCTGGAACCGCAAGCTCAATCCGCGACCCGATACCACGATGAAAGTCGGGGTCAGCTCTGGCTTCTCGGAGAGCTTTGCGCTTCGCGCAGCGCTTTTTGTCCGGTTGCCAGAGCTGACCCCGACTTTCACCGTGCTTGCTACGAGGGGCGTGTCATGAAGCGGCCGGTGGCGGCCTGGCTGTTCCTGGCGCCGGCGCTGGTGCTGCTGGCGGTGTTCGCCTTCTGGCCGGTGCTGTTTGGGTCGGTGCTGGCTTTTACGGACTTCTCGCTGGTGCGGCCCACACATTGGGTGGGGCTGGACAATTTCCGCACCATCTTCCATAACGAGATGTTCGTCACCGGCCTGAAAAACTCGCTGGTCTTCCTGCTGATCGTGCCCTGCGTGCAGTTGGGCGCGATTGCGCTGGCGGTGCTGGTGAACAACCAGTTGCCCGGGATCCGGGTGTTCCGCGCCGCCTATTACGTGCCGGTCGTGACCACGGTCTCGGTGGTCGGCATCATGTGGGGCTTCATGTTCCACGAACAGGGTGCGCTGAATTACATCCTCGGCACCCGCATCGGCTGGCTGCAGGACGATACCTTCGCCCTGGCCGCCATCATGTTCGTCACGCTGTGGCGCGGTCTTGGCTGGTATATGGTGATGTACCTGGCCGCGCTGCAATCGGTGCCGCAGGAAATGCAGGAAGCGGCCATCCTGGACGGCGCCAGCCGCTGGCAGCGCTTCTGGCACATCACCGTGCCGATGCTGCGCCCGACCATCATGGTCTGCACCATCCTGTCCGTGCTGGGCGCCCTGAAAGCCTACCAGGAAGTGGACGTGCTGACGCAAGGCGGCCCGATGAACTCCACCTTCACCGCCCTGTACTACGCTTACGACCAGGGCTTGAAGCACTTGAAGCTGCCGCGCGCCCTGGCCGCCAGCTTCATCGTCTCGCTGATCTGCATCGGCATCGCCCTGCTTTGCCTGCGCTACCTGAAGCCGAAGCACCGATGAAGAAGACCCTGCACTACCTGCTGCTGGCCGCGATTGCACTGCTGTGCATCTTCCCCTTCTGGTGGACGCTGGTGACGGCACTTTCCACGGAGGGCAACATCTTCGCCTTCCCGCCCACCTTCTGGCCGAAGGAGCCTTCGCTGGAAAACTTTGCGGAAGTATTCCGCGTGATCCCGATCGGCGCTTTCCTGAAAAACTCGATCCTGATCACCGTGTTCACGGTGCTGTGGAAGCTGGTGCTGTGCTCCATGGCGGCCTACCCGCTGGCGCGGCTGCATTTCAAAGGCCGCAAGCTGGTGTTCGGCCTGATCGTCGCCACCATGGTGCTGCCGTCCGAAGTCAACTTCCTGGTCAATTTCATCACCGTGACGGAACTGGGCCTGGTCGACACTTACACCGGCGTGGTCCTGCCGAACGTGGTCAATGCCGTCGCCATCCTGCTGCTCAAGCAAGCTTTCGAGGAAGTGCCGCAAGACCTGATCGACGCCGCCCGCGTCGACGGCGCCTCGGAATGGACCATCTTCACCAGGATCATGCTGCCCCTGGTCGCGCCGTGGCTGGCCACCGTCGGCATACTGACCGCCGTCGAGGCCTGGAACGAATATATCTGGCCCTCCATCGTCATGAGCAAGCCGGACGAATTCCCGCTGTCGGTGGGCGTGCTGTACCTGCGCGGTACTTTCGGCAGCAGCACCCGCGTGATCGCGGCAGGCACCATCATCACCATTGTGCCGACATTGGCGGCATTCCTATTCACCCAACGTTACTTCATGCGCGGCATGGACGGAGCAGTCAAATGAGCACACAAGAACTACGAAAAATCGCGGGGCAACTGATCATGATCCGCTTCCCCGGCACGGTGCTGGAGCAGGCAACGGCCGACTTCATCCGCGCCAACGGCATCCGTGGCGTGTGCCTGTTCCGCGGGAATATGACCGATGCCGCACAACTGTCCAAGCTGACCGCCGACCTGCGCGATGCGATGGGACCGAACGCGCTGATCGCCATCGACCAGGAAGGCGGCGCCGTGGTGCGCTCGACCTGGGTGCCGGCGCCGCCCGCCGCGATGGGCCTGGGCGCGGCCGACGACGCCGACCTGGCTTACCGCACCGGTGCGGCGGTGGCGCGCGCCACCAAGTCGCTCGGTTTCAACTGGAATTTCGCGCCGGTGCTGGACTTGAACAACAACCCGGACAACCCGGTCATCGCCGAGCGCTCCTTCGGCGCCGAGCCCAAGCGCGCGGTGGAACTGGCCATGGCATGGATGGCCGGCAGCCATGCCGAAGGCGTGGCATGCTGCGTCAAGCATTTCCCCGGCCACGGCGATACCCACGTCGACTCGCACCGCGACTTGCCGACGGTCGACAAGGCGCTGCCGCAATTGGAGGCGCTGGAACTGGCGCCGTTCCGCGCCGCCGCCCCGGTGGCGCCAGCCATGATGACCGCCCACATCGTCTATCCGGCGATCGATCCCGACAACCCGGCGACGATGTCGCCCGCCATCCTGGACGGCATCCTGCGCAAGCAGTGGGACTATAAGGGCGTGATCATCACCGACGGCATGGACATGCACGCCATCGCCGGCCGCTATGGCGTGGGCAACGCCGCCGTGCGCGCCCTGCTGGCGGGCGCCGACATGGTGATGGCGCTGGGGACCACGGAGACCCAGGAAGAGACCCTGGATGCGATCGCCGCCGCGCTGGCCGACGGTTCGCTGCCGCAGTCCGCGGTCGACGAACGCCTGGCGCGCCTGAACGCGCTGGCGCAAGCCTATCCCTGCCAGCAGCGCTCCTACAAGGAGGACGCGGCCGACCGCGTCATCATGGCCGAAGGCTGGCGCCGCGCCCTGACTGCGCGCGGCAATCCGCAGCGCCCGGCGCCCGGCAGCAGGCTACGCCTGGTGGTGCGGCAGGACGTGGTGAGCGACGGCGTCTCCGAAGCGGGCGTGCCGGCGGCCACCGTCGCCGCTTCCCTGGGCAAGCTGTACGACGTGGAACTGGTCACCTTCGCCGATGCCAATACCTTCGACTGGTCGGCGCTACCGCGCGACGGCCGCTTCACCGTGCTTGCCTCCACGTCGCGCCTGCGCTACGGGCCGAACGCCCGCACGCACTGGAAGCCCGACCTGCACCTGGCACTGTGGAACCCTTACCAGGCGCTGGACATCCAGGCGCCTGCCCTGATGACCTACGGTTTCGCCGCCCCCGCGCTGGAAGCCATCAATGCGTGGCTGTCGGGCGAACTGGAAGCCACCGGCCGCTGCCCGGTTCCCGGCTTCGCATAAGGAGACAAGATGGACGCCGCACGTCATTCCCCGCTGAAGTGGATCCCCACGCTGTACCTGGCGCAGGGCTTGCCCTACTTCGCCATTGCGCTCCTCTTCGGCCAGATGATGAAGAGCATGAACATGTCGAATGCCGAAATCAGCCACTGGCTGGCCTTCCTCGGCGGCGCCTGGCTGTTCAAGCCCTTATGGAGCCCGTTCCTCGAGCTGGCGTCGAGCAAGAAGCTGGTGGTGGTCAGCCTGCAGCTGTTCGGCGGCGTATGCCTTGGCCTGGTGGCCCTGGCGCTGCAATTCCCGTTCTGGCTCAGCGCCAGCATCGGCGTGCTGTTCCTGGTCTCGATCGCCTCCGCCACGCACGATATCTCCTGCGATGGGCTGTACATCGCCAGCTTGAACAAGAAGGCGCAAGCGCAATATGCCGGCTGGACCGGCACCTTCTTCAATGCCGGCCGTCTGCTGGCCCAGGGCGCCTTGCTGATGCTGGCGGGTTACCTGGAGAAGACGCAAGGCGTCACTTCGGCATGGACCGTCATCTTCGGCCTGCTGGGCCTGACCATGTGCGCGCTGGGCGCCTATAACTGGTGGGCCCTGCCGCTCAGCCCCAATACGCGCCTGGACGACCATACCGTTGCCGGCGTAGCGCGCACCCTGAAGGAGGTGATCGTCGATTATTTCCGCAAGCCGGGCATCTGGGTTTCGATCCTGTTCATCATCCTGTTCCGCGCCGGCGAAGCCCAGGTGCAGACCATCGGCCCGCTGTTCCTGCGCGAGGCGCGCGAAGCGGGCGGCCTGGGCCTCAGCACCGCCGAGGTGGGCGCCGTGTATGGCACCAGCGGCACCATCGCCTTCATCATCGGCTCCATCGCCGGCGGTTATTTCACGTCCTGGCTCACCCTGCGCCGCGCGATCCTGTTCCTGATCCTGGCCGTCAACCTGCCGAACCTGGTGTTCTATTACCTGTCGCATGCATTGCCGACCGACCTGACGCTGATCGGCATCGCCCTGAGCGTGGAAATGTTCGGCTACGGCTTCGGTTTCGTCGGCGTGATCCTGTACATGATGCAGGTGGTGGCGCCGGGCAAATACACCACGGCGCACTACGCCTTCTCCACCGGCGTCATGCAGCTCGGCTTCATATTGTTCCGCTGGATCAGCGGCGATATCCAGATGGCGCTAGGGTACAAGACCTTCTTCCTGTGGGTGCTGGTGGCCGCCATCCCGGTCACCATACTGTCGCAGTTCATCCCGATGGAATCGCGCGAGAATGCCGAAGGCGGCGCCGTACCCGAGGCGGTGTGACCGATGGCCTCCGTCTCCCTGCGCAATATCGCCAAGCGCTATGGCGACAATGCCCCGGTGATCCAGGGCATTGACCTCGAGATCGCCGACGGCGAATTCACCGTATTCGTCGGCCCTTCCGGCTGCGGAAAGTCGACGCTGCTGCGCATGATCGCCGGGCTGGAAGGCATCAGCGGCGGAGAACTGCATATCGGCGGGCAGTTGGCCAATCACGTCCCGCCGGCCCAGCGCGGGCTGGCCATGGTGTTCCAGTCCTACGCGCTGTATCCGCACATGACCGTGTTCGAGAACATGGCCTTCGGCCTCAAGCTGGCCGGCCACAAGGGGGCCGAAGTGCGCAGCGCCGTGGAGCGCGCCGCCGCCACACTGCAGATCGGCCACCTGCTCGGGCGCAAGCCCAAAGAGCTGTCCGGCGGGCAGCGCCAGCGGGTGGCGATTGGCCGCGCCATCGTACGCAAGCCGCAGCTGTTCCTGTTCGACGAGCCGCTGTCCAACCTCGATGCCGGCCTGCGCGTGCAGATGCGCCTGGAAATCGGCCGCCTGCACAAGGAATTGGGCACCACCATGATCTACGTGACCCACGACCAGGTGGAAGCCATGACGCTGGGCCAACGCATCGTGGTGTTCAATGGCGGCAAGGTGGAACAGGCCGGCACTCCGCAACAATTGTATAACGCACCGGCCAACCGGTTCGTCGCCGGCTTCCTCGGCGCTCCCCGGATGAACTTCATCCCGGCGGAAGTGGTAGCGCTGGGCGCCACCCACGTCGCGGTGCAGTTGCCCGGCGGCGCCATCGCCGAAGTGGCCGCACTGCCCGGCGATGCGGAGCGCGGCGCCGTGGTGACGCTTGGCATCCGTCCGGAACACGTGCAAATGCGCGCCGAGGCGTACAATGCGGCCGCCGTCGCGGTCAGCCACGTGGAGTATCTTGGCGACCAGTCCATCGTGTACGCCAGCCTGCCGGGCATGGCCGAGGCGCTGGCCGCGAAACTGGCGCAGGATGCCCCCGTGCCCGAGCCCGGCGCGCCGGCCACGCTATTCCTGCCGCCCGAGCGCTGCATGCTGTTTGCGGCCGATGGCAGCGCGTTTGCCCGGCCGTGAGAAATCGTTACAATTGGCTACTTCAGAAAAGCTGTCCCATGCCGAAATTATGGGAGAATAGAAGTTTGCCTCAACCAAAAGAAGGATCTCAGATCATGACCCAACACCGTTTCGCACGTATCGGCCTGCTGCTGGCAGCCATTGGCCTGGGCGGCGTCCCAGCGCTGGTACAGACCGCGCACGCGCAAGACAAACAGGCCATCGCCGGCGCACAACAGGAGACTGTGCGCAAGGAAATGTACAAATTCCTGGACGGTAAAGTCCTGGGCCCCCTGCTGGAAGCCAAGAAGTATGGCGAAGTCACCGCCCTGCTGGACCAGGCGGACGCCATGCAGAACAAGACCGGCTACGAGCAATACCTGATCAACCGTATGCGCTTGGCGGTTGCCCTGGGCAGCAATGACAAGGCCAAGCTGATCGAGATGCTGGAATACGCCGTTGGTTCCGGCCGTCTGGAAAAGGAAGAGAAGACCAAGTTCACCCAGGCCTTGGCTGGCTACTACCAGGAGCAGAAGAACTGGCCAAAAGTGATCGAGAACCTGAAGAAGTACGGCGAAATGTCGGGCGACCCGAAAGTCCCGCGCCAGATCATGGCGATCCGCTTCGAATCGGGTGACTACAAGGGTGTGCAGGCCGACCTGCTTCAAAAGCTGAACGAAGGCATCAAGTCGAACCAGCCGATGAGCCGCGAAGAACTGCACATGCTGGCCGACGCGTCGCACCGCCTGAAAGACAAGAACACTTACCTGACCGCGCTGGAAGGCCTGGTGCGCTGGCATCCGCGCGACCGCTACTGGTCGGACATGCTGTACCGCACCCGCGGCAAGGAAAACTATTCCACCCGCTTCTCGGCTGACATCATCCGCCTGCAGAAAGTGGCGACCACCAAGATGGAAGAACAGGACTACATCGAGCTGGCTGAAGTCGACCAGCTGGAAGGCCAGTTCATCGAAGGCAAGGCTGTGCTGGACGCCGGCATCGCCAACGGTGCCGTGACCATGAACGCCAAGGTCAAGAAGCTGAAGGCTGAACTGGACAAACAGGCTGCCGACGACATGAAGAGCATCGCCTCCACCGAATCGTCGGCCCGCAAGGCCAAGAACGGCACCGGCCTGGTCAACCTGGGTTACGCCTTCGTGACCATGGGCCAGCACGACAAGGGCATCCAGCTGATCCAGGAAGGCATCGCCAAGGGCGGCCTGAAAAACGCCGAAGACGCCAAGCTGCGCCTGGGCTACTCCTACGCGATGGCCGGCAAGAAGGAAGACGCCATCAAGATCCTGGAAACCGTACAGGGCGCCGATGGCCGTGCCGACCTGGCGCGCTACTGGATCCTGTGGATCAACCGCCCATACGCGCCAACCGCTGGCGACGACGAGAAAAAAGAGGGTTGATCCTGTCGTCCTGAGCGACGCACCAAGCGGGAATGGCTTTCGGGCCTTCCCGCTTTTTTTACGCCTGAGGAGAACCATGCAGCGATTAGTGAGCCTGGATGCATTCCGGGGTTTCGTCATCCTGGCGATGATCTGGGTGAACTATATCGCGGGCATGCCCGGCATTCCTTACTGGCTGGAACATAGCGGGCCACGCGCCGATGGCGTGACGCTGCCCGACCTGGTATTCCCCGCCTTCCTGTTCATCGTCGGCGTGGCGATCCCGCTGGCCCTGCGCCGCGCGGCCGCCGATGGCATCAGCGTGCGACTGTTCGGCAAACTGCTGTGGCGCTCCGCCAGCCTGATGCTGGCCGGCGTGATGCTCCTTAACGCCGGCAACTACGACGCGGCCAGCGCTGCCTTGCCACGCGCCTGGTATTACCTGCTGTTCTATATCGCGATGATCCTGCTGTGGCGCCAGGACGATGCGCGCCGTTGGCCAAAGTGGCTGGGCGGCGCCCTGATGCTCGCGCTGGTGCTGGCCTTCCGTCCCGCGCTGGAAACCAGCTGGTGGGGCATCCTGGGCATGATCGGCTGGGGCTACCTGGCCTGCAGCGTGGCGTTCGTGCTGGCAGGCGGCGGCAGTGCACCGCTGGCGGGTGTGTTCGCCGCCATGCTGGCGCTCTACCTGGGCGGCATGGCCGGTGCGCTGGACTGGCTGCCGGCATCGCTGCGGGCCTTCGTCAATATCCCGCAGGTATTGGGCTCGACGGCCGCCAATGTGATGGCCGGCGTCCTGGTCGGCAACCTGTTCCGCGCCGAGATGCCGCACCGCTTGCGCATGCGGCAAATGGCCTGGATGGCGCTGGCCTTCCTCGCCGCCGGACTGCTGCTGCGGCCCTACCACGGCATCAACAAGATCCACGCCACCGCCGCCTACACCCTGGTGTGCGCGGGCATCGCGCTCGCCGTGTTCCTGTTCTTCTATTGGCTGGTCGACGTGCGGCAGCAACGCGGCGCCGTGGCCTGGCTGCTGCCGGCCGGCAGCAATGCCTTGCTGGCCTATATCCTGCCCGACCTGTTCGAGCAGGCCGCCGCCGTGCTGCACTTGCCGCGTGCCTGGTGGCCGTTCCTCGAAAGCGGCGGCGTGCCGGGCCTGTTGAATGCCGCCGCCATGACGGCACTGATGCTCGCGCTGGTGGCACTGGGCAACCGGGCCGGACTCCGGCTTAAATTCTGAAAGTAACCCGCGCACGATTGAAATCGGGCTTGCGGGCAACATGTTTCTACGATGTAATGGCGATCCGTATGGTTATCGAAAAAACAATGACATGCTGGACCGCCTCACCCAAGATACGCGCCTGCTGCGCCTGACCACGCCGCAAGGCGCGGCGCAGCTATTGGTGGAATGCGTGCGCGGCGAGGAGGCAATCGGCAAGCCGTTCGCCTTCGACATATCGACGCTGTCGACGGACGCCGCCATCCCGCTG
Source organism: uncultured Duganella sp. (assembly GCA_946482335.1). The sequence continues at coordinate 3,681 of CAMLRG010000151.1, read as the reverse complement.
AAATCCCTGCTTGGCCAGCCGGCACTGCTGGAACTGGTGACGGCCGCCGGCCCTGGCGCGCTGCGTCCCTTCCACGGCCATATCACGGCCATCGAATTGAGCGCTTCCAATGGCGGGCTGGCGCGCTATGCGCTGCGGCTGGAACCGTGGACCGCCTTCCTGGCGCAGAACCGCGACAGCCGCATCTTCCAGGACATGTCGGTGTGCGATATCCTTGACGCCGTGCTTGGCAGCTGGCAGGGCCAGGGCACGCTGGTGCCCGAGTGGCGTTTCGAACTGGCCGACCGCGCCATCTATCCAAAGCGCAGCTTATGCACTCAATACCAGGAAAGCGACTGGGCCTTCGCCGAGCGCCTGATGGCCGAGGAAGGGCTGTTCTATTACTACGAACACCGCGCCGACGGCCACGTGCTGGTCATCGCCGACCATAACGGCGCCTTCCCGCCTAATCCCCAGGCCATGGTGCGCTTCACCCAGCCCGGCGCCGTCATGCGCGAAGACAGCATGGACCGCTGGCGCATGCAAACCAGCCTGCTGACTGGCGAAGTCGCGCTGCAAAGCTGGGATTACCGCACGCTCGACCAGCGCGCAGCCAGCGCCGGCAGCGCCGTCGCCAGCGGCCTGACGCTGGCCGCCCGCGACGTGCCCGGCGTCTATGCCTATACCAGCCGGGAACACGGCCAGCGTTTGGCCGAACGCCGCTTGCAAGCGCTCGATGTTGCCCGCGCCAACCTCACCGGCGCCGGCACCGTGCGCACCATGGCGCCCGCCACCCGTTTCACATTGCAGGGCGAACCGGTCACGGGCGACAGCGGCGGCTTCATCGCCATCCGCGTACTGCACCTGATGCACAACAACCTCGCGGCGCAAATGCGCTCGAACATCCAGCGCGAGCTGGGCAATGCAGCGTTGCAGGTGCTGAACGACGCCGACCTGGCCGAGAGCCGCCACGCCGTCGGCGCGGGCATTGCCGAGCGGCCGCTGTACCGCAACCGCGTCGATGCCATCGATGCCGCCCTGCCCTACCGCAGCCCCGCGCCATGGAAGCGCCCGACCGTGCAAGGCCAGCAGACCGCCATCGTGGTCGGCCCTTCCGGCGCCCCGATCCATACCGACCGCGACCACCGCGTCAAGGTGCAATTCCATTGGCAGCGCGGTGACAGCAGCCATAGTCGCCTCGGCCCGGCCCTGCAAGCAGGCGACACCGGTGCCCCCGCCGACGACAGCGCCGGCACCTGGGTGCGCGTCGCCACCCCGCTGGCCCCGATCGCAGGCGCCAACTGGGGCAGCAACACCTTGCCGCGCGCGGGCCAGGAGGTGCTGATTGACTTCCTCGAAGGCGATATCGACCGTCCTGTCATCATCGGCGCCCTGTACAACGGCGACGGCCAGGCCGACGCGCAGCACAACAAGGTGTCTGCCGGCACCGGCGCCGCCACCGGCAACGCGCCCGCCTGGTTCCCCGGCGAATCCGGCGGCCACGCCCATCCCGCCGCGCTCTCCGGCCTGAAAAGCCAGGCCATGCAAAGCAGCCAGGCCGGCTCCGGCGCCTACAGCCAGCTCGTATTCGACGACACGCCCGGCCAATCGCGCGTGGCCCTACAGCGGCACGCCAAGCCGCACCAGGGCACGGCGGAACTGAACCTCGGCCACCTGCGCCACCAGAGCGACAACCAGCGCCTGCATCCGGTTGGCTTCGGCGCCGAGCTGAAGACCGAACATGCGCTCGCGTTGCGCGCCGGGCAGGGCATGCTGCTCACCAGCCAGGCTTCGCAAGGTGGTGCCGACCAACTGCTGGATTCGCGCCCGGCGCACAGCATGGCAAGGGACAGCCACGCGCTGCAAAAAGAACTCACGGAACGCGCCGCCGCCCACAAGGCGGACCTGCCCCAGGAGCCGGCTAGCGAAAAGCAGCCGTCGATCGAAGGCTTGGCACGTACCGCCGAAACGCAGGATGCCAAAACGCCGGGCGGCGTCTTCGCCTACAGCACACCCTTGCTGCAGGTGGAAAGCCCGGCGGGCATCGTGGCCGCCACACCCGCAAACGCAGTACTCGCCGGCAGCCTGTCCGGTGCTGTCGCGGCAGGCAGCGACATCAATTTCGTCAGCCAGGCCAATTTGCTCCATGCCGCCCAGAGCGGCATCAGCCTGTTCACCTACGGTAAAGCCACCGGCCTTCACCTGCATGCAGCCAGCGGGAAGTGGAGCAGCCAGAGCCAGGAAGGCACGAGTGAATTCAGCGCCGACAAGCTGGTGACCGTCGCCAGCATCAATGCCGGCATCACGATCGCCGCCAGCAAGCACGTCCAGCTCACCACGCAAGGCGCCGGCATCCACATCGAAGGCGGCGATATCACCCTGAATGCGCCAGGCAAGATCGAATTCAAAGCCAGCATGAAGGAGCTGACCGGCGCAGGCAGCAGTGAAGCCTCGCTCCCGGCACTGCCGAAGGCCGCACAAGCCGACAATTTCCTGGAGCTGAACTATCGCTGGGACGACTTGCAACCGATGGTCGGCGCCCCTTACAAAGTCACGTTTGCCGATGGCACCAGCCGCGAAGGCAAACTTGACGCGAGTGGATTTGCGCGCCTCGAAAGCATACCGAACAGCATCGCGACCGTCGTGTATGGCGAAGACGAGCGGGACGCCAAGCTGCGCAAGCAGCGCAAACCGAACGCCGTCTACGGCATGAAGGCAAGCACGCAGGAAGAAGCCAGCGCCATCCTGGCCAAATACATCGAACAGGAAGACGCCTACCTCAAGGAGAACTACTTCCCCGACGAGGTTGAGGACATGCTGGCGGCAGTCGAAGGCACCAGCGAACTCGAATACGAATTCCATCACGACGACTATCGCTATGAGGATGAAGAACACGGCAGCGCCGGCGAGGAATTGAGCTACCGCGACCTGCACGAAGAAGACGAAGGAGAACAGGCATGAGCATGACGCCCGCCGCGCGTGCCGTGCGCACTGTGGACGATGGCATCGGAACCTGGCTGAAGGACCTCGTGACCGGCGCCGGATCGTCGCCCTCGCACATCATCATTACTGGCGTGCTTGGGGTGATACCCGGCGTGGGCCAGGTCATGGACGCACGCGACATCATCCTCGCCATCATCCAGATCGCGAAGACGCCTGCCGCTGTCGGCGGTTGGGTCGAACTGGTGATTACACTGATCGGATGTGTGCCGGCAGTGGGCGATGCGCTCAAGGTAGGCTTCAAGCTGATGAAACAGGGGCACAATTTCGGCCGCGTGCTGGAAGCGGTATCCCCTACCGTACGAGGCAACGTTGAAAAGTATATGCGGCAAATTAACTGGGGCCAGCTCACCAGCGAATGCAAAAGTTTGTTCGACAAGACGATTGCCGCCTTCATCGACGGGTTGGATAGCTGGCTCGTGAAGGTCATTGCCGGCCGCAACGAAGTGAAGATGGTGATCGAGGAATTGAAGGCCGTACAAAAGAGCGGCAGCAAGATGATCGACAGCGCCTTCGCCGAACTGAAGGCGATGCACGCTAAGATGATGGGCCACGAACTGCCACGCAGCACGGCAGCCGTCGGCGGCACCAGCGTACCGCGCACGACGTTGACGCCGACCCAAGCCGCGCGTGCCGAACGCAAACTCGCCGCCAAACGTAGCGCCGACGCCCGCGCCAACCGCGCGGCGCCCAATTCCACCA
>CAMLRG010000150.1 GCA_946482335.1 uncultured Duganella sp. | reverse complement strand
CGCCGATCATGGTGGTGATGCCCGAGGCCAGCGCCTCCTCGATCTGCTGCGGGCAAATGAAATGGATGTGCGTATCCACGCCGCCCGCCGTGACGATCATGCCCTCGCCCGCGATGATTTCGGTGGCGCCGCCGATGGCCATGGTCACGCCGGGCTGGATGTCGGGGTTGCCGGCCTTGCCGATGGCAGCGATGCGCCCATCCTTCAGGCCGATGTCCGCCTTCACGATACCCCAATGGTCCAGGATCACGGCATTGGTGATGACGGTATCCATCACGTCGCGGTGTGGCAGCTGGCTTTGCCCCATGCCGTCGCGGATCACCTTGCCGCCGCCAAACTTCACCTCTTCGCCAGGGATGGCGTAGTCATGTTCGATTTCGATGAACAGTTCCGTATCCGCCAGGCGCACACGGTCGCCCTTGGCCGGACCAAACATTTCCGCGTAGGCGCGGCGCGTAATCGTCGCCATTATTCACCGCCCTCCAGTGCGCCCATCACGCGTGCATTGAAGCCGTAAACATGGCGCGTGCCACCCAGCGCGACCAGCTGCACGGTGCGGTGCTGGCCGGGCTCGAAACGCACGGCGGTGCCGGCCGCGATGTCGAGCCGCATGCCGCGTGCCCGGGCGCGGTCGAACTGCAATGCTTCATTGACTTCGAAGAAATGGAAGTGCGACCCGACCTGCACCGGCCGGTCGCCGGTGTTGGCGACCTGCACCACGCATGTCGCGCGGCCAGCGTTAAGGGTGATGTCGCCTGCTTCGAGCAGGTATTCGCCGGGAATCATGTCGGCCTCACACAATAGGTTGGTGGACGGTGACCAGCTTGGTCCCGTCGGGAAAGGTGGCTTCGACCTGGATATCGGGGATCATTTCCGGCACCCCTTCCATGACGTCGTCGCGCGTCAGCACCTGGGTGCCGTCCGACATCAGTTGGGCCACGGTTTTGCCGTCGCGGGCCCCCTCCAGGATTGCCGCGCTGATCAGGGCAACGGCTTCCGGATAATTCAGCTTGAGGCCGCGTGCACGCCGGCGTTCCGCCAGCAAGGCGGCGGTGAACAGGAGCAGCTTGTCTTTCTCGCGTGGGGAGAGATCCATGTCAGGTATTCCAGATACGGGGTTGGGTGGCGGCGCGGTCCATCCAGGCGGGACGCAAGGCATGCCATGCCCGCGCCATCAGGTGGCGCGCCTGTTCGGCATCGTGCCCCAGGTAGCGCACGGCCAGCAGCGACTTGAGATGGGTGACGCCCAGCGCCGGGGCCAGTGCACGCAGCTGCGCCACCAGGCCCGGTTCCGGCACCCGCCCGACTGCCAGCAGCGTGGCGCAGACGGTCGCCCCATCGAGCACGTGCGCGCTGCGCATGGCATTGCTGCCGCCGCGCAGCACGCCCTGGTCCCACCACAACAGGCGCCCGTCCTGGCGCACCTGCAGTTGCTGGCGCACGCAGCCGCGCGCGAACTGCTCGCCGCTGGCGCTGCGGCCAAAACACAGGATGTCGCAACCGACGTAGCGCGCACTCCCGGCAAGGTTTACTTCCTGCACCATGTGCGCATCCGTGTCGTCGTAGAAGATGGTCTCCTGCGGCAGCCACTCCAGGCGCGCATCCTCGACAGCGTCGATGCGCACGTGCTGCCGCGCCGCTTTGCCATTGGCGCGGTACCATTTGGCAGCGCCCGGGGTCGTCAGCAAGGCATGCGCGCCGGCGCCCGCCGAGATGTCGATCGCCAGCTGGTCGCCGCCCACGATGCCGCCGGGTGGATGCACCAGGATGGTGTGGCACACGGCTTCCCCTTCGGGATAGAAGGCCTTTTGGACCCGCAGCGGGCCGCTGTGCTCGCGCCGCAGCAGCCGCGTGGCGGCGCCGGACCGTCCATATCCGAGCACCAGATTGGCGCGCCAGGGCGCCTGGACAGAAGCTGGGGACGTTGGATGATCGCGCATACCTGCTGATATGCAGGAAGCATGCCATCTGTTACGCCACGTTTTCGCACCGGATCGGTGCGCAAGGCACTCCGGTGGCGCATCGCGCGTCAAATTGAGGAATCGGCGGGCAAGCGGGTCCGGCCCCGGTTGGCGGTCAATATCAGCAGGAATCCAGCCGCGATGAAAACGGTGACCGCCGCGCCGAAATACAGCTCCTTGCCGTCGCTCCAGGCCCCGACGCTGGAAACGTGCAGCTTGAGCACACCGAATCCGGCCACCAGCAAACTGACGCCGGCGATCAGGAAGCCCATGAGGCGCGATGCAAGCAGCGCGAGCCGGTCGGCACGCCGGATCAAGCGCGAGATCCAGTAACTATTGATGCCGTCGGTGACGATCATCCCAAGCATGAACAGCCCGCCTAACAGCAAAGCATATTCCCATCCGCCGAAGCGCGTTGCGGTCAACGCAAACAAGCTCGCCTGGCTGATGGTGTCGAACGATATGGCAAACAGTGCGCCGATCAGCGCCATCAGGCCGGGGTGGGTAGCGTTGGCAAGCCGGCCAAGATACCGCGCCTTGAGGCCCACCGGCTGCACCGGTTGCCCAGCCTCCGCATTCAGCGCCGCATGCAGGTTCATCAAACCCAGCGCCACCAGGAAGCCGATAGAGATCCAGGCTCCGTAAAACTCCAGCCAGTCCGGCACAGCCCAGCGCAAGGCCAGGGCATTGATGGCCAACGCGATCAGGACGACCACCACGCCGTGGCCGAAAGAAAACCAGACCCCGCAAAAGCGCGCCAGTCGCGGATTGGCGCGTGCATTAAACCGGGTCAAGCCGTCAACCATGGCGAGATGATCGGCATCGAAGCCGTGTTTCATGCCCAGGAAGTAAACAATCAGGGCCAGTGCAAACAAGTTGTCGGGTAAGGTGTCGGCCATATGTGCTCGAAGTTTGGCTCACCGTCGATGATGAGTTTTGTCCAAACTTCTAGCAAGAGTCATACCCGAACCATCGCCGCCCTACTCCACCCAGCTGAATCCATCCCGCGCCAACAGTGCGAACGACTCGGAAGGCCCCCAGGTGCCGGCCGCGTATGCATTCGGCTTTTCAGCCAGCGCACCCCAGCCATTGATGATCGGCTCGGCCCATTCCCAGGCTGCCTCCAGCTCGTCGCGCCGCATGAAGTGCGTGAGCCTTCCTCGCACCACGTCGATCAGCAAGCGCTCGTAGGCTTCGGCACGGCGCTGCGAGAACGCCGACTGCAGGTCCAGGTTCAGCGCCACCTGCTGCATCTGCATGCCGCTGCCCGGTTGCTTGGCCATGATCTGCAGCTTGATCGCTTCTTCCGGCTGCAGTTCGATCACCAGGCGGTTGGCGACGCCGGCCGGGTTTTCCGGGAACAGCGGGAATGGCGGATTGGCGAACTCGATGACGATCTTGGAGGAACGGCGCGCCATGCGCTTGCCGGTACGCAGGTAGAACGGCACCTTGGACCAGCGCCAGGTGTCGACGTAGGTGCGCAGCGCCACGAAGGTTTCGGTGCTGCTGTCTTCGGGCACATTGCGTTCTTCCAGGTAGCCCGGCACTTCCTGGTTGCCGCTCACGCCGCGCACGTATTGGCCGCGCACCGTGTCGCGCGCAATGGTGGCCAGGCTGAAACGGCGCAGCGAGCGCAGGACCTTGAGCTTTTCGTCGCGCACGGCGTCGGGCGCCAGCGATGCGGGCGGTTCCATGGCGACGATGCACAGCAGCTGCAGCAAGTGGTTCTGCACCATGTCGCGCATGGCGCCGGCGCTGTCGTAGAAGCCGGCGCGGCTGCCCACGCCCAACTCTTCCGCCACCGTGATCTGGACGCTGGTGATGTTCGGCGCGCGCCACAGCGGTTCCAGGATCGAGTTACCAAAGCGCAGGACCATCAGGTTCTGCACGGTTTCCTTGCCCAGGTAATGGTCGATGCGGTAGATCTGCGATTCCGCGAAATGCTTGCCGACGGCCTCGTTGATTTCGATCGCCGACGCCAGGTCGCGGCCCAGCGGCTTCTCCAGCACCACGCGCGCGTTGCCGTCGACCAGGCCGGCTTCGGCCAGCTTGTCGCAAATGGTGGTGAACAGGGACGGTGCGGTGGACAGGTAGAACACGCGTTCGGCGCCGGGGCGTGACACGGCGGCCAGCGCGCCCAGCCCTTCGGCCTGCACGTCCACCCGCACGTATTCAAGCAATTGCAGGAAGCTGCGCCATGCCTCTTCGGTGAAGTTGGTGCCGGTAATGAAGGAGCGCGAATTCTCCTCTACAAAGCCAAGGTAAGCCTGGCGGTCGAACTCCTGGCGTCCGGTGGAAATGATGCGCGTCGCCGGCGGCAGGTTGCCATGCAGGTGAGCCATGTACAGCGCAGGCAAGAGCTTGCGCATGGCGAGGTCGCCCATCCCGCCGAAGATGATCATGTCAAGGGGAAGGCTGGTGTCGGCTTGAGGAGTAGAGTTCATGTCGAGGCAAATAGTCATTCACGAAAGCAAGTCAGAACGCTAATCATACCTAAAGTCTCAATTGGCGGCAGAAACCCGCCGCGCCGGCCGGGCCGCCGCCCTTGCGGTTTGCACTGGGCGGGCCCCACTTGACTGCCACTTCGTGTTGAGCGAGTATCGACGTACTCATATATCCAACCAAGCCAGAGCGATGGCCCGGGCAGCATTTCGATTGCTACTACTTGCCAGCTTTTTGGCGGCGCGCTGTGCGCTGGCCGATGGCTTGCTTTATCCACGGCCTGAGACATCGGACGATGAACGCGGCACCTACACCTACCAGCTGTTGCAGCTGGCATTGACCAAGGCCGGCAGTTCCCGCAAGCTTGAACTCACCCAGCATGTGATGCCGCAAGGCCGCTCGATCGTCGAGATCGCGGCAGGCAGCGGCAAACTGCACGTCATCGCCACCATGACATCGCGCGAACGCGAAGAAAAGCTGTTACCCATACGTATCCCCATCAGCAAAGGCTTGATCGGCTGGCGCCTGCTGCTGGTACGCGCGGACCAGACGGAGCTGCTGCGCCATATCGACTCGCTGCCAGAGCTGCGGCCGTACCGGATGGCCCAGGGCCACGATTGGCCGGACCTCGGCATCCTGGGCCACAATGGTTTGCAAGGTGCGGCAGTGTCCAACTATGCGAGCCTGTTTGAAATGCTCAAGGCCGGCCGCATCGACTACCTGCCACGTTCGGTCATGGAAGCTCCAAATGAAGCGGCACGGCACAAGGAACTGGCGATCGAGCCCTACCTGCTGCTGCACTATCCGGCGCCCGACTATTTTTTCGTCAACCGCGCCGACATCGAGTTGGCCGACGAGATCAGGCGCGGCCTGGAACTGGCGATCGCCGACGGCTCAATGGACAAGCTGTTTTATCAGCACTACGGCAAGCTGCTGCGTCAGGCAAACCTCGACAAACGCCGCATCCTCGAACTGAAAAATCCGGAACTGACGCCCGAAACGCCCTTCGAACGCAAAGAGCTGTGGTTTCGCCTGGAAGATCTTCGGCGCCTCCATTGAAGGTGGCGAACCCGAAGCGCGTACCGAAATGTTTGTTTACAGTGTCGTCATACTGACGATACTGTAAACTATGGAAAATTGAAAAGATAAATCTGCCCATGAGGCAAACGATCGAACAATCATGAATAGCTTACCGACCGAAAATCACCGAACCCGTGTTGCAGCCGAACGGCGCGAACGTACGCGCGCGCGCCTGCTTCAAGGCGCTCTGCAGGTGTTTTCCGAAAAAGGGACGGGGGCTGCTGTAATCGACGACGTGATTGCCCTGGCAGGCATGTCGCGCGGCTCGTTCTATAACTATTTCCGTACCAACGAAGAATTGTTGCAAGCGGTTTCCACAGAAATTGGCAATGAGCTGCTGCGCATCATTGACCCTGTGGTACAGCAGCGTGAGGATACGGTTGCTCGGCTGGCCTGCGGGACCAGGCTGTTGCTGCATACGGCGCGTAAGTATCCCTTGCTGGGTACTTTCCTGGCGCAATTGGCCTGGCCGGCTGCGGCTCCGCACCTTCAGGGTATCCAGTTTCTGGGACGCGACCTGCAAGCGGGGATCGAACAGGGTAAATTTGATTGCGATATTCGCATTGGCATCGACCTGGTCATGGGTGCCATGTTCAGTGCGGCGAGTTCGCTGGCGTTTGAACCGCTCCCGGACGTGTATCCGGAAGCGATGGTAAAAGCGTTACTCAAAGGATTAGGGGTTAAGGAGCAGGCGGCTGCGAAGGCGGTCGCTGCCCCCCTGCCCGATGTGACGCTCGAAGAGAACTCGATCCTCTTAGGAGCCCTCGTCAGAAAAACTTGATCAGGCGGGCCTGGAAGAAGTCACCGTGTTTCGCAAAATGCGAAGATACCGTCCGCATATACTGCACTGTGAACGGGACATTCAGCCCAGGCACCAAGGTAGTAAAGAATGCCCCGGCGTTAGTTGAACGGAAACGGCTCGCACCCCATACGTTATTGCGGTCATCCTGATATTGCTGCGCATGGATTGCATGCACGCCAAGCACCCCGATCGCCGTCTTGTACGCAGCCGCAAGTTCCACACCTGCCCAATTGCCACTACGTAGTTCGTTATCGCCATTGCGCGTGTTCAGCCCCAGGGTGAACTTGGCAGCCAGGCCGAATTCCGGCGTAGGCAGATAAGCGGCTTGAATGGCCGGGCGGAACGTATAGAAGTTGCCAGTTCCGATATCGGGACCGGGATTGGAACTGTACTTGCCGGTCGGGAGAATAAGCGACGCGCCGCCAACGACGCGGAGTTTGCTGTCGGCATACAACCAGCCGCCCTGCAACTCGGTATCACCAAACCCCTTCACACTTCCGGTGTCGGCCGAGGCTTGCGCGGCAATCCCGGCCTGGTATTGGCTTGAAAACTGTGCTGCGGCCGCAGCCTGCGTCGCGGCGGGTATCGCTGGACTCCAGTGCAAACCTGGCGTTGCCGCGTTAGCCACGACTGTCTGCTGTTTATGGCCATACGGGATGTTGACACCCAACGCAAGGCGGCCACCGCCATACCGATCCGATGTCACGTATGCGACACCGAAATTGACCAAGTCCATGGGTCCAGTCGCGTCAAGAGTCGCAACATTTTCAGAATAGGCCGGGAAAAGCGCTGCCGGAACAGGCGCCGGCAATGGCACCACCCCGCCCGGCACTGTACGGGTGATGTTTCGTCCATCCCCACCGGTCACTTTGTCGATGCGCACTGCGGTCGCCGCTGCGCCAAAGGCCCATCCCGACTGGTTGGGCGGTGCAAAGATCTCCCCGCCCAGGGAGCCTGTCAGGTTATAGCGGATTTCAAAACCTTCTGCCGCCTGTGCCGGGACGTTCGCCAGGGCCATCGCGCCGGCAAGCACCACTGTCTTTGCTTCCCACTGCTTCATTGCGTCTCCTTTGTTTTAATGTAAGTCAGGTTGGTGTACAGGCTTCAAGCTTGAGTTCGTGCAGAGGCATCGACTGCAGCATGCCGAGCGTGCGCAACAGGATTTGCTGCACTTCCGCTACCGGGCCGTCGTGAAGGATGGTGCGGTCGGGCCGAACGACGGCAATCCAGCCAACCGGCGCAGCTCCAGGGAGCAGCACATCCGTCATTTCCTCCCAGAGGTCCGGCCCGGCCAGGTGACTGCCGCGCGGATGCAGTTGCACCATGCGACCGCCAACGCGCTGCCATTCGTTCTGCCAGCGCGCATCGAGGTGGCGTAAGGGATCGCATCCAAACGCGAGCAGTGTCAGTTCCTGCCCCAGCATGTTGTCGCTTGGCTGTACCTTTCCTTCAGCACCCTGGCGTACCAGCCCTTGCGGCAACAAGCCGCCGCGCATCAGGCGCGAGCCGGACTTGCCGCGCATGAAGAGCCCTCGCTTGAAGCGATTGATTGGCTTGATCTTCAATTCCTCGAACAACGGCCGGGTCAATGGAAATGCCCGCAACAGGCTCACAAATCCATGCACGGCCGTCGCGATCAGGCGGTTGCGTGGCATCACCAGCTTGCCCATCATCAGTGCCAGGTTGATGATCGAGCGGGCGTGCGGGCGGCGTTCACAGTCGTAGCTGTCGAGGATATTGGAAGAGGCACGTTCCTTGCTGACCCAGGCAAGCTTCCACGAAAGGTTGGCCACGTCGCGCAATCCGGCCACCAGGCCCTGGCCGACAAACGGCGGTGTGATATGTGCCGCATCACCGACAAGGAATACGTTTCCTTTCGAGAATCTGCTCACGATGCGGGCATGGAAACGGTAGACCGCCGTCCGTTCGATCGAGATTTCTTCTGGCTTGCACCAAGGTGCCAGCAATTCCCTCAATTTTTCCGGAGACTCCATCTCTTCGCGCGTCTCGCCGGGCTGCAGCATGAATTCCCAGCGCTGGCGGTTGCCCGGGGCAACCATATGCGGCGTCGGGCGGCGCGGATCGCATATGAATTCCACGTGGTCGATCGGATTCGGCACGCCTTGTGCGTCAACCACCAGCCAATCCTGGGTAAAGGTCCGTCCTTCGAATTCCATACCCATATGGCGCCGCACGAATGAATTGGCACCGTCGGCGCCGACCAGGAAGCGTGCCCGCACGACTTCGCGCTCACCGCCGGCGTTGCGGATCTCTGCAGTGACGCCTTGCGCACCATCGCTAAAGCCGAGCAATTCAGCTCCTAGCGTAACCTGCACTTTGGAATAGGCAGCCAAGCGCTCGCGCAGGACTTTCTCCAACTCCGGCTGATAGAAGGTCACAAGTGGGGGGTGGCCATCGGCTACGCCTGCTGTACTGGCACGGGCGTAGTTGCCGAAAACAGGAGATCGCATCTGGACCTGCGAAATTGCATGCGTAGCGAAAGCACCGTCTTCAAGCCCTGCCATTTGCAAGATGCGCAGTGCTTCGTTGTCGAGCGCGATCGCACGCGGTGCCTTGAAAATTTCCAAAGACTTTTCAATAACCCGCACGCGCACACCATAGCGGCCCAGCATATTGGCGGCGGCAGCGCCTACCGGCCCGAGGCCGACCAGCAAGACGTCCACTGCTTCGGGAGTTTGAGATTCCATGATTTGATCCGTATGAGTTAAACGCTCAAGCTGCCAGCTCAACCTGGATGGCAAAGCGGCCCAGGAGTTGAAGGGCTTTTTCTGCGTGCGCCGGTGCGCAGGTGAGGACGGCCACCGAACCGCGTTGCGGGTCTGCTCGCACATGCAGTTGCGCAGGGATGGCATTGCTCGCCAGCTGGTCGCGCAGCACATGCTCCGCAGCCCGCATGCGAAGCACTGCTTTGGCCACCTTTCCGATGGTCGTCAGCGCCATCTGCTGCAGGATTTCGACACGCACAGGCACTGCGGCGCGTTCTGGCACCAAGTCCCTGGCAGCGGCAGTAATCTCCTCCACTGTTGCGGTGGCACCGGGCTTCAAAGTCACAAACGCCATCGGCAATTCCCCGGCGTGCGCGTCAGGCTGGCCGACTGCCGCCACCATTGCAACTGCAGGGTGACGCAACAGTGCGTCTTCGATCATTGCCGGGTCGATATTGTGGCCGCCCCTGATGATCAACTCCTTCGCGCGGCCGGTCAGGTGCAGGTATCCCGATTCGTCCAAAAAGCCCAGGTCGCCCGTGTTGAGCCAACCAGGTGCCAGCCAAATACCTTTGTTGTCGGCATCGCGAAGATAGCCCGGGAAGACATTCGGCCCGCAGATACCGATAACGCCGGCTTCCCCGGGGATGCATTCAGCGACCGCATTGCCCGCCGAGTCCACTTTCCATGCCTTCACCTGCTGGTAAGGCAAACGGATGCCGACAGTCCCCGCCCTGCTCTCGCCCAGCGGCGGATTTAACGTCGTCACGCAGGCGCCCTCCGTAAGACCGTACCCTTCGGTGAGGCGAATGCCGGTCGCCGACTCGAAACGGCGGGCGACCTCGCGCGGCAATGGCGCCGCGCCGCAGGCGGCGTAGCGGACAGACGAAATGTCGGCCCCGTTCAACGGCAATGCCGCGAGGTTGGCGTAAATCGTCGGCACGCCACTGAAGCTGGTTGCGCGGAATCGTTCGATCAGCTGCCAGAAATTGGGCATAATGTTCTCGCCCCGGTAGCCAGATGGCGTCAACATCACGACCTCCGAGCCGCCGTGGAAGGCCGCCAGGCCTGTCACCATCGCACCATTGACGTGGAACAGAGGCAGTCCGCACATCACGACTCCCGGCCTGGGCTCCATGGCACACAACATGGACGCGACATAGACCTCGTTGGCGTGGCGGTGCACGGCGATCTTCGGCAAGCCAGTGGTGCCGCCTGTATGGAAGTAGGCGCAAATGTCGCTCTCCGCAAAACGCCTTTCAGAAAGAAGGTGGTCTGCAGGTTGTCGGCGCAACGTGGCGTCGAAATCCAGGACCGTCACCGTGTTGCGCTGCGGCCGCTTTGCCATCATTGCCAGTGTCCGCACGACGCCCGCCTTCAGCGTGCCAAGATATTGCGCGGCATTGACGACATAAAGCGTGCGAATGGACGGGCACCGATCTACTACTTCAACAGCCTTTTCCCAGATGTCGACCCCTGGCAGCGGGCCAAGCGTGACCATGGCTTCCGCACTGGTCTCATTGACGATGCTCGCGATGTGATCAACATCCAGCATGGGATTGACCGGGCTCGCAATCCCTGCGGCTTGTGCGCCAAGCAGCGCAAAATGCGTTTGTGGAAAGTTCGGAATCAGCAGCGTGACAGCCTTGCCAGGCACGATGCCGGCGTGATGGAAGGCATTGGCAGCTTGAGTCGCGCGTTCCTTCAGCGCCAGGTAATCAAACGTGAACACTTTATCGCCAGCGTTCCCGGTCATTACGAAACGCAAGGCAATCCTGTCGGGATGGCGTTCACTCGCCTGGCATACGAGTTCATATGTACTCTGTGCCGGCTTACGCTGCGCCCAGCTTATACTTTCAAATGCCTGCACGTCGGCGATGGTGCGAATCTCGAATGGCGGGTTTGGGTCGGTCATTACAGTCTCCTAGATCATGTAAGCGCGCTCAGTTGCACCCGGCATCAATACCGGGCGTCCTGGCAGTTCTTCTTCGTAATGCGTGTATGCGCCAGCGGCATCGCCCAGCACGTAGCTACGGACTCTTGGCAGCGCCAGCGTTCCAACGGTCGCAGCCAGCTCTTCGAGGACAGCGCAGTTCGCGCTGAATACACTCCAGGCGTAACGTGCTCCGAGCGGCGCCAGCGCACGCATTCGGCGCTTCTGGCTGAACGACGCCATCCCCCCCCTTAACAGGCCAAACCGGTCGAAATTCCCGAGCAATGGATGGACTGTCGTGGCATGGCCGATTGCTTGGGGGCCAAGTAGACGCAGCAATGCGCCTTCGTCGTCCCAGTTGGCAAAATTCAGGGTTGCAGCAAACCGATAAGGCAAGGCTGACAATTCTTCGCGATCGCGATCGATCACCAGGGAAGCTCCGGCCCTGCGGCACATGGGAAGGCGGCCATTGCTTCCGGTTGCCGCAACATTCGCACCGCGGCGCTTCAGCAACTGCACCGCAATCATCCCCAAGCCCCCGGTGCCGCCATGGACCAATACATCGAAGCCTTCGAGGTTTGCAGCGCCGAGGCCTGAATCCTGCAGTGCCTTCGCGACGGTCAGGAAGTTATACGGGACTGCTGCCAGAAGGGCACTCGACATACCCATTGGCTGCAATACGGCATGTGAGGCGCGCACGACTACACAGCTGGCATGCGTACCCCGGCTTGACGGCGGAGCGGCCCCGAAGACGGCATCGCCTTCCCGCAAGTGGAAGACGCCCCGTCCGACACGCATGACGCGGCCTGCAAAATCGTTACCCAAGGTCAGAGGCAACCTGGCCGCCCCCATCAAGGAAAACAGCGACCGGCCATACCCCGATCCGCGCCGCACGTCGATTGGGTTGACCGACGCCGCTTCCACCGCGACTTCGATTTCACCCGTACCGGGCGCCCGCCGAGGAAACTCGCACAGCACAGGCCGAGCTGCGGCATCGAACTTCTCGATCGCGGCCGCAAGGTAGCCCGCGCTCATGGCAACACGATCCTGTTCCGTTGTTCGCCCAGGTCAATGGCGCCATCGTCGGTACGGATGGAGCTCCGCATCACGTCGCCGGGCTGCAAATAGGCCGGGTTGCGCAAGCCCTTCTTGATGAACAGGCGCCATTTGGCCGGCTCCGAAAGCAGGTGTCGTACAAGCCACATCTGCAACCTGCCCGGTGCGCGCGCAGCACAGCCCGCAGGCGTCCCCGTGGCAATCAGGTCGCCGGGGTACAGGTTGTGCAACCCAGACAGCTCGGTCAATGTCTGCTGCGGCTTAAAGATCATGTCGCCGCAATATGCGTCCTGGCGCGGCTGTCCATTCACGGCTAGCCGCATATGCAGTTCGGGCCAGCGCAGCCATTCAGCTGCATCCAGAAGGACCAGGTATGGCCCCGCCGGACCAAAGGTGCGGTAACTCTTCCCTTTATAGAACTGCGCCTGCGGAAGTTGCACATCCCGCGCCGACACATCATTGACGATGGTGACGCCGGCCAACCATTCATGCAGTTTGTCCGGGGCGACTTCGACCGGCTGCAGGATCGGCTTTCTCAGTACCAGGCCCAATTCGATTTCATAGTCCAGCAGACGCACGTGGGCGGGCCGCACCACGTCATCGCATGCGGACGCAAGGCAGGAGGATGCCTTTGTAAAAATCGTATTGAAGCCGATCTTGTCGGGGTCCATGCCGGACTCCCGCACATGGCTCGCATAATTAATGCCCTGGCACAGGAACTGGCGATCCTCCGTGATTGGCGACAGAAGGCGAACACTGTCCAGCGCAATCGTCGCCTGGGCAGGCCGGCTCGCCCGTGCCTCATCCATTCCGTCGCGGATGAAATCGCTGGTGCTGTTGAAGCGGCCCGCCAGCGGCGCAATACTGCGGTCGTGGACCACACCCCAAACCGCCTGTCCGCCATATTGGTAACGCACTACCTTGACTGCCATGTTGATTTCCCTCGAATTGATCAGAGCCACGGACGGCTCTTGGCGCCGGTGGCCTGCATCAACAAGCGCACGCGGTCCACTGAAAGACGGCCGGAGTGAATCAGGCGCGCCACCTGGTAAATGGTCTTGAGACTTGGCCGCGGCACCATCGAAGAAGGAACGTCCGCCCCCCAAGCCCAGATGCCGGCCAGGTCGAGCGGCAGATAATGCGTTTCGTAATCGGAAGTGAAGACGTCGCCGTCGGTGTAGTGCTCGAACTCCATGCCGTCCGGGTCGTACCAATAATCAAATAACTGGCTTCCCAGCGTGTGGCGGCCAATGCCCCACATATGGCGATGTCCATTGGCGCGCAAGACGTTCTGGCCGTGGCCAAGCGCATCCAGGTCGAGCACCTCGTAGGCGCTGTGCTCATATTTG
>CAMLRG010000149.1 GCA_946482335.1 uncultured Duganella sp. | reverse complement strand
TGACGCCGGCCGATGCCACCATGCCGGTCACGCCCATGCCGATCAAGGCCGGCGTATTCGGCATGGTGCGCACGATGGCCTGGTAACCGCCCAGCCAGCGCGACAGGTCCGCCGCGCGGATGCCGGCCGCGATCGACAGCACCAGCGGGGTACGGCCCGCCGCCCGCGCCGCTTGCAGCAACGGCAGCAATTGCTGCGTCACTGCATGCATCACTTGCGGCTTGACGGCCAGCACCAGCACCTCGGCGCCGGCAACCGGCGCGTCCGCGCCGCCGGCCGCCGAGGTGGCCACCGTGACGCCGTACTGCCGCTGCAAGGCTTCCAGGGAAGCCGGGTTCGGATCCACCACGTGAATGTTGGCGCCTGGCGTCAGCTTGCCGGCCAGGCCCGCGATCAGGGCGGCGGCCATATTGCCGCCGCCGATAAAGGCAATCTTCATCTCTTATCCTTTGTTGTAGCTGCGCGCACCGAAGATGGCACTGCCGACGCGCACGATGGTCGCGCCTTCATGGATGGCGGCCCGCATATCGGCCGACATCCCCATCGACAGCGTGTCGAGCGCGATGCCCTCGGCGCGCAATTGTTCATACAGTTCACGCAGGACGCGAAACGCCGCGCGCTGGCGGTCGAAATCGTGTTCCGGCTCGGGAATGGCCATCAGGCCGCGCAAGACCAGACGCGGCAGCGCGGCCACGGTGCGGGCCAGCGCTGCGGCATCGGCGGGCAAGACGCCACTTTTGCTGGCCTCCCCGCTGGTGTTGACCTGGATGCATACCTGCAGCGGGTGCAAGTCCGCCGGCCGCTGCTCCGACAATCGTTGCGCGATCTTCGCGCGCTCAATCGTGTGCACCCAATCGAAGTTTTCCGCTATAAGACGCGTCTTGTTGCTCTGGATCGGGCCGATGAAATGCCACTCCAGCGGCGTACAGCCGCGCGCTTGCGCCACTTCCCGGATTTTGTCCACGCCTTCCTGCACATAGTTTTCCCCGAATGCGCGCTGCCCGGCCAGCACCGCTTCGAGCACGGCCTGGGCCGGGAAGGTTTTGGACACGGCCAGCAACTGCACGTCGTTGGGTGCGCGCCGCGCTTCTCGTGCGGCAACGTTGATTGCTTCAGTAACAACTTGCAAGTTGTGGGCTATTGTGGACATAATCGAACGAGACAGGGCCAAGGCTTTTGGCTATCAAAAAAGCACAGGGATTATAAATGGACATTTCCGAACTTCTCGCATTCTCCGTCAAGAACAAGGCATCGGACCTGCACCTGTCTGCAGGCTTGCCGCCGATGATCCGGGTGCACGGCGACGTGCGCCGCATCAACCTGCCGCCGCTGGAGCACAAGGACGTGCACGGCATGATCTATGACATCATGAACGATGGCCAGCGCAAGGCATACGAAGAGATGCTGGAGTGCGACTTCTCCTTCGCCATTCCCGGCCTGGCCCGCTTCCGCGTCAACGCCTATAACCAGGAGCGCGGCGCCGCCGCCGTGATGCGTACCATTCCTTCCAAGATCCTGTCGCTGGAGGAATTGAACGCACCGAAAATTTTCGCCGAATTCGCCATGAAGCCGCGCGGCCTGGTGCTGGTGACCGGGCCGACCGGCTCCGGCAAGTCGACCACGCTGGCGGCCATGATCAACCACCTCAACGAAAACGAGTACGGCCACATCCTCACCATTGAAGACCCGATCGAATTCGTGCACGAATCGAAGAAGTGCCTGATCAACCAGCGCGAAGTGGGCCCGCATACGCTGTCCTTCAACAATGCGCTGCGCTCGGCGCTGCGGGAAGACCCGGACGCCATCCTGGTGGGTGAATTGCGCGACCTGGAAACCATCCGCCTGGCGCTGTCGGCGGCGGAAACCGGCCACCTGGTGTTCGGCACCCTGCACACATCGTCCGCCGCCAAAACCATCGACCGTATCATTGACGTGTTCCCGGCGGAAGAGAAAGAGATGGTGCGCGCCATGCTGTCCGAATCGCTGCAGGCCGTCATCTCGCAGACCCTGCTGAAAACCAAGGACGGCTCCGGCCGCGTCGCCGCGCACGAAATCATGGTCGGCACACCGGCCATCCGCAACCTGATCCGCGAAGCGAAGATCGCGCAAATGTATTCCGCGATCCAGACCGGCAACAACGTCGGCATGCAGACGCTGGACCAGAACCTGACGGACCTGGTCCGCCGCAACCTGATCTCCTCGGCTGCGGCCCGCTCCGCCGCCAAGATCCCAGACAACTTCCCGGGCTAATCATGGAACGCGACCAGGCTTCAAAATTCATGTTCGACCTGCTGCGCCTGATGGTCAGCAAAAAAGGCTCGGACTTGTTCATCACCGCCGGCTTCCCGCCGGCCATCAAGATCGACGGCAAGATGACGCCGGTATCGGCGCAGGCCCTGACGCCGGCCCATACCTCCGACCTGGCGCGCTCGATCATGAACGACAAGCAGACCGCTTCCTTCGAGCAGACCAAGGAAGCCAACTTCGCCATCAGCCCCGGCGACCTGGGGCGCTTCCGCGTCTCGGCCTTCGTGCAAATGAGTTCCGTGGGCATGGTGCTGCGGACCATCAACAGCTCGATCCCGAACTTCGACGACCTGGGTTTGCCGCCGGTGCTGAAGGACGTGATCATGTCCAAGCGCGGCCTGGTGATCATGGTCGGCGCCACCGGTTCCGGCAAGTCGACCACCCTGGCGGCGATGGTCGGCTACCGCAACGAGAACAGCCACGGCCACATCATCACCATCGAAGACCCGGTCGAATTCGTCCACCCGCACCGCAACTGCATCGTCACCCAGCGCGAAGTGGGCGTCGATACCGAGGACTGGGAAGTGGCGCTGAAGAACACCCTGCGCCAGGCGCCGGACGTGATCCAGATTGGCGAAATCCGCGACCGCCAGACCATGGACCACGCGATCGCCTTTGCCGAAACCGGCCACCTGTGCCTGGCCACGCTGCACGCCAACAGCGCCAACCAGGCCCTGGACCGTATCATCAACTTCTTCCCGGAAGAGCGCCGCCAGCAATTGCTGATGGACTTGTCGCTCAACCTGAAAGGCATGATTTCGCAGCGCCTGATCCCGAAGAAGGACGCCAAGGGCCGCGCCGTGGCGGTGGAGATCATGCTGAATTCGCCCCTGATCGCGGACCTGATCTTCAAGGGCCAGGTGCATGAAATCAAGGAACTGATGAAGCGCTCGCGCGAACTGGGCATGCAAACCTTCGACCAGGCCCTGTTCGACCTGTACGAGGCCGGCCAGATCACCTACGAGGACGCGCTGCGCAACGCCGACTCGGTGAACGACCTGCGCCTGGCCATCAAGCTCGAATCGAAGGAAGCGAAAAACCGCGACCTGGCCGCCGGCACCGAACACCTGGGGATCATCTGATGACGACCGTCTTCGATTTCAGCGCGGACAGCCTGGCGGGCCAACCGGTGGACTTGCAGCAGTACCGGGGCAAGGTACTGCTGATCGTCAATACCGCCAGCCAGTGCGGCTTCACCCCGCAATACAAGGGCCTGGAGCAACTGCACCAGGAGTTCGCCGGCCAGGGCTTCGAAGTGCTGGGCTTCCCCTGCAACCAGTTCGGCCAGCAGGAACCCGGCACGGCCGACGATATCGGCGCCTTTTGCGAAAGGAATTACGGCGTCACGTTCCCGCTGTTCGCCAAGATCGACGTCAATGGCGACCACACGCACCCGCTGTACCAGCACTTGAAGAAGAATGCGCCGGGCATCCTGGGCACGCAAGGCATCAAGTGGAATTTCACCAAGTTCCTGGTCCGCAAGGACGGCAGCATCCACGACCGCTACGCGCCGACCACCAAGCCTGAAGACCTGGCAGACGATATCCGGAAGCTGCTCGCTCAATAATGCCTTTTGGGGGCACGGGCATGGACGAGGTCAAGAGTTACCTGATCCAGCTGTTCTCGCCGCCGGCCGATCCGGCGCTGCTCACCTACGGGATCTACGATCCCTGGCTGGTCGGGCTGTCCGTCCTGGTCGCCAGCTTTTCTTCGGCCATGGGCCTGCAGATGGCCGGCCAGGCGGCGCGCGGCAACCAGCCTTTTCTGCGCTGGGCGGCGCTGGCCACCGGCAGCCTGGCGCTTGGCAGCGGCGTGTGGGCCATGCACTTCATCGGCATGCTGGCCTTCAACCTGTGCACGCCGGTGTCCTACGACCCGGCCATCACCCTGGCCTCCATGCTGCCCAGCATCGCGGCCTCCACCGTCGCCCTCTCATTGCTCAGCCGCCAGCGCATCAGCGTACGCAGCCTGCTGGTGGGCGGCGTGCTGGTGGGTGCCGGCATCGGCGCCATGCACTACACGGGGATGGCCGCCATGCGCACCGCGCTCGCATTGCGCTACGACCCATGGATATTCGGCCTGTCGATCGTGGTGGCGGTGGCCCTGGCCACCCTGGCACTGTGGGTGCGCTTCGGCCTGCAGGGCTTGCGCGGCCGCCTGGGCGAGTCCGGCACGGTGCTGGTGGCCGGCATCATCATGGGCTGCGCCATCGCGGGCATGCACTATACCGGCATGGCGGCGGCGCGCTTCGTCGGCCGCGTGCCCTACGACCCGGCCAGCGGCATCGCCAATGCCGGCTTCCTGTCGCTGGCGGTGACGCTGACCACGGCGCTGCTGACGGCGCTGGTGCTATCGGCCAACAGCATGCTGCGCTACCGCACCCTGTTCCACCATGTCAGCGACCTGCAAAAGGCCCTGCGCGCCAGCGAGGCGCAACTGCGCTCGCTGATGACCAATATCCCCGGCATTGCCTTCCGCACCCGCAATGCGCCGGGCTGGCCGCTGGTCTTCATCAGCGATGCGGTCGAACCTCTGACCGGCTATCCCGCCGCCGACTTCCTGGGCGAACCGCCGGTGCGCCTGTTCCAGCACCTGATCCATCCCGACGACTGGCCCGGGGTGGAACGCGATGTGCTGCGCGCGGTCGAGCAGCGCCGGCCCTTCACGCTCGAGTACCGCCTGCGCCACCGCGACGGCAGTACACGCTGGATGTGGTGCAACGGGAACGTGGTGCTGGACGAGCGCGGCCAGGTGGAACTGCTGGACGGCGTGGTGCTCGACATCAGCAACCGCCGCCTGATGGAGCAGGATTTGCGCATCGCCAAGGAGCGTGCCGAACAGGCGGCAGCCGCGCGCACTGCCTTCCTGGCCAATATGAGCCACGAAATCCGCACGCCGATGAATTCCATCCTCGGCTTCACCGACGTGCTGCTGCATGGCGAGCTGACCGCGCTGCAGCGGCGCCATCTCGATACGGTGCGCAATGCGGGCCGCTCCCTGCTGCGCCTGCTCAATGCCATCCTCGACACGGCCAAGCTGGACAAAGGCGCGGTGGAGCTGGAATTGCACGATTTCAGCCTGCTCGCGCTGGCCGACGAACTGTCCTCCACCATGGGCAACGCGGCCAAGGCCAAAGGCTTGCGCATGTCGCTGCAGTACGACCCGGCACTGCCGAACTGGATCCACGGCGACGAGCTGCGCATCCGCCAGGTGCTGACCAACCTGATGGACAACGCCATCAAGTTCACCAGCCAGGGCAGCGTTGCCCTCACCGTGCACGCCGAGCGGGTGGGCGAGCGGCGCATGGTGCATTTCGCCGTCAGCGATACCGGCATCGGCATTCCGCCCGACCGCATGGCGGCCATCTTCGAACCGTTCGTACAGGCCGACGCCTCGATGAACCGGCGCTTCGGCGGCACCGGCCTGGGCACCACCATCTGCAAGCAACTGGTGGAACTGATGGGCGGGGAGCTGTGGGCCGACAGCACGCCTGGCCAGGGCAGTACTTTCCATGTCACACTGCCGCTGCTGGAAGCGCGTGACGAGGCGGCGCGCGGCAGCGCGAAACCGACGCTGCTGCCACCCTTGCACGTACTGGCGGCGGACGACGTGCCGCAAAACCTGGAAGTGCTGATGCTGCTGCTGTCCAAGCTGGGGCATACGGTCACCGGCGCCAGCGATGGCGCCATGGCGGTGCAGCTGGCATCGGAGGCGCAATTCGACGCCATCCTGATGGATGTGCAGATGCCGGGCATGGACGGGCTGGAAGCGACGCGCCGCATCCGCCAAGCCGAAGCGGCGGGCCAGCGCAAACGCACGCCGATCATTGCCATGACCGCCAGCGTGCTGGAACGCGACCGCGATGCCACGCGCGACGCGGGCATGGATGGCTTCACCACCAAACCGGTCGACATCGCCGCCTTGACCCAGGAAATGGCGCGCGTGCTGGGCATGCCCGGCGGCGCGCCGCGCCTGGCGCCGGAAGACGGTCCGGTGTCCGGCAAGCTATTGAATACCGAGCAAGGTTTGCACCGCTGGGCCGGACAGCAGGAAGCCTATCTGCGCGCGCTGCGCCGCTTCGCCGACGACCAGGCCGCAGCCGGCAAGGACTTGAAGGCTGCCGTGGCGGCCGGGCAGCACGCCGCCTGCGCCACACTGGCGCACCGCTTGCGCGGCGCCGCCGCCAACTTCGGCATGGAACTCCTGGCCGACACGCTGTGGCGGCTGGAAGCCGCCCTGCAAGCCCCGGACGCGCGCGATGCCTTGCCTGGATTGCTGGAGCTGGCGACACAGCGCCTGTCCGATACCGTCGCAGCCGTGCTGGCACTGGGCGATGCCCCCCAAGCGCTGCGTGCCGCCGCCGGCACCGCCGCGCTCGAGGGCAGCGACGACAGCGCGCCAGCCCCGGCTGCGGATCCGGCACCAGCCATGGACCTGGAGCGCGTACGGGCGCTGGGCGAATCCATGCTGCGCGCCCTCGAGCGCGGCAGCTTCGATGAGACGTCCCTGACGGCGCTGGCCAGCGCCCTGCGCGGCTGCGCGGTGCAGCATCGCCTTGACGCGCTGCAGCGTGCGCTGGATGATTTCGATTTCACGGCAGCGCGCAACGCGCTGCAAGGCTTGCTTGAGCAATGCCTGGACACCCAGAGGAGTGCGCCATGAACCGACCAGCGACCGTGCTGGCCGTCGACGACGAATCGACCAACCTGCAGTTGCTGCGCCAGATCCTGCAGCACCAGTACCGCATGCTGTTTGCCAAAGACGGCGCGCGGGCCATCGAGCTGGCGGTCAACGAAAAGCCGGACCTGATCCTGCTCGACGTGATGATGCCGGAAATGACGGGCTACGACGTGTGCCGGTCGCTGAAAGCCAACCCCGCCACTGCCGCGATCCCCATCATCTTCGTCACGGCACTGACCGATGCCAGCGACGAAGTGGACGGCTTCGAGGCGGGTGCGGTGGACTTCATCAGCAAGCCGGTTAGCCCGGCAGTGGTGAAGGCGCGCGTCAAGCTGCACTTGTCACTGGTGCGCATGGAGGAATTGCGCGCCAGCCGGCTGGCCATCGTGCAGCGGCTGGGCCTGGCGGCCGAATACAAGGACAATGAAACCGGCCTGCACGTGATCCGCATGAGCCATTATGCCCGCCTGCTGGCAATGGCTGCCGGCCTGGACGAACAGGCCGTCGACGACGTGTTCATCGCCGCCCCGATGCACGATATCGGCAAGATCGGCATCCCCGACCACATCCTGCAAAAGCCGGGCCGCCTGACGCCGGACGAATGGGAAGTGATGCAAACCCATCCCGGGATCGGTGCGCACATCATTGGCCGGCACGACAGCGGCATGCTGGCGGTGGCGCACGACGTGGCCCTCGCCCACCACGAAAAATGGGATGGCAGCGGCTACCCCAACCGCCTGAGCGGCGAGGAAATCCCCTTGGCCGGCCGTATCGTGGCAGTGGCCGACGTATTCGACGCGCTGACTTCGGTGCGCCCCTACAAGCCTGCCTGGAAGCTGGAGGATGCCTGCGCATGGATGCGGGACCAACGCGGCGGCCATTTCGAGCCGCGCCTGGTGGACCTGTTCCTCGATCAGCTGCCGGAGATTTTGCAGGTCAAGGAGACCTGGGCCGAACGCTAAGCGTGCAGCATGCGGTCGACCAGTTCGACCCAGTGTTCCACCGGGGTGGGCGAGCCCGATTGCAGGTGGCCGATGCAACCGATATTGGCCGATACGATGCGCGCGGCGCCCGTGTCGCCCAATGCCGCCAGCTTGCGGTCGCGCAGCTGTTGCGACAGCCCCGGCTGCAGCAAGGAATAGGTGCCCGCTGAACCACAGCACAGGTGGGCGTCGCGGCACAGCCGCACCTCGACGCCGATGGCGCGCAGCAAACCCTCCACTTTGCCGCGGATCTGCTGGCCATGCTGCAGGGTGCATGGCGGATGCCAGGCCACCGGCTCGCTTGCCGCGCCCTGCCGCGCGCGCACCAGCTGCACCAGTTGCGCCTCGAATGCCGGCAGGATTTCGCTCAAGTCGCGCGTCATGGCCGAAATCCGCGCCGCTTTTTCCGCGTAGGCGCTGTCGTGGGCCAGCAGGTGGCCGTACTCTTTCACCGTGACGCCGCAGCCGGACGCGGTCATCACGATGGCCTCGGCCTGCTCCGCATGGGGCCACCATGCATCGATATTGCGCCGCATATCGTCGAGCGCGGCGTCCTGGTCGTTGAGATGGAAACGCAGTGCGCCGCAGCAGCCGGCGCCCGCAGCGGCCACCAGTTGCACGCCCAATGCGTCGAGCACGCGCGCGGTGGCGGCGTTGATATTGGGCGCCAGGCCGGGCTGCACGCAACCGTCGAGCACCAGCATGCGGCGTGCGTGCCCACGGTTCGGCCAGGCCGTGGCCGGACGGGATGGCGGCACCTTTTCCCGCAAGGACTTGCCGAGCATGGGCTTGAACAATTGGCCGGCACGCAGGGCCGGCTGGAACAGCCATGGGCGCGGCAGGACTTGCTTCAGCACATAGCGCTTGATGCGGTCGGGAAGCTTGCGCGGCACGCGCTGTTCCACCACCTTGCGGCCGATGTCGGCCAGGCGGCCATACCTGACACCCGAGGGGCAGGTGCTTTCACAATTGCGGCAGGTCAGACAACGGTCCAGGTGCAGTTGGGTGCTCGCCGTCACCTGCGCGCCTTCCAGCACCTGCTTGATCAGGTAGATGCGGCCGCGCGGGCCATCGAGTTCATCGCCCAGCAACTGGTAGGTCGGACAGGTGGCGGTGCAAAAGCCGCAGTGTACGCAGGCGCGCAGGATCGCTTCCGCTTCGTCGCCTTCCGGGGTGCCCTTGATGAAATCTGCCAGGTTCGTTTGCATATCAGTACATGCGGCCGCAATTGAAAATGCCCGCCGGGTCGAAGGCGGCCTTGATGCGCTGATGGATACGCGCGAGGGCCGGCGCCAATGGATGGAACGCCCCTACCCCTGCGCCCATCTCCTCGCTTTCCACGCGGTAGCGCGTCGCATGGCCGCCGGCCGCCGCCACGGCCCGACGGATCTCTTCCGCCGCCCCCTGGTCGACGCGCAGCCAGCGCTGCGCCCCGCCCCATTCGATCAACTGCTCGCCGCGCACAGCCAGGGCGCCGGCGGAACTGGGCACGGACAGGCGCCACAGCTCCGCCGCGCCGCCCTCGGCTGCGGCAAAGAAGTCGGAGTGCTGGTCGCGCAGCGCGTCCCAGAAGCCACCGCCATCGGACAGCAATTCGCCGCCCATGGTCGCCCGTGCCGCCTGCACTGCCGCCGGCGCCCCCGACAAGCGGACAGTCAGCATGCCGGCGTGCCAGCAGGTGCCCGACACGGGCAATGGCCGCCCCGCCCACTCGTTCATCCAGCGCAGCGCCGTGTTCTCATCGGCCTCGAAACGGATGGTCGCTTCGTGCAATGGCAGCGGCAGCACCTTCAACGACACGTGCGTGAGCAGGCCCAGCGTCCCCAGCGACCCCGCCAGCAAGCGCGCGACGTCGTAGCCAGCGACATTTTTCATCACCTGCCCGCCAAACGACAGCAGCGCACCGCGGCCATCGAGCATCTGCGCGCCGAGCACGAAATCGCGCAGCGCGCCGGCCGCTGCGCGGCGCGGCCCGGACAGTCCGCTGGCCACCACCCCTCCGATCGTGGAGCCGGCGCCAAAGCGCGGCGGCTCGAACGCCAGCATTTGCCGGTTCTGCGCCAGCACGGCTTCCACCTCCGCCAGCGGCGTACCGCAGCGCGCAGTGATCACCAGCTCGGATGGCTCGTAGTCGACGATGCCGGAGTAAGCGCGCGTATCGAAGACGTCCCCCACCACATTCTGGCCATACCAATCCTTGCTGCCGCCACCGCGCAGCAACAGGCGCGTACCGTCGGCGCTGGCAGCCTGGATGCAGGCGCGGAATTGTTCGAGCATCGCATCCATCTCAGAACCTCGGCAGGCCGGCGTGCGGCAAGCGTCCCGCCCGCACATGCATTTTGCCGAACTCCGCACAGCGGTTCAGCGTCGGGATCGCCTTGTTCGGGTTCAGCAGCGAGAGCGGATCGAAAGCGCGCTTGAGCGCGAAGAAGGCCTCCAGTTCGGCATCGCTGAATTGCACGCACATCGAATCGATCTTCTCGATGCCGACGCCGTGCTCGCCGGTGATGGTGCCGCCCACTTCCACGCACAGCGCCAGGATCTCGGCACCGAATGCCTCGGCACGCTGCAGTTCGTCGGGCTGGTTGGCATCGAACAGGATCAGCGGATGCAGGTTGCCGTCGCCGGCATGGAACACATTGGCGCAGCGCAAGCCATACTTCGCCTCCATCCCGGCGATGCCGGTCAGCACGCGCGCCAGGTGCTTGCGCGGGATGGTGCCATCCATGCAGTAATAGTCGGGCGAGATGCGGCCCGCCGCCGGGAAGGCATTCTTGCGGCCGGACCAGAATTTCATGCGCTCCGCCTCGCTCGACGACACCTGTACCGCGCTGGCACCGGCCGCCTGCAGCACGGCCGTCATGCGCGCGATTTCCTCCTCCACTTCCTCGGCGGTGCCGTCGGCCTCGCACAACAGGATGGCGGCGGCGCCGGTGTCGTAGCCGGCGTGCACGAAGGGCTCCACCATGCGCGACGACGTGCGGTCCATCATCTCCAGCCCGGCCGGGATGATGCCTGCCGCGATCACGGCTGCCACCGCGTTGCCGCCCGTGACCACATCGTCGAACGATGCCATGATAACCCGTGCGGTGGCCGGCTTGGGCACCAGCTTGACGGTCACCTCGGTGACGATGCCCAGCATGCCCTCCGAACCGACGAAGGCGGCCAGCAGATCCAGGCCCGGCGCGTCGAGCGCTTCGCTGCCCAGCTCCACCACGTCGCCCTCGATGGTGGCCACGCGCACGCGCATCACGTTGTGCACGGTCAAGCCGTATTTCAGGCAATGGACGCCGCCCGAATTTTCCGCCACATTGCCGCCGATGGTGCAGGCGATCTGCGAGGAGGGGTCGGGCGCGTAATACAGGCCGTATGGTTCGGCCGCCTCCGAGATCGCCAGGTTGCGTACCCCGGGCTGCACGACGGCCGTGCGCGAATAAGCATCCATGCGCACCACCTGGTTCATGCGCGCCGTGGACAGCACCACGCCTTCGGCGATCGGCATGGCGCCGCCGGACAAGCCGGTACCGGCGCCGCGCGGCACGATCGGCGCATTGAATTCGCGGCACACCTTGAGCACCGCCAATACCTGGGCTTCGTCGGCCGGCAGCGCGACAGCCAGCGGCGGCTGGCGATAAGCCGACAAGCCGTCGCATTCGTAAGGACGGGTGTCTTCCAGTTCGGACAGCACGCTGGAGGGCGGCAAGGCCGCGCGCAGTGCGGCGATCAGGGCGGCGCTGTTTTTCATTGATTCATTTTAAGTTTAAATCCCGCCACGCCGGGGAAATCCCCTCCCAACCAATGGTAATTTGTCGTATCCTGCCACGGTTATTGACAAATTGAGGCTGCAATGGGCAACCGACTCTCGAAAATCGCCACCCGCACCGGCGACAAAGGCACCACCGGCCTGGGCGACGGCTCGCGCGTGGACAAGGACAATGTGCGCATCCAGGCCATCGGCGAAGTGGATGAGCTGAATTCCAACCTGGGCGTACTGCTGGCCGAGCCGCTGCCCGACGAGATGCGCGAGGAACTGGTCTCGATCCAGCACGACCTGTTCGACCTGGGCGGCGAGCTGTGCATCCCGGGCTACCAGATGATCAAGGAAGAGCACGTGGAGCGCCTCGACGCCCTGCTGGCCAAGTACAACGCCACCCTGCCGGCGCTGACCGAATTCATCCTGCCGGCCGGCTCGCGCGCCGCGGCGGTGGCCCATGTGTGCCGCACCGTGTGCCGCCGCGCCGAGCGTGCCATCGTCACGCTGGGCAAGACGGAAACCATCCACGACTTCCCGCGCCAGTACGTGAACCGCCTGTCGGACTTGATGTTCGTACTGGCGCGCGTGCTGAACCGCTTTGCCGGGGGCAGCGACGTGCTGTGGCATCACGACCGCAAGCGCGGTTAAAAGCCGGGTTGGCCGGCGAAGCGCTGCTGCAGATAGTCGAGCAGCAGCCGGACCCGGTGCGGCAGGTAGCGGCGGCTCGGGTAGAGCAGGTTCAACTCCTGGGCCGGTCCCTGCCAGTGGCGCAGCACGCGCCGCAACTTGCGCTGGGCCAGCAGATCCTGCACCAGCCATTGCGGACAGAGCCCGATGCCGCCACCGGCCGCCAGCGTGTCGCGGATGGCGAGCGCGTTGTTGACGCGATAGCGGCCATGCGTGGCGACCGTCACGCTGTGCGCACCATCGCTGAGTTCAAGCGTATCGCCCGTGCTCAACCAGGCGAAGCGGATGTATTCATGACTGGCCAGTTGCGCGGGCGTTTGCGGCGTGCCGTGCGCTTTGAGGTAAGCCGGCGCGGCGACCAGGACGCGCGGCGAGGCCCCGATGCGGCGCGCGACCACGTTCGGCGGCAGCTCGCTGCCTAGCCGCACGGCGACGTCCACGCCCTCTTCCACCAGGTCCACCATGCGGTCGTTCAGGATCAGCTCCACTTCGATGGCGGGGTATTGCCGCAGGAAGTCCTGCACATAGCGATTCAGGCAGAACTGCCCCAGCGCCACCGGCGCATTGATGCGCAGCAGCCCACTGGCGGCGGCAATGTGACCGCGCGCGTCGGCCACCGCGTCGGCATATTCTTCCAGCACGCCACGGGCGCGTTCATAGAAGCGGCGGCCCGGCATGGTGGGCGCCAGGCCGGCCGTGCTGCGTTCCAGCAGGCGCACGCCCAGCTCGTCTTCCAGCGCGGCGACGATCTTGCTGATGTTCGATTGCGTCGTGCGCTGCTCGCGGGCGACTGCAGACAGGCTGCCCAGTTCGACGGCACGTACAAAGCATTGCAGGGAACGTAAGGTGTCCATATTCATTCCATTATGGACTGAACTATAGTCCATTTTCCCGTCTACCAGTCGCAAACGGAATGAACGACGATTCCTCCACCTGAACGAATGTGGAGAAACCTATGAAACGCTTGCTTGCCACCCTTGCCGCCGTGATGGCCGCCGCCTCCG
>CAMLRG010000148.1 GCA_946482335.1 uncultured Duganella sp. | reverse complement strand
CGTGGACGTTGTGGCCCCAAGTGCCGATTTCGCAGTGCACCGGCCACACCATCAACTGGTAGCGACCCGCCTCTTCCAGCTTATCCAGGTAGGACAGCACGCGCGGCAAGGCGCCCGCATCGCGCGGCCGGAAGCGGCCGGCACGGACGTCGGCCGCCGCGATCTGCGTGAACGGGCCAGGCGCCAGGCCCGCCGCATCCTGCCAGAAGGTCGGGTGGGCGATGTCGTAGCGGTGGTGCGAGTCGAGCGTGACGGTGATGGCCGCCAGCCCGGAGCCGCCCTGGTCGATCAGGCTGGCCAGGCGCAGCATGTCCTGGTGGGCACCGGCCACGGGCAGCGCGGGCATGTCCGGCGCCGCCGCTTCGGCAGGCAGGTCGCAGAAATCGTTCTGCGGGTCGATGATGAGCAAGTGGTAGTGGCGTTTCATTCCGCCATGATAGCGAAAAAAAGGCAGCACGGGCCGGCGGGCCGGTGCTGCCAAGGTCCACTTGGGAGAGTGAATCTGCTTACGCCGCGATCAGTTCATCGATCGACTTGCGGCTCTTGGCCAGGGTGTCGGCCACGGCTTGCTCGCCCATGGCCACGCCTTCGGCGCGGATGAACTGCACGTCGGTCAGGCCGATGAAGCCCAGCACGGTGCGCAGGAAGGTGGTCAGGTGGTCGAAGGCCACGGCGCCGCCTTCGCTGTAGACGCCGCCGCTGGCGGTGAAGACGTAGACCTTCTTACCCTTCAGCAAACCTTCCGGGCCATTGGCGGTGTACTGGAAAGTACGGCCGGCACGCGCCACGTGGTCGATCCAGGCCTTGAGCGAGGATGGCACGGAGAAGTTGTACATCGGCGCGCCGATCACGATCACGTCGGCGGCGAACAGCTCGTCGACCAGGGTGTCGGACACTTTCACGATGTGCGCTTGCTCGGCGTTGCGCGCTTCGGCCGGGGTGAAGAAGGCACCCATCATCTGCTCGGTCAGGTGCGGCACCGGATTGGCGGCCAGGTCGCGCTCGACCACGGTATCGGCCGGGTTGGCGGCTTTCCATTTGGCGACGAATTCGGCCGACAACTGGCGGGACAGCGAACCGGCGTTGCGCACACTGCTGTTAATGTAGAGAACGTTAGCCATTTTGTTGCTCCAGTAAAAGTTGGTGATTGCGGCCATCTTAGAACGGGTTTATTATCGATGGAATAGGTTTTATAACGATAGAAATTATCGATTTTATTGATATGCGAGATCCCGGCCTGCCCACCCTCGACCAGTTGCGCGTTTTCATTGCCGTCATCGACCACGGCGGATTCGCCCATGCCGCGCGCGCCTTGCACCGTACCCAGTCGGTGATCAGCTACACCATCGCCAACCTGGAAGAGCAGCTGAATATCGCCCTGCTCGACCGCAGCACGCGCAAGCCGACCCTGACCGAAGCGGGCAAGGCCTTGCTGGCCGATGCGCGCGCCATCGCCAACAAGGTCGACGGCATGCGTTCGCGCGCCAAGGGCCTGGGCATGGGGCTGGAGGCGGAATTGTCCATCGTGGTGGACCAGATGTTTCCCTTCTGCCTGCTGGTGCGCGCGCTGGAGCATTTCCAGCGCGAGTTCCCCACTGTTTCGCTGCGCCTGCATACCGAGGCGCTGGGCGCGGTGTCGCAAATGGTGGCGGACCGCCGCTGCCAGCTCGGCGTGGCGGGCATGGCCGCCTCCACCCCGGTGCAACTGGAGCGCCACGCGGCGGGTTTCGTCAAGCTGATGCCGGTGTGTTCGCCCATGCATCCGCTGGCGCGCGAAGAAACCCCGATCCCGAGCGCGGTGCTGCGTGAACATTTGCAGCTGGTGGTAACCGACCGCAGCCAGTTGACGCAAGGCCGCGACTTCGGCGTGCTCGGCTTGCGCGATTGGCGGCTGGGAGATCTCGGCTCCAAACATGCCCTGCTGCTGGGCGGCCTAGGCTGGGGCAATATGCCCGAGCACACGGTGATGCGCGACCTGGCCGAAGGGCGGCTGGTGCGCCTGCATACCCAGGAGGGCCAGGAACTGGCCTATCCGATGTTCGTGATCCATCGCAGTGACGACGAATTGGGGCCGGCGGGCAAGTGGCTGCGCCAGAAATTCGTCGACCTTGACCATACCTTGCCGCACGACGCCTTCTAGCTTCCACTCCTACAGGGCGGCGGGATGTGCGCCTACAGGCATGGCTGCCGCATCGGCCTAGCATGGATTCCGCTTCAACCACATAGGAGAGCGATCATGGCACCACGCAAGGATAGTGAGCAATCTGACGATTGGCGCAACCAGGCTGGGCAAGCTGGGCAAGGCGGCAATCGCCAGCAAGGTCAGCGTGAAAACCTGACCGGCGGCAACCAGCAATCCGACCAGGGGCGGGGCAACAAGCAGAGCGACGTCGGCCAAGGCCAACGCCAAGGCAGCCGCGACGACCTGATGGATGAAGAAAGCAGTGGCAACCGCGGCAATCGCGGCGGCCGCGACCAGCAACGCTAAGCCGCTCCAAAACGGCTAAGCCATTCCGGCGGCGCGCAGGCGGGACTTCAGGCGGCGGACTTCGTCGCACAAGTCGACCACCAGTGCCGCCAAATCTTCGTCGGCATCGAAGTCCTTTTCCAGCTGGGCCAGACGGCGCGCCCTCCCCAGGTCCACGCTGGTGAATTGCAGCGTTTCCAGCGTCGCCCCTTCACGGCCCAGCAAGATTCCGCTTTGCACATGATGCACCACCCATTCGGGCTCGACAGCGCAGGCGCGCGCCAGCTCATCCAGCGTGAGTGCCCGGTTTTCCAGGGGCACCCCTTCCACGATCTCTTCCAGTGGCATGACTCATCCTCCAAAGTCGCGCTGCATCTGTTCGTATAGTGCCCGCCGCACGGGGGTATCGGCTGGCGGGGCAAAGATTTCCAGTAACAGGTAGAGGTCCCCCGCCGTGCCGGCGCTGCCGGAGGCGGGAATGCCGCGCCCTTTCAGGCGCAGTTTGCGGCCGCCCTGTGAACCCGGCGGCACGGTCACGTTCACGCGGCCGGATGGCGTGGCCACTTCGTGCTCGCCGCCCAGCGCGGCCAGCCAGGGCGGGATCGGCACTTTCTGGTACACATCGCGCGCTTCCACCCGGTAACGCTCATCGGCCGCGAAGGCAATTTCCAGATAGAGGTCGCCGGCCTCGCCACCGTGCTGGCCGGGCTCGCCCTGGCCACTCAGCCGCAAATGCTGGCCGGCCGTCACGCCCTGCGGAATACTGACCTTGAGGTTGCGCTGGCGGCCCAGCGAAATTTCACGCTGGGCGCCGTGGTAGGCGTCATGCAGGCTGATTTCGAGCACGGCGTGGATATCTTCGCCGCGCGAACGGAAGCCCTGGCGACGGCCGCGCTGGCCGCCCACGTGGGCAAACAGGTCGGCAAAGAAGTCTTCGGCGCTGCCGCCGCCGAAGCCGCCGCCCCAGTCGGGCGGAGGCCGGAATTCCTGGCCCGCGTGGTACTGGCCGCTGCCCAGCGAATCGTAGGCGGCGCGCTTTTCGGGATCGCCCAGCACGCCGTACGCTTCGTTCAATTCCTTGGTGCGCGCGTCGGCGTCCGCTTCCTTGCTGACGTCCGGGTGGTATTTGCGGACCAGCTTGCGGTATGCCTTCTTGATCTCGTCATCGCTGGCGGTCTTGGCGACGCCCAGCGTTGCGTAGTAATCCTTGTATTCCACGCCATGCCCTCCCGATGCAGGAAAGCATAGCGTAGCAGGAAATCAGCGGATGCGGCGAAGCGACGAGATGCGGTCGGAGAAATCCTGCAAGTCCTGATAGCGGCCCGGTCCGTAGACGCGGCAGCGGCCGCCATAATCGGCGTGTTCGCACAGTTCCCAGGTGCCGTAATGGATCACCATGGAGTTGGCATTGTCGTTGAAGCCGGCATCGCGCAAGGTGCGCACGTCGCTGCCGATGGCCACGCTGCGGCCGCGCAAGCCATTGTCGTTGAACAGTTCCACCGCCGGCCCGCCGTCACGCTCGTAGCGGCGTTCTTGGCGGCGCTGGTCGCGCCAGCGGTCGTCGCGGCGCTCTTCCCGGTACTCGCGGTACTCGCGGTCATCGCGGTAATCGCGTTCGTCGCGGCCGTAGGCCCAGCCCTGGCCGCGGTCGCGGTGGCGCTCGATTTCACGCGCCGATGAGAAGTTATTGTTGAAGCGGCGCAGGTCCGGATATTCGCCGCGCTCGAATACCGCGCACTGGCCCTGGAAGTTCTTGTGCTCGCACAGTTCCCAGGTGCCGGAACGCACCACCAGGCTGGAGGCACGGTCGTTGAAGCCGAAATCGCGGAAATCGTTGGCCGCGCCATCGGCAATCACCACACGCTCGCCGCGGAAGTCTTCGCGCGTGAACAGGTGGATTTCGCCGGCCGTCGCGGCCTGGCCTGCCAGGGTGGCCGCCAGCAGGAACGCGGCAGTCAAGGTATTCTTCATATCAAAAATCTCCGTTTCGGGCATTCTAAGCAGATTAACGCCGGGCAAAGCCCGTTAGACTACCGCACCTTGTAACAAAATCCTACCGTACACCATATGCCGACTGCAAAATCGACCGCCCGTCTCCGCAACGAAGCAAGCGCACTGTGGAAACTGGCCTGGCCGGTACTGATCGGACAACTTGCCACGGTCGGCATGGCCGTAGCCGACGTGGCCATGACCGGCCACACCAGCGCCGCCGAACTGGCGGCTGTATCGACCGGCGCGGCGATCTGGTCGATCGTGGTGGTGACCGTGGTCGGCACCATGATGGCGATGAACACCTTGGTGGCGCATGAAGCGGGCGCCGGCAACCTTGGGCGCATTCCTCACCTGGTGCGCCAGGGAATGTGGAAAGGCCTGGGCGTCGGGCTGGCGGCAGCCTTGCTGGCCAACCTCGCCACGCTATTGTTCGACCACCTGCAACTGGCGCCCGAAGTGAACCGGCGCGCCTCGCTGTTCGTCCACATCATCAGCATCGGCTTGCCGCCCTTCGCCTGCTACCGCGCCCTGTACGGCTACAGCGCCAGCATCAACCAAACCAAGCCGGTGATGGTGATCGCCCTGCTCGGCCTGGGCTTCAACGTGCTGGTCAACTGGCTGCTGATCTTCGGCCACTTCGGCTTGCCGGCCATGGGCGGCGTCGGCTGCGCGGTGGCCACCGGCATCTGCATGTGGCTGATGCTGGGCGCCATGCTGGTGTGGATGCGTATTGCGCCGGCCTACCGCGCCACCTATCCGTTCACCCACTGGGAATGGCCGCACTGGCCGGAAATCCGCAGCATGCTGCAGCTTGGCCTGCCGATCGGCGTCACCTACTTCGCCGAAGTCAGCGCCTTCGGCGCGGTGGCGCTGCTGGTGGCGCGCTTCGGCGTGGTGGAGCAGTCGGCGCACCAGATCGCGCTGAACTTTTCCTCGCTGGTGTTCATGGTGCCGCTCAGTCTGGGCATCGGCATGGTGACGCGGGTAGGCCAGGCGCTGGGCGAAGGCGATGCGCGCCGCGCCCGCACCGCATCCTGGGTCGGCCTTGGCCTGTCGCTGGCATTCGCCGTGGCATCGGCCGTCTTCATCGCCCTGTTCCGGCACCAGATCGCGGCCGCCTACACCACGGACCAAGCAGTGCGCGCGACCTGCGCCACCTTGCTGCTGTTCGCCGCCCTGTTCCAGCTGTCCGACGCCACCCAGGTGGCGGCGGCTTGTGCCATCCGCGGCTACAAGGTGACGCGGCAGCCGATGCTGATCCAGCTGCTGGCCTTCTGGGGCTTCGCACTGCCGGTCGGCTGCCTGCTGGGCCTGTGGCGGGAAATGGCGGCCGCCGGTTTCTGGATCGGCCTGGTGCTCGGCTTGACGATCGCTGCCATTTTGCTCACAGCCTTCTTGCGCACGCTGTCAAACTCCCGGGTAGCCGAAGGAAAGACGGCATAGGGGATCGCATTCCGAATTTCAGCAAGGGCGGGTTCTGGTATTGTCTTGCGATTCTTAAATAAACCATACCGCGACAAACAATGCGCCTCATCCTCACCCTGGTGGCCCTGCTGGCTGCCGGCACCGCATCCGCCGAACGCTTGACGCTGGAACGCCTGTACGCCGACCCGGCCCTGTCCGGCCCTGGCGTGCGCGCCCTCAAAGTGTCGCCGGACGGTGCCCGCGTCACCTTCCTGCGCGCCCGCCCCGACGACCAGTTCCAGATGGACCTGTGGGAGTACAACATGAAGGACAAGACCACACGCCGCCTGGTCGACTCCAAAGTGCTGGTCCCGGTCGAGAACCTGTCCGACGCCGAAAAGGCGCGCCGCGAACGCGAACGCACCGCCGCGCTGAAAGGCATCATTTCCTATAGCTGGTCGCCGGACGGCAAACAGTTGCTGGTGCCGCTGGCCGGCAACCTTTACCTGGTGGACCTGACCAAGCCCGATTCCGCGCGCCTGGTGGCCTCCGGCAGCGTGATCGACCCGAAGATTTCGCCGAAGGGAAAATACGTCTCCTTCGTGCGCAACCAGAACCTGTTCGTGATCGACCTGGCGACCGGCAAGGAGCGCCAGCTGACCACCGACGGCAAAGGCACCGTGCATAACGGCGAGGCCGAATTCGTGGCGCAGGAAGAGATGGACCAGCGTACCGGCTACTACTGGGCTCCGGACGATTCGGCCATCGCTTTCCGCTGGTACGACGAGGCCCAAGTGCCGGTGGCGCGCCGCTTCGAGATCTATGCCGACCGCACCGACGTGGTGGAACAGCGCTACCCTGCCGCCGGCGACCCGAACGCCATCGTGGGCTTGAAGATCGTATCCCCGGCCGGCGGAGAAATCCGCGACGTCGACCTGGGCGCCAACAAGGACATCTACCTGGTGCGTGCCGACTGGAGCAAGGATGCGAAGTCGCTGTTCTTCCAGCGCCAGTCGCGCGACCAGAAGAAGCTGGAACTGGTAGCCGTCGATGCCGCAACCCTGGCGCAGCGCCCGGTGCTGACCGAGACCGCCCAGACCTGGACCACCATCCATGACGACCTGCATTTCCTCGAAAGCGGCAAAGGCTTCATCTGGTCCTCCGAGCGCACCGGCCGCAACCACCTGTATTACTACGGCATGGACGGCAAGCTGAAACACGCCATCTCCAAGGGCGAGTGGGGCTTCGATAACGTGCTGGCGGTGAACGAGAAAACCGGCATGGTCTATGTTTCCGCCAATAGGGACGCCGCTTACGACAAGCAGGTCTACGCCCTGAAACTGGATGGCTCGACCGCCGACAAGCCGAAACGCATCACCGACGCCGACGGCTGGCACGACGCCTCCTTCTCCAAGCACGGCGAAGTGTTCGTCGACACCTGGTCCGATCCGGCCAATCCGCCGCAGGTGGCGATCCGCCGCCCGGATGGCGCCCTGGTCAGCTGGCTGGACAAGAACGAAGTCAACGAAGGCCACCCCTACTTCAAGTACAAGCCGGACCTGCTGCCGGTCGAATTCGGCAACATGAAGGCGAAGGATGGCCAGACGCTGTACTACTCCATCATCAAGCCGTACAAGTTCGACGCCAGCAAGAAGTACCCGGTCTACCTGTCCACCTATGGCGGCCCGCACTCGCAGCACGTGACCCGCAAGTGGGATGGCCAGCAATTCGACCAGTACATGGCGCAGCAAGGCTACGTCGTGTTCCGCCTGGATAACCGCGGCTCTTCGCGCCGCGAGCGCGCCTTCACCGACGCCATCTACCGCAACCTGGGCAAGGCGGAAGTGGAAGACCAGCTGACCGGCATCGAGTGGCTGGGCAAGCAGCCGTTCGTGGATGCCAAGCGGATTGGCGTCTACGGCTGGAGCTACGGCGGCTTCATGACCTTGCGCCTGCTGTCGCAAGGATCGGACAAGATCGCGGCCGGCGTATCGGGCGCACCGGTGACCGACTGGGGCCTGTACGACACCCACTACACCGAGCAATTCATGGATCACCCTAAGAACAATGTGGAAGGCTACAAGCAGTCGAACGTGTTCTACCACGTCGACGGCCTGAAGTCGAAGCTGCTGCTGATCCACGGCATGGCGGACGACAATGTGCTGTTCACCAACACCACCAAGATGATCGAT
The DNA here is from genome assembly GCA_946482335.1 of uncultured Duganella sp. The sequence continues at coordinate 5,473 of CAMLRG010000148.1, read as the reverse complement.
GCGCTGGTGAACCGCGGCGTGCAGTTCGAGCTGATGACCTACCCGGGCGCCAAGCATGGCGTGTCGAACCGTGTCGCCAAGCGCCACGTGCAAACCTATATCGATGCCTTCTTCCGCAAGCACCTGAAGCCGGAATCCAATTAAAGGCCGGGCGCCTGCGTCCTGCCCGTTCCGAAACCGCCCGCGCAAGCCGGCGGTTTTTTTGTCGATTTCGTCACGCCCCAAACGTCGTGCTGGTACGATTAACCACCACCGACGGAGGCGACATGTCCCTGCAACTGTTCTACCACCCCCTATCTTCCTATTCCATGAAGGCGCTGGTTGCGCTGTACGAGAATGGCACGCCGTTCGAATACCGCATGCTGTCACCGGACCATCCCGAAAATTGCGCGCAGTTTGCCGCCATGTGGCCGATCCAGAAATTCCCGATCCTGCTCGATGGCGAGCGCATGGTGGTGGAAGCCAGCATCGTCATCGAATACCTCGCGCTGCATTACCCCGGCCCGGTGGCGCTGCTGCCCGCCGATCCCAAGGCCGCGCTGGAAGTGCGCATGATGGATCGCTTTTTCGATAACCACATCGCCACGCCACAGCAAAAGCTGGTGGGCGACGTGCTGCGCCCCGAAGGCGAGCGCGACGCGCACGGCGTGGCCGAAGCACGGCGCAAACTGGAGACAGCCTATGCCTGGCTGGATAAGGTCATGGCGCAGCGCACCTGGGCTGCGGGAGAGTCGTTCAGCATGGCCGACTGCGCCGCCGCGCCCTTCCTGCTATATGCGCAATGGTCGCACCCGATCCCTGCCAAACATGAACACGTGATGGCCTATCTCGGCCGCCTGCGCGCGCGCCCATCGTTCGCCCGCGCCTGGGCCGAGGCCAAGCCGTACCGGCACATGTTCCCCTTGGGGGTGCCGGCCGGCGAGGAGTGAGGTAATTACTGCCGGTTGCCGCGGTCGATCAGCTCGTCCGTGGCATCGTCGATGGCTTCGCGCAGGTCGCCGCGCTGCTTTTGCAGCTTGCCTTCAACCTGTTTGGCGACACCCTTCACCTGCTGTTTCGAGCTGCCGACCAGTTCACCGGTTTCCTCCTGGACTTTCCCGCCGATTTCCTTGGCCTTGCCCTTCACCTGGTCCTTGTTCATGATGCGCTCCTCTTAAAAGTTCGCGACGAGCAAATCATACGGAATGGAATTTTTGCCAACTGTACGCAAGCTAACAGAACTAGCGCTTACGCCAGACTGAAGCCAGCCATGGCTGCTGCGCCCGCGGCAAGCCTGCCGGACGGTAATAGTGTGTGACGGGGTCGAAGCCGGCCGCCGTCACGACAGCGGACCAGGATTCGAAATCGTAGTAGCAGCCGTAGCGCGGGCCGTTCCAGCCTTCCTCGTTATGGCCGCGCGGATTGGAACTGAACAGCACGCCGCGCGGCTTGAGCGCCGCATGCAGTTGGGTCAGCACCCCCGGCAAGGCCGCGCTGGGCACGTGGAACAGGCTGGCGTTCGCGAAGATGCCGTCGAAGGAATCCGGCGGCAGGGAGAGCGCGACGAAATCCTGCTGCCAGACCGTGCAGCCGCTCCATTCGCGCGCCATCTCGACGAAGCGTGCCGAACCATCGACGCCGACCGGCTCATGGCCGAGGGCTTTGAAGGTGCGCAAGTCGCGCCCCGGCCCGCAGCCCAGGTCGAGGATGCGGAACGGCGGCGGTCCCTCGATCGCATCGAGCAGCGCCGCCACATTCTGGCTCACGTCGTGGTCGCGCGTGCCTTCCAGGAAGGCTTGCGCGTTGCGTTCGTAGTGGTCCAGCGTGCGGCGGGTGATTTGCTCGATGTCGTCCATCGCCCTACTTTACCAGACGCGCACGCGCTGTTCCGGCGCCAGGTACAGCTTCTGGCCCGGTTTGACGTCGTAGGCCTGGTACCAGGTGTCCAGGTTGCGCACGGTGTAGGTGCGCCACTTGGCCGGCGAGTGGCCGTCCGTCATGACCTGGTTGCGCAGCGAAGCGTCACGCGACTTGTTGGCCCAGCTGGAAGCGAAGCCGCTGAAGAATTCGCGGTCCTGCGCCGCCGTGGCCTTGCCGCCCAGCGAGGCATGGTAAGCGTCCAGCGCCGTTGCCAGCCCAGCCAGGTCGGCCAGGTTTTCGCTCAGCGTCAGGGTGCCGTTCAGCTTCAGGTCCGGGAAGGCTTCATACGCATCGTATTGCGCCACCAGCTTGGCGGCCGCCTTCTTGAAATGCTCGCCGTCTTCCTTGGTCCACCAGTCGCGCAGACGGCCCTTGGAATCGAACTGGGCGCCGGTGTCGTCGAAGCTATGGCTGATCTCATGGCCGATCACCGAGCCGATCGCACCATAGTTATGCGCGTCGCTCGCCTTCATGTCGAAGAATGGCGGCTGCAGGATGGCGGCCGGGAAGTTCAGCGCATTCTGCATCGGCATGTTTACCGCGTTCACGATGTGCGGCGGCATGCACCACTCCTTCGAATCGACCTTCTTGCCAAGCTTGGCCAATTGCTGGCGATAGTGGAATTTCTCGGCGCGCAGGGCATTACCCATGGCATCGTCGGGCTTGATCTCCAGGCCTTCGTAGGAAGTCCACTTGTCGGGATAACCGACGCCGACGTACAGCACATCCAGTTTGGCCAGCGCTTCCTTGCGGGTCGAAGGCGCCATCCATTCCAACGCATCGACGCGCTTGCGGAAGGCGTCCACGATATTCGCCACCATGGTCTGCAAGCGCGCCTTGGCTTCCGCCGGGAAGTAGCGCTCGACGTACATCTTGCCCGCCGCATCGGGCACCGCGTTATTGACGGCGCCCAGCCCACGCTTCCAGCGCGGCGACAGTTGCGGCGTGCCGTTCAGGGTCTTTCCGTAAAACTCGAAGCGCTGGTCGACGAATGCCTTCGGCAGGTAGCTGCCGAAATGGTTCACGGTGTGGAAGGCCAGGAAGTCTTTCCATGCCTGCAGCGGCATTTCGTTCACCAGGGCCGCGCCGCCGGTGATGGCGGTCGGGTGGTAGACGATGAACTTGTTCTGCTTGCCCAGGCCGGCGGCGCGGAAGAAGGCGCGCCAATCCATGCCGGGTGCCTTGGCGGCGAAATCGCGCATGGTCCAGGTATTGTTGGCCTTCTGGATATTGGCCGAGTCCTCGCGGGTGGCGTGGGCTTGCGCCAGTTTGCGTTCCAGCTCGTACACGCGTGCGGCACGGGTTTCCGGCTCGCTGTAGCCGGCCAGTTTGAGCATGGCGGCGATATGAGCTTGGTAAGCGGTGCGCAGCTGGTGCATGCGCTGGTTGTCTTCCAGGTAGTAGGCGCGGTCGGGCATGCCCAGGCCGCCCTGCAGGATATAGGGGGTGTAGCGGTCCGGATCGGTCAGGCCTTGGGCGATCCAGATGCCGAACAGGTTTTCGGTGAAGAAGTTGGTGGCATTCAGCGGATCGACGTCGGCACGTACCGAAGCGCCCAGCGCGCGCACCAGCGCAGCCTTGTCCTTGATGGCGTCGATCTTTTCCAGCTCCGGCTTGAGCGACTTCAAGCCTTGCGCTTCGATGCCCGCTTCATCCATGTAGCTGCGGTAGAAGTCCATCACGCGGCGCGTATCGCCTGTCGGGGACGGGGCGGCGGTTTCTTCGATCAGCTTGACGATGCGCTCATTGGTCGCATCGCCCAGGGCCGAACCGGCGCCCCAGCTGCCTTTGTCGGCAGGGATCTGGGTCTTGGCCAGCCATTCGGCGTTAACATGGCCGAAGAAATCGTCGCCGGGCAGCGGAGCGGCAGTTTGCGTTGTCGAGGAAGGCGCCGGGCTTGCCTGTTGGGCAATTGCCGGTGCCAGGCCGAAGGCGGCCCCGCAGAAGGCCAGGGTAAGGGCCAGCTTGAGCGGCGTGACGCGGATGGATGCTTGCATTTTTTCTATCCCTCTATGGTGTTTTCATGGCGGAATGAGCCAGGCTGCACTCTACGGGGAACCTGAACGGAACACCGCCCAATTGCGACAGGCTGCAAAATTGGGGGACCAGCTGCAGAAATCAGGGAATGCTGTGCGGCAATGCCAACGAATGTGAAAAACTTGCTGCACGCCCCTCTGGAATCGCTATATAGTTCACCTGCGGCAACGCTTTTCACAAAGGAGATTGTTCATGAAGCTCGAGGCCCTGTTCCAGAACCCAACTGCCTTGCCGACAGCGCCAAAGGTCGTTGACGAATTGATCAGCAGCTTCGACAAGGCCAGCGTTTCCACCGAAGAGATCGCGAAGAAGCTGTCCGCCGACCCGGTGTTGAGCGCCAAGCTGCTGCGCCTCGCCAACTCCGCCTACTACCACGTGTCGCGCTCGATCGGCACGGTTGAAGATGCGGTGCTGATGCTGGGCTTCGTGACTGTGCGCACGCTGGTGATCAGTTCCGGCCTGGTGAGCGGTTTCAAGACCGTGCCGGGGCTGGACTTGCGCCAATTCTGGCGCTACAGCCTGCGTACCGCTGTTGGCGCCAAGTTCATCGCCAAGGCGTGCAAACAAAATACCGACCTGGCGTTCACCATCGGCATGATGCATGCGATCGGCCAACTGGTGATCCACGCCGGGATGCCGGAGCAAGCCGTTGCCCTGGATAAAATGGCCGGCCCGCTCGATGAGCGCCGCATGGAGGTCGAATCGGAAGCGCTGGGTTATACCTATGCCGACGTCGGGGCCGAACTGGCCCGCCGCTGGAAATTCCCGCCAGTATTCTCCGATACGATTGCCGCCATTCCCAACCCGGGCGAAGACACCCTGGCCGCCGTGATCCACCTGGCCGCCTGGCGCGCGCGGGTCGACGAGAATAAGTTGACTGAAGAACAAATCGCTGCCTGCTACCCGACCGCGGTCGCCGAAGAGCTTGGGCTGGAAGAGAACGCCCTGATCGACCAGATGCCATCGCTGGACGAGCTGAGCGCCGGCCTCGACGAACTGATCAAGTAAGTAACCGCTTTAGCTCCTGCCGTTGCCGCCCTTGGGATGGGGGCGCAACGGCAATTTTTTTCGCTTTTTTCAAATATTTTTCAAAAAGACCCTAAAGTTCCTTCCGAGCCTGACGTTAATCCTGACAAGCGGTACTCCGCGCACAGATTCCAAGGCTCAAAATGACCTCGACCCAAGTCCTCGCCACCTACGAAAAGATTGCCGGATTGACCAGCCAGATGGCGGTGGCCGCGCAAGCCAGCGACTGGGACACGCTCGACCGCATGGAAAACCAATGTGCCGCCGCGTCGGTCGCCCTGATGGGTGGCGCCGCGCCCCTGCAGGGCGATGCCCGCCAGCGCAAGATCGAATTGCTGAAGCAAATCCTGGCCAACGACCGCGCCATCCGAGACGTGACCGAGCCCTGGCACAACCACCTTCACGGCTGATCCCGCCGCCGCCCCAACGAAAGCGCCTCCGGGCGCTTTTTTCATGAAAGTCGGGGTCAGCTCTGGCAACCGGACAAAAAGCGCGCTTTTTGTCCGGTTGC
>CAMLRG010000147.1 GCA_946482335.1 uncultured Duganella sp. | reverse complement strand
TCTCGGTCGGCGCAGGTGTCTCCGTCGGCGCTGGCGTTTCCGTTGGCGCTGGCGTATCTGTCGGCGCAGGGGTTTCCGTTGGCGCTGGCGTTTCCGTCGGCGCAGGAGTTTCCGTTGGCGCAGGAGTCTCCGTTGGCGCTGGCGTCTCCGTCGGTGCAGGCGTTTCCGTCGGCGTCGGAGTCTCTGTCGGCGCAGGCGTTTCCGTCGGCGCTGGCGTCTCGGTCGGCGCAGGGGTTTCCGTTGGCGCAGGAGTCTCGGTAGGTGCAGGCGTCTCAGTAGGCGCAGGAGTTTCAGTTGGCGCAGGCGTCTCAGTCGGCGCAGGGGTCTCCGTTGGCGCTGGCGTCTCGGTCGGCGCAGGGGTCTCCGTCGGCGCTGGCGTCTCGGTCGGCGCAGGGGTCTCCGTCGGCGCAGGCGTTTCCGTCGGCGCTGGAGTCTCTGTCGGCGCAGGGGTTTCCGTTGGCGCTGGCGTTTCCGTCGGGGCAGGCGTGTCCGTCGGCGCTGGAGTTTCGGTCGGCGCTGGAGTTTCGGTCGGTGCTGGAGTTTCCGTCGGCGCAGGCGTTTCGGTCGGCGCTGGAGTTTCCGTCGGCGCCGGCGTTTCGGTCGGCGCTGGAGTCTCCGTCGGCGCTGGCGTCTCGGTCGGCGCTGGAGTTTCCGTTGGCGCAGGCGTTTCTGTTGGACGTGGGGTCTCAGTCGGGTCAGGCGTTTCGGTCGGCTCCGGGGTAGCAGTAGGCCGAGGCGTATCGGTCGGCTCTGGAGTGTCCGTCGGCAGAGCCGGTCTAGGTGTCTCAGTAGGCGCTGGTGTTTCCGTCGGTACCGGAGTTTCAGTCGGAGCTGGCGTCGCGGTCGGCGCCGGGGTCACGGTCGATGCAGGAGTCTCGGTCGGTGCAGGAGTCTCGGTCGGTGCAGGAGTTGCGGTCGGTGCCGGGGTCTCAGTCGGTGCCGGAGTTACGGTCGGTGCCGGGGTCTCAGTCGGTGCCGGAGTTGCGGTCGGCACCGGGGTCTCAGTCGGTGCCGGAGTTGCGGTCGGTGCGGGCGTCTCGGTTGGTGCCGGAGTTGCGGTCGGTGCAGGCGTCTCGGTTGGTGCCGGAGTTACGGTCGGAGCGGGCGTCTCGGTTGGTGCCGGAGTTGCGGTTGGTGCGGGTGTCTCGGTCGGCGCCGGGGTTTCGGTCGGCGTCGGGGCGGCGGTCAGGGCGACCGGCGGAGAATCGGTCTCTGCCGCCGGGGCCGGATCAGCTGGGCCGGAAATATCGGTCGTGCTGCCACCCTCGTCTGCCGCCTGCGCCGGGCTTTCCGCTTGGGCGGCCTCGTCCTCTTCCTCTTCCTCGACAGTGCGTTCCGGTTCTGCCGCCGCTACGCTATCTACCTGGGCCAGTTGCGCTTCCGCAGCCGGCGGCGTGGAGTCCACGAATGGCACGCCGGCCTGGCGGCCCGCGCTCGATGTTTCAATTTCATCAATTGTCAGGCCGCCAGACTGTTCTTGGCTGCCCAGCAGTACATCGCCTCCGCCTGCGCCAACAGTAACGACCTCAGCGCCCTCGCGCGATTCGCTGCCCGCCAGGTCGGACTGGACGTTTTCATTGCCGGTGTTGTCGACGCGCTCAGGCACCGCGCCCATGTCCTCGGTGCGGCGGGTTTCACCCAGCCCGTCGCCACGGCTCAATACCGTCAAGTCGTCAAACAGCGCCGCATCTTGCTGCCCGGCGGTGGCGCCCGAAGCCGCGCCCTGCTCGGGATTTTGAGTATTGTTATCAGCCATGAACTATTCCTAGACGGTATTTTGCGATTCTTTAGTTTAACTTTCGCAGTTTCCCGCCGGCTAGACAGCCAAAGGTTATAGTTCGGAAGCTTATCTTTCCTTAAAGGAACGTGAGAACAGGTCGACCAATGGTTTGCCCAGGTAAGCCAACACCGATTTCTCGCCGGTCAGGATCTCCGCCTCCACCCCCATGCCCGGCTGCAGCGGGTAGCGCCCCGCTTCGTTGCCGACATATGCATGGGGCAGCGCCACCCAGCCGCGGAAGTAAGGCCGTCCATCCTCGCCCACCACGCTGGTGGCGGTCACGCGCTGCAAGGTGCCTTCGGCCATGCCGAAGCGAGAATAATCGAAACTCGTCACCCGCAGGTTGACCGGCTGGCCGGCCTTGACGTGCCCGATATCCTTGGGCGCGATGCGGACGATGGCTTCCAGCGGCACGTTATCCGGCACGATCTGCAGCATCAGGCCACCCGGCTGGATGACCTGGCCCACGGTCTGCACCTTCAAATCCTGCACATAACCGCGCGCCGGCGCACGGACCACCAGGCGGTCGACGCGCGCCTGCATGCGGCCCAGCAGCTCGGTCACTTCCGCCAATTCGGCGCCGACGCTGGCCAATTCCGCCAGCGCATCGCGCTTCAATACGTTCTGGGTGTCGAGCCTGCGGCTGCGGCTCTCTTCCAGCTCTTGCTCGGCGACCTTGGCGTCGGCCGACACCCGCGCCAGTTCCCCTTCCGCGCTGACTTTGGCGCGCCGGGTATCCAGCAGCACCGAACGGTTGACCAGCTTGCGGCTGGCGAGGTCTTCACGCATGGCCGTCAGTTCGCCGGTCAGGCCCAGGTGTTGCTGCGCCACCGATTGCGCCTTGTGCAGCTGCGCCAGGCGGTCGCTGCGCTGGTTGATCTGGTGCTCCAGGATCGCCAGCGCCGACGCGCGCGCCGAGACCTGGGTCTTGTACACCTGCATTTGATGGTCCACCAGTTCCGGATAGGCGTCGGCCAGCCCTTCGAATTTCGGCGGCCGGTTCTCGACGAAAGCGGCCAGGCGTTCGGCCCGCAGGCGCAGCGTGGCCATGCGCGCCTCGCCCTGGCGGAACTCGGCCAGGGCCTGGGCGCCATCGAGCTTCAGCAGCACCTGGCCCTTTTCAACCAGCGCCTTTTCTTCCACCAGGATCTCGGTCACCGCGCCGCCATCGAGGTGCTGCACCACCTTGACCTGGCCGGATGGGGACACTTCGCCCGGCGCGCGCGCCACTTCGGTAATACGGGTCAGCGCAGCCCACAGCAGGAATACCAGCACCACCGCCGCCACCAGCAGCAACAGCGGACGGACGAAGGCCGGCACCAGTTCCTCTTCCACCCACACCGCTTCCGCCAGCAGGCGGCGCTTGCGGCTATCCATCGCTTCGCGGCCGCCCCGGTTCGACATCAGTTCGAATAGTCTTTTCATCATGCCTGCCCTGCCATTACCTTGTTTTTGACACTTTCAAACGGTCCCATTGCGGTCACCGCGCCGTTTTCCAAATAGATCACCCGGTCCGCCATGCGCATATGGCCAGGCCGGTGCGACACCACCAGCAAGGTGGCGCGTCCGCGCAGCCAGGCCATGCAGCGCAACAGCGCCTGCTCGCCGGCCTGGTCCATGCCGGTGCCCGGCTCGTCCAGCAGCACCAGTGCCGCCGGCTTGAGCATGGCGCGCGCCAGCATCAGGCGCTGGCGGAAACCGAACGGCAGCTGTTCGGCGCTGCTGTTCGAAATGCGCGTCTCGAAGCCGTCCGGCAGGCTGGCGATGTCGGCCGCCAGGCCGGCCATGTCCACCGCCCAGCGCACCTCCTGCTCGGTGGCGGCCGGATGCACCAGCATCAGGTTCTGGCGCACCGTGCCGTGGAAGATCTCGCATTGCTGCGGCATATAGCTGATATTGCTGCGCAGCTCAGGCGCGGCCAGTTGGCGCAAGTCCACCTGGTCGAGGCGGATGGTGCCGGCCTGCGGCGCGTAAATGCGCACCAGCAGTTTGAGCAGGGTCGATTTGCCCGAGCCGTTGGCGCCGGCGATCGCCACCATCTCGCCCGGCGCCACCGTGAAGTTCAAGCCCAGCAGCGCCGGGTCGGCATCGTTGGCATAGCGGAAGGACACGCGTGCAAAGCCCAGCTCCCCGCCCAGTTGCGGCCGCACGGCGGGCTTGATCCCGCTTTCGCGTTCGATCGGCAGCCGCATCAGGTTTTCGATCTGGCGGATATTGGCGCGCGTACGCACCAGGGCGTTGGCGGCCAGGAACAGGTTCTGCATCGGCCCGGTCAGGCGCCACACGATCATCATGGTCGCCACCAGCGCACCGCCGCTCAACTGCCCGGTGATCACCAGGTACGCCGACAACGCCATGCACAGCAAGCCGGTGGTCATGCCCAACACCTGGGCCAGCCCGCCCACCCGCGCGCGCAATTGCTGGTCCTCGAAGCCGGCCACCACGGCCTTGCCGCTGATCTCGTGGAAGCGCTTCAGCCAGGTCTGCGCCGCGCCGGCGCTGCGGATCAGGCGCATGCCGGACAATACTTCGTTGATGAATTCGCCGCGCACGCTGGACTGCTGCGAGGCGCGCGACATCGACGCTTCATTCCACTTGCGGGTGCCGTACCACAGGGCGCAATAGGCCAGGGTGGCGCCGGCGATCGGCAGCAGGATCCATGGGTTGATGAAGGCCAGCGCCAGCAGCATCACCAGGCTGGCCGGCAGCTCGAAGGAAATCAGCACCAGCGGGCCGAGGAAGAAGTCGCGCAGGCTTTCCAGGTGCTTGATGCGTTCCAGCTGGCGCGTCGGCGACACGCCCTCCATGGAGGTGGCAGGCAGGCAGATCACGCGCTCGAACACGCTGGTGCTCAATACGAATTCGGTACGCCCGCCGATAAAGGCCAGCACCCGGTTTTTCAGTTCGCGCACCACGCAATCGAGGCCGATCATCAGCAAGCCGCCCAGCGCCAGCATGGCGCCCAGCGCAAGGTCGCCGCCCGGGATCACGGTGTCGAACACGGTCTTGACGAACAGCGGCGGCACCAGGGCCAGGGCGGTCGACAGCATGGTCAGGCCCATCACCAGCGTCAAGTGCTTGCGCAAGCGCCACAGCAGGCGCCCGATCCAGCTCTGGCCCGGCTGCAGTTGGCGTTCTTTCGGCGCCACCGGCGTGAAGCGGTATGCCTCGCCCTGCACTGCCTGGGTGTCGACGTCGAGTACCGCTTCGCGGCCGCTGACGCCGTCGAACACGCGCAGGCTGCCGTCGGCCTGGCGCGCCAGCAGCACCATGGCCGGGGCGCCCGGCGCCAGGAACAGGCATGGCAACAAGCGTGCGTCGAGGTCGTCCAGCGCGGTATGGAAGTGCTGCGGCTGCATGCCGAGGTTGGACAGCACGCCGCACAGGCCGGACAGGTCGAGCGCGCCGCGCAAATGCGGCAGGGCGTCGGCCAGCTGGCGCGGCTCGCCCGACCACGACAGCACGTCCAGCAGCACCGGCAGGCAGCGTCCGAGGTCGGACGGCGGGCTGCAATAGCGGTCCACCACGTCGGCCAGCGATTGCTGCGGTGCCGGCCGGTCGGCCGCCGGGGCCGGCGGCGCTTCGGCTTGCTCGGCCTGCGCTGCCAGGTCCATACGGCCGGGACGCAGGCGCCCGCCGGCCAGCGTGTAGACCTGGTCGGCCAGCGCCAGCATCGAAGGCCGGTGCGTGACCATGATGATGGTGCTGCGGCCCTTGCGCGCGGCCAGGTAGGCCAGCAGGCGGCGGTCGCTTTCGAGGTCGAGCGAAATATTGGCTTCGTCGAACAGGATCACGCTCGGTTCATGCACCAGGGCGCGCACGATGGCGATCATCTGGCGTACGCCTTCCGGCAATCCTTCGCCCTTGCCTTCGCCCAGCATGGTCTGGTAGCCGGTCTTCATGCCGGCCACCACACGGTCCAGCCCCAGTTCGCGCGCCACGGCCAGCGCTTTCTGGTTCAGGGACGGTTCGAACATGGTCAGGTTGTCGAGGATGGTGCCGGTCATGATCTGGCCGACCTGCGGCAGGTAGGCCAACTGTCGGTGGATGCTGTCCGGCGCGCTGGCAGCCAGCGGCAGCCCGTCCAGCAGCACGGCACCGTGGTCGGGCCGCTCCAGCCCGTTCACCAGCGACAGCAGGCTGCTCTTGCCGCTGCCGCTTTCGCCCTGGATGGCGATGCATTGGCCGGCCGGCACGGTCAACGACAGGCCGTTGAACAGCACGCGGCCATCGCCGTGCGCCAGCGTCACATCGCGCAGCTCCAGCGCTTGCGTCAGCGGTGCCAGCGGCGGCAGTTCCACGCTCTCTTCGCAAGGCATGTCCATGATGCCGGCCAGGCGCTGTTCGGCGGCCACGAAAGACTGGTAGCGCAGCCACACCGCCAGCGTGCGGCGCAACGGCAACAAGGCGCGGGTCGACAGCAGCATCACCGCGGCCAGGCCGCCGGGCGTCATCTGGCCTGCCATCACGGCGGCGGCGCCGGCGGCCACCACGGCCACCACCATCACCTGGGAGAAGACGAAACCAAGGTCGGTGGCGCGCGCGCTGCTGCCGGTGAGCGCTTCCCCGACGCCGGCACTGGCTTCCTGCAGGCGCTCGTAGCGGCGCAGCATCAGCCACTCCATCGCCTGCGTCTTGACGGTATGGATATTGGCCAGCACCTCGCCCAGGAAACTGCTGCGGCGGTCGTCCAGGGTCTGGCGCCACGCGACCTGGGCGCTCAGGCGATGGCCGAAACGCAGGCTCAGCACGACGAACAGGGCCAGCAATGCAGCCGGCACCAGGGCCACCCAGCCGCCGATCAACAGGATGATGAGCAGGAACAGCAGCACGAACGGCAAGTCGAACACGACCAGCAAGGCTTGCCCGGAGTAGAACTCGGACACGCGCGTGCTGGCCAGGATGCGCTCGGCGTAGTTGCCGGCTTCCTCCTGGCGGAAGCGCCGCATCGGCACGCGCAGCAAGCGCTCCAGCGCCTTCAGCGACGTGCTGTGTTCATAACGGATGCCGAGCCAGCCGGTCACCACGGCACTGACGCCGCGCAGCACTTCCTCCAGCGCCAGCGCGACGATGATGCCGGCCACCAGCAGGGCCAGGGTTTCCAGCGACTGGTTGGCCAGCACGCGGTCCAAGATCTGCAGGATCGCCAGCGGCAAACCGAGCGACAGCAGGTTGGACAGCAGGGCCGACAGCGCCAGGCCGGGCGCGACACGCCGCAGGTCGGGCGAGCGCAGCACCTGGCCCAGCGGGCCATCGCGCAATGCGGCGCGCAGCCCCGCAGCGGGCGGCGCGGCCGGTGCAGGCGTTTCCTGCGCCGGGTCGGCCGTCTCGTACTCCGTGTTGGTTCTTGTGTCCATGTCACTCAATGCATAAATAGTCGATGATCTTGCGCAGCAAGGGATGGCCGAATTCCAGCGCCGCCCCTGGTCCGGCGCGCAGCACGCCGGCGGCCTGGGCACGCTGCACCAGCGGCCCGACCGTCTCTTCACGCTCGCCCATGGCCGCCGCCAGGCCGGCCAAGGTAGGCGCGCCATGGCGAGCGGCGGCGCGCAGCAGCTTGCGGTCCAGGTGCAGTCCGTCCAGGCGGGCGCACACGGTGGCCAGCAGCGACACGGCCATCCCCTCTTCCCCGCTGTGGCGCGCCAGTTCGACCGCGAACAGCGGCACACCGGCGGCATCGGCGGCGATCTGCCATGCCTCGCTGGCGCCGTGTCCCGGCGTCACGGCAGCGGCCTGCGTGCCGCCTTCGGTGCGCGGCCGCAGCGGCATGGCGCGCTCCGTTGGGCCAGGGTGCTGCTCGGCCAGCACCTGCGCCACCAAGGCCGCCGTGTCGTCGGCGGACAGGCGCGGCAACGCCAGGCGCATGACTTCGGGCGCTTGCAACGGCGCCATTTCCGCCATCGGGCGCCCCGACAGCAGCACCACGGCGCCGGCCTGCGCCGCTGCCTGCGCCGCCGCCAGCAAGGCCTGGCGTGCGGCGGGCGCCAGCAGGTGGCAATCGTCCACCACCGCCAGCTGCGCCGCTGCCAGCTGCTGCAGCAGCGCCAGGGCCGCGCTGCAATCGTCCTGGCTGCCCGGGCGGTGCGCTGTGGGATGCGGCGCCACGCGGCACAGCCAGGCCTGCCGGCCGGCCGCGCGCCACCGCCCTAACGCTTCCGCGCACAGGCGCGATTTGCCCATGCCGGTTTCCGCTTCCAGCAGCACCAGCCGGCCGCCGCCCTGCAGCAGGCCGGCCAGCGCCGCCTGCTGCTCGCGGCGCCCCACCAGCGGATAGCAATGGCGGTCATTGCGCCAATCGATCGCGTCCAGCCCGTCAAAGCCTACTGCGCCGGGAGCTGCTCCCGCGCCGAACCACGCTTCGCCGCGGATGCCCAGCGCCTGCATCAAGGCCAGCACGGGGCGGCCCAGCAGCAAGTGGCCCGGGGTAGCCTGCTCCTGCAGCGTGCGCGCGGCAGCCAACGCGGTGCTGGCCACGGCCTCGCCCGACCAGCCGCCCTGGCGCAGCATGCTGGCCACCACTTCCCCGACCGTCATGCCGCCGCGCAGGCTGGGCGCCAGTTCCGGTGCCTGCGCCTGCAGTTCGGCGTACAGGCGGCGCGCAGTCTCGAGCGCCTTGCGCAAATCCCCTTCGCCGACCTGGTGCAGGCCAAAGATCAAGTCCCCGGCCTGGCCGCGCCGCGCCAGGAACACGGCATCGGTATCGCATGCCTGCGCCGCCAGCAAACCGTGCAGGCGGCGCAACGCCGCTTCGCCGGCGTCGGCCGCCACCCCCAGGCTGAGCAGGACACACGGGCGCCGTTCCAGTGCGGCCGCCGCCACGGTGGCGCCCTCGCGCGCCACGCCCGGCGCCGCGTGCGCTGGCGGCGCCGCCTCGGTGCGCGCTGCCGGCGTGCCGGCAGCTGGCGCGGCAGTGCCTGCCTGTCCTGCCAGCGCCATCACGGCCATGGTGCGGTTACTGACGTTCAGGCGGCGGAACAGCGTCACGACGTGCTGCTTGACGGTGCCCACGCCAATGCCCAGTTCGCGGGCGATTTCCTTATTGACTTTGCCGGCCCGCAGCAATTCGACGATCTGGCGCTGGCGCGGCGTGAGCTCCTCCAGCGAGGGCGCTTGCTCAGCGTCCCGCGCGGGCTCACGCGTTGTCAGCGGCTGGGGTTTCATGGCTGCGCCAGCTCCGGCGCGCCAGGAGCCACCAGGCGGCAAGCGATTTTCTGCGCCCGCAGTGCGCCGCAAGCTTGCTCGGCTTGCGTGCTGCTGCCAAAGCGGCCGAGGAAGACGCGCAAGGCCGCCGATCCTTCCGGCGCGCGGCGCGCGGCCAGCGTGCGCTCATTCATCAGGGCGGGCATGCGCTTTTCCAGCGCACGCCAGGTCGCCGCCACGTCGCGCTGGCGCGCAACGCTGTCCAGCTCCAGGTGCCAGCCGGCGTCGGGCGCGCCGTGTGCTGCTGCCCGGTTGCCGGTGGCGGCATCGCCTGGCGCGTCCTGGTCGGCAACACCTTCCAGCACACGCCCTTGCGCCGCCGCGGCCGCCGGACGGCGGCCTTTGCCCGGCAGCGCTTCCGCGCCGGCCACGCCGCCGCCCAAGGCGGAGAACAGGTTGACCAGGGAACGGTAGCGTGCGCGGTCGATCACGTGTTGCTCGTCCAGGTTGCGGTGGTAATTGCGCTCCGTGTCAAGCAGGAGCAAATGGTCGATGCCGCCCGCCCGGTAGGATTCGCGGCTGTAATCCCAGGCGCGGCGCGACGCCTGCGCCGATTGGCGCTGTGCTTCCAGGCGGCGGCCGCCGAGGCGGATGCCGTTCAGCGCATCGTCCACTTCACGCACCGCACCGTAAATCGTGCGCGCATAGGTGGCCACCAATTCTTCGCGCACCGCCTTGCTGTACGCCACTTCGTTGTCGCGGCGGCCATGGTCGAACAGCGTCACCGACAAGCTGGCCAGCACGTTCCAGAACAGCGTGCTGGGCTCGAACAGGCGCGACATGTACTGGCTGCCGTAACCGGCTTGCGCCGACAAGTCCAGCGGCGGCAGCAGCCGGCTGCGCGCCACGTCCACGTCCGCTTCGGCCGCCAGCAGGCGCGCTTCCACCACGCGGATGTCGGGACGGCGCAGCAACAGGGCCGACGGCAAATCCGGCAGCACGGCCGGGAAGCTTAGCGAGGCCAAGCCTTTTCCGCTCAGCTTCAGCGTGCCCGGCGCGACGCCGACTTGCAGCGCCAGGTTGTTCAGCGCTTCGTCGCGCTGCAATTCCAGGGTGGGGATGGTGGCCTTGACCGCGTACACGGCGGCCCGCTGCTGCTCCATTTCGATCAGGTTCGCATCGCCCTTTTCCAGGCGCATTTCGATGTCGGCCAGCATGTCGGAGACGGCGGCATCGGTTTCCATCGCCACGCGCAAGCGGTCGTCGAACGACAGGTAATCGAGGTAGGCCGACACCACGTTGGCCACCACGGTGCGCTGCACTTCGTCGCGCAGGAAGCGGGCGCGCCACTGTTGCAGGTCGGCCGATTCGAACATGGCCTGGCGTTCGCCCCAGATATCGAGGCGCAGGTCGGCCCGCAAGCCCACCTGGCCAATGTCGCGCGCCGGCGTGTGGCCGCCGGTGACGCTGCCGCCCACTTCGCCCGCCGCCGATTCGCGCCGGCGCTGCACCGAGCCGGTCACCGCCGGCAGGCGGTCGGCACCGGCTTGCGCGGCGCGCGCTTTTGCCTGCAGCCAGCGCTGCTCGGCGGCGCGTAACTCCTGGTTATCCGCCAGGGCGCGCGCCACCAGGCCGTCCAGCTCGGCGCTGCGCAGCATGCGCCACCACTGCGGCAGCACTTTGTCGAGCTGGTGGGTGGCCGGCGCAACGGCAGCGGGCGCGGCCGGCGGCAAGCCCGGCGCGGGTTCGGCGCGTGGGTACGCGGATGGGAGGGGGATCTCCGGGACGTCGTAATGGCCGCGCTTGATGGCGCAACCGGTCAACGCAAAGCCCAGCACACTGGTCACAACAGCCAGCGCGAGTCGTTTCATCGCCTGCAAGAGGTTTGCCTTCTTATCGGAAGTTAGTTGTCATGTTGTAACGAATAATTGCAAGAATAGCACAACCGGTTACTACACAACAAAAATATTTCACTGCGCGTCAAACTCGGCTGCCGCTTTGGCCGACCAGAGCGCTTCCTGATAGGTAGGGAAAGGGATATCGTAACGTTCCGCACTGCCGTCTTCACCAATAAAGTAGGTCCACCAGCCGGCCGGGTCGGGCACGATGGCGATGTCGCGCGGCCCGCAATGCTCCAGCAGAACATCATCTTTGGAAAGCGTCACTATGCGCACGCCGCGGTGCTTGATCAGAGTCGACATGGCCTTCCCCTTGGAGGAATTGCAGTGGCTCAATTCTACCGACAAATGTTAAGCGCAACGCAGAAAATGTTGCGAAGCCCGGGTATTCTTGTTGCGGGAGGTACACTCTGATGTCAAACGAACCAGTCCAGCAACCACTCCATCCCGGCGATGAAGCCGCACCCGGCACGCCCGGCAGCGGCGAAGGCATTTGCCCCGTCTGCAGCGGCAGCGGCAAGACCCCGGACGGCAAGGAATGCCCCAATTGCGGCGGCACCGGCCGCATCATCGAAGGGATCGGCGGCGGTTAAGCTCAGCCGGCACCCAGGCGCCGGCGCAGGAAGTCGATGAACAGCCGCGTGCGCGCCGGCAAATGGCGCGTCTCGGTCAACGCATGCACCAGGATCGGCTCCATATGCCAATCCGGCAACACGCGCTGCAAGCGGCCTGCCTGCACTTCCTGCCGCGCCAGTAAGGGGTCGAGGGCGGACACGCACAAGCCGTTGGCCGCCATCGACAGGCTGAGCGCGGCGCTATTGGTGGCGTAGCGCGCCTGCGCCGCCACTTCCACCACTTCCTCACCGCGGTACAGCTTGCGCCAGATGTCGGGCAAGCGGCTGGAGAAGGACCGGCCGCACAAGGTATGCTGCACCAGGTCGCTGGCATGCACCAGCGGCGGCATCCTGGCCAGGTAGACCGGCGAGGCGTACAGGAAGCGCGGCATGCTGACGATGCGCCGCACCACCAGGGTGGACGGCGCGGTGGGCGGCGGCCCCATACGGATCGCCAGGTCGAACGGTTCCGACTGCAAATCCACGGGGCGCGAGGAAATGTCGAACTCCATCTTGATGTCGGGATAGGTGTCGGCGAACTCCGCCAGCACCGGCGCCAGGTAGCCCATGCCGAAACTGGAGGTCATGGTGGCACGCAGGATGCCGGCCGGCTTTTCCGACCAGTCCAGCAGCGCTTCGTGGGCACTCATCGCCTCTTCCACAATGCCCTGGCAGCGCTTGAAATAGGCTTCGCCCGCATCGGTCAGCTCCACCTTGCGCGTGGAGCGGTGCAGCAGGCGCAAGCCGATGGTCTTTTCCAGTTCGGCGATATTGCGCGACAAGGTGGAATTGGACATGTCCAGCGCCTCGGCGGCGGCGCGGAAACTCTTGCGCTTGGCCACTTCGACGAACAGGCGCATGTGGTGCAGCCGATCCATTCATTGCTCCATTTTTGGGATACTCTATGCAATTATAAGCATTTATCCCAACAATGAAACAGTTCAGAATGCACTTACTTTGACAGAAAGGTAATGCAAATGAACAACACCGAACCCACCCTGTTGGAAGAGTTGTGCAAGCTGCTGGCCGGCTTGGTGTTCCGCGCGAACGGCTCGGCCTGCCATGCGCGAGATTAGCGGAAGAGCTGGACGACGGCCGAGACCATGGCTCCATTGATAGCGGTTTGTACGGTAATGATACCGAGGGCGAAGATCAAAAAGTCCTTGCGGACTTCGGCCTTGGTCGCGAATTGCTTGAGCTCGGATTCAAGACGCTGCTGGAGCCGCGCCTCGGCAGCGGCGAGCGCGCCGGCCGATTCGCTTCGCATGGAATCGAGCTGGCGTTGCAAGCCATCGAGTTCGCGCTGCAAATTGGCAATATCGGTTTTGGTGGCCATATTGGCCTCCACGTGGCGCTGCAGCTCCGCGATTTTGCCAAGCACATCGTCGACTTTCGACTCCACTATTGCGATCCGCACGTCCATGTTTTCATCTTTGGGCATGATCGTTTCTCCGTCAAGCAAGCACAGGAACGATTCTGAGCGCGACGGGGACGTGGGGACTTGATACAACTCAGCGCTGGTTCAGGACGTCCTTGCGGAACCAGTCGTCCAGCATCTGTTTTTCGTGGCTGTACAGGTCGCGGTTGTACCGGTTGGCACCCATCAGGTAATTCGGGTCCGACAACTTGGCTTCGCCGCTGGCGAGCACCTGGCCGTCGCGCTCGACGCTGTAGCGCAAGTGCAGGCGCGGCCAGTCGGCCTGGCCTTTCAGCACCCGCACGTCGCGCACGGCAACGCGCGGGAATTCGTCGCCCGCCAGGTCGATATCGAGGAAGTCCACCTTCAGCACTTGCCCCGCGGGCAGCTTGGCCGACAGCAGGTTGAGATGCTCGCGGAACAGGAACTGCATGTTCTCGCGGTCGTGGAAATCGCGCGGCACATCACTCATCTTGCCGATGTCGACAAAGTTGACGGTGGCGCCGGCAAAGGCGCTGGCCGAGGCGAAGAGCAGGATGGCGGCGCCAGTGGCGTGAATGAGCTTGTTCATGCCTGAAGTATAGGCCAATCTTGGCGGAAAAGGAAAAAGGGCCCACACCTTCCGGTATGGACCCTTTTCGTTTGGCGCGGCTGGCAGGAATCGAACCCACGACCCCTTGGTTCGTAGCCAAGTACTCTATCCAGCTGAGCTACAGCCGCAAAAACTGCTTTTTCCGCACCGCTCGACAGCGGCGGGTACAACACTTACAAAATCTGGCGCGGCTGGCAGGAATCGAACCCACGACCCCTTGGTTCGTAGCCAAGTAC
>CAMLRG010000146.1 GCA_946482335.1 uncultured Duganella sp. | reverse complement strand
GCCGAAGGCCTTGGTGATGGACAGGCGGTCGCCGCCCTTGACGATCATGTCGTTGGAGTTGGCATCGGTCAGGATGCCGGTGCCGTCGCCGACCAGGGCCGGGTTATTGGCGAAGAAATTCGAACCGGGGCGCAAGAAGCTGGTGACCTGGTTGTTCGAGTCGTATTTCACGCCCAGCTGGACCGGGTTGTTCCAGTCGCTGATGGCGATGACGTCGTTGCGCTGGTCCAGTCGCGAATACAGCGCGTCGGCGGTCAGCTTCCAGTCCGGCGTTGGGTTGTACTGCACGGTGACGTTGCTGACCAGGCGCTTGCGGCTTTCGTTTTCCTGCTGGTAGCCGAAGCTTTGCGGCATGAGCAGCTTCTTGCTGCTCACGTTGGCCATGGTCAGGCCTTTGGAATTGAGGTCGCCGTCGATCATGTACACGTCGCGCAGGTTCCAGGCATCGGTGATGGCCTTGTTCTGCTTGGATGCGCGGTCGGTGTAGGACATCGAGGCGGTCACGCCGAAGGTCTTGTTCTCGTTGGCGAAGGAATACATGCCGCTGGCATTGGGCGTGTTCTTCTTCGAGTTCGAATCGTAGGAGTCGAACACATTGACCACGGCGCTGTGGCCGACTTTGCCGGACAGCGGACGCGCGGTCTGGATGTCCACCGTGGAGCCGATGCCGCCCTCGGGCAGGAATGGCATGGAAGTCTTGTAGACCAGGGCTTTCGAGATCAGGTCGGACGACAGCAAGTCGAACGAGAAGTCGCGGCCGCCGGTATCGCTGGTCATGGTGCGGCCGTTGACCAGCACGTTGTTGAATTCAGGGCCCAGGCCGCGCACCGAGATGTAGCGGCCTTCGCCGTTGTTGCGCTGGATTTGCACGCCGGTGACGCGCTGCAGGGATTCGGCGATATTGGTATCGGGGAACTTGCCGGCGTCCTCCGCCGACACCGCATCCACCACGCCCTCCTGCATGCGCTTGGTCGCCAGCGACGAAGCGAGCGAAGCCCGCACGCCGCTGACCACGATCTTGGCCGACGGATCGATCGCTTCATCGGCGGTTTGGGCAAAGGCACCCAGCGGCAGCAGCATTTCTGCGATCAATGCCGCCAAAACAGTCTTACGCATATTGTCTCCATTTAGTTTTGGTTTTGGTGGAGCCAATCTTAATCACGCCGACCAATATCAAAGTATTGCGTCTTTAAGAATTGATATTCCGAAAACATATGAGTCATAATTTCCTCAACCCGAACAACGATGAGCCGTGGCCATGCACTACGTCCTGATTTACGAGTACACCCCCGATTATCTCGAGCGCCGGGGGGAATTCCGCGATGCCCATCTGAAGCTGGCCTGGACCTCGCACGAGCGCGGCGAATTCCAGCTTGGCGGGGTGCTGGCGGATCCCGTCGACGGCGCGCTACTGTGGTTCAAAGCCGACACGCCGGCCGTCATCGAAGAATTCGTGAAGGCCGATCCGTACGTGCAGAACGGCCTGGTGGCGAAATGGCGGATCCGCCCCTGGATGACCGTCGCCGGCGCGCAGGCCGACGCGCCGGTGTACCCTGGCTGACATAGCCGCGAATTTGTGCGACAGTGGGCCTTTCCCGCTTCGGAGCCAATATGACCCTGCAGGAGCATTGCCGAATCGAGCCGCTGGAACAGGCGCACGCCCTGCACGCCAGCTTCTACACCAGCGAGCAATGGCTCGATGTCGAGCAGCGCGAAGTGTTCGGGCGCAGCTGGCAATTGGCGGCGCATGCGGGCGAACTGCAGGCGCCAGGCGACCACGTGGTGGGCGACATCGCCGGCAAGCCGGTCATCATCGTGCGCCAGCAGGACGGCAGCTTGCAGGCCTTCTTCAATGTCTGCCGCCACCGCGCCGGCCCGCTCGCGACCTGCAACGGCAAAGGGGCGCGGGCGCTGCACTGCAAATACCATGGCTGGACGTATGGGCTGGACGGCGAGCTGCGCGCCGCGATCGAAATGCAGGACGCCGCGGGATTCGACAAATCGGCGATCCGCCTGCCGCGCATCCAGGTGCAAGAATGGCAGGGGCTGGTGTTCGTCGCCCTGGACGCCGCCACGCCGCCGTTCGAACAAGTCTTTGCCGGCATCGCCGAGCGCATCGCCCCCACCGACCTGTCGGCCATGCGCTTCGCGAAGCGCGACATCTACAAGCTCGAATGCAACTGGAAGGTCTACATCGACAACTTCCTGGAAGGCTACCACCTGCCCTTCGTCCATCCCGGCCTGTCGAAAGTGCTCGATTACCGCGTCTACGATACCGAACTGGCCGAATGGCACTCCCTGCAGCATTCGCCGCTGCGCAACAACGAAGGCATCTATGGCGACGGCAATGCCTGGTACTACTTCATCTACCCGAACATCATGCTGAACATCACGCCTGGGCGGCTGCAGACCAACCGCATCCTGCCCGTCGGCCACCGCCAATGCATCGTGGAGTTCGACTATTACTACACGGACGACCCGCAGGTGCAGGCGCGCGTCGAGGCTGAACAAGCCTTCAGCGACGAGATCCAGGCCGAGGACATCAGCATCTGCGAGCACGTACAGCAAGGCTTGGCGTCCGGCTCGTATAGCGCGGGGCGGCTGAACCCCAGGCGCGAAAGCGGCGTGTGGCACTTCCAGAACCTGCTGCGCGCCGCCTATGCACGCCAGGGATAAGCCGCTCGGCTTCTGGATGTGCACGTCCCTGATCGTGGGGAACATGATCGGGATGGGCATCTTCATGCTGCCGGCCGCGCTGGCGCCTTTTGGCAGGAATGCCTTTGCCGGCTGGGCCATCACCGTCACCGGCTGCCTGTTCATCGCCCACGTGTTCGCCCGCCTGGCGCGTGCCATGCCGGACGAGGACGGGCCTTACGGCTATTGCCGCCGCGCCTTCGGCAACGGCGTCGCCTTCTTCACCATGTGGTGCTACTGGGTGTCGATCTGGGTCACCAATGCGGCGCTGGCGATCGGCATCGTCGGCTACCTGACCGCGCTGCTGCCGGTGCTGTCCACGCACCCTGCCCTGCCGCCCCTGGCCGCCATGGCCATCCTCTGGTTCTTCGTGCTGGTCAGCCTGCGCGGCGCCCTGGCATCGGGGCGGGTGCAACTGGCGTCGGCCGCACTCAAGCTGCTGCCGATGGGGGCCATCGTGCTGCTCGGCGCCTGGCTGCTGGGCAGCGGCGGCACCGCCAGCCAGCTGCCGGCCACGCCGTTTTCGCTCGACGGCACCGCGGCTGCCGGCACCATCGCCCTGTTTGCCATGCTGGGCGTGGAATGCGCGTCGCTGCCGGCCACCAAGGTGCAAGACCCGCAGCGCACCATCCCGCGCGCCACCATCGCCGGCACGCTGGTGGCAGCCGTGGTGTACGTGTGCGTCTGCACCATCCCCATGCTGTTGCTGCCGCAGGCCGAGCTGGCGGCCTCCAATGCGCCCTTCGTCGACCTGTTCCGCCGCTATTGGGATGCCGGCAGCGGAAACTGGCTGGCCCTGGCCGTGATCTTCAGCGGCCTTGGCGCCTTGAACGGCTGGACCATGCTGGCTGGCGAAGTGACGGCCTCGATGGCTAACCACGGCATCTTTCCGCCGTTATTGAAGACGCCCAACCGCCACGGTGCCCCGGCCTGGTCGCTGCTGCTGGCAGGCGTGCTGGCCAGCGCCATGGTGGCGATGAATTACAGCCGCTCGCTGGCCGAGGGCTTCACTTTCCTGACCCTGGTGGTGACAGCGGCCAGCATGCCGCTCTACCTGGTGGGCGGCGCGGCCGTGTTCAAGTTGCGCCAGCGCGGCGCCATGCTGGCTTTCAGCGCTGTGATGACTTGTGTCTTTTCCCTGTGGGCCTTCTACGGGATGGGGCAGGAAGCATTCTGGTGGGGCCTCGTGCTTGGCGCCGCCGGCTTGCCCGTGTATTGGCTGGTGCGCTGGCGGCAGCCCGCTATTTGACCGGCACGGTATGTGGGGCC
Organism: uncultured Duganella sp.; assembly: GCA_946482335.1. The sequence goes on along the minus strand of CAMLRG010000146.1, from coordinate 9,730 downwards.
TTGGTGTCGGTCCAGCGGCCAAGGGCACCGCGCAGCGCCTGCCATGCCCGTCCCCGCCGCGCCGCCTCCGCCGCACGGTCGGCGGCACCTTGGCGGGCCGGCGCGGAGCGTGCCGGTTGTCCCGCCTGGCCCGGCGGTGCGGCCTGCGCGGCGGACCTCCCCTCCTGCGCCGCCTGCGCGGCCTGTGCCCTGGCCGCCCGGCGCGCCGCGGTGGCGATATCCGCCAGTTGCGCCAGCTGGACGGCGTTCGGGAAACCATCGACCAGATAGCGCGGCGGCTGGTCCCCGGTGCGCTGCATCAGCGCCCCCACCACGGGCATCGCCGCATCCCACGGCACCGTGACCGGCGCGCCGCTGCTGGCCGGATCGGCAAAGCACAAGAGATCGGTCTTGGGCAACAGGCTCGGGATGCCGCGCGTCCAGGTACATGCGCTGGTGCGGCGCTGCTCGGGACCGGTCTTGCCGACCATGTAGGTCGCCACATAGAGATCCTGGCCGCTGGCCGCCACGCGCGCCTTCAGCAACTCCTTCTGCAGCCGGTAATCGTTGCCCTCGGCATATTTGGCGAGGCTGTTCAGGCGCCGCGCATGCGATTGCGGCACGAATACCTGCCAGCGCCCCTCATGCCAGCGCAGCATGCGCGGCGTGACCATCTTCTCTTCGCGCATCGCATCGATGGCAAACTTCATCATCGCATCCAGCGCTGCTTCCGACTGGTCGCTGCACACCATCAGCTTGCCACGCGTAGGCACCATGACCACCGGACGGCCCTCGCCGACGGCAGCCGCCACCAATTCCGGCAGCAGCATGCGCGATGAATCGTAGCCATCGCCCCAGCCGCCGAAGGACACGCCCTGCGCCGATACCTGCAGCGGTAACACGGAACGTGCGCGCAGGTTCGCGAAGGCAGCCTCGAAGGCGGCGTCTTCATCCATGTCCCAGGCATCGAGATGCGCCTGCGCCACGCGGTGCATGACGCTGCCCCGGTGGTAGGCCAGGCCCATTTCCAGGCCCTCGCACAAGGGCCGGAACAGCAGCGGCGAATAGCCGCGCGCGGCGGCCAGCATGGCTTGCCCGCGTTCCGCGCTGCTGCGCACGATCGGCAACAGGTAGCGCGCCGCTTCCTCCACCATGCCCGGCATATTCCCCATCAGCACCATGCCCGCCGTGTAGCGCAGCAAATCCTCACTGGCCGCCAGCGAAGAAGCCAGCCATTCCTGGTACAGGCGCTCCAGCGGCACCACCAATTCCAGCGGATAGGGCGATGCCGGCCCCGGCACGCCGAACAGCTCGCCCGCCTCCTCGATGAATTGCCAGCGTCGGCCCGGGTCCAGCGACTGCAGGTGGGCCATCAACTGTGCCGCGTAATCCGCCAGCGCCGCGCGGGCCGGCGGGACGGCGGCTTCTTCCTCGATCTCGCAGGCGCAGCCGCATTGCAGCAAGGCGTTGCGGTAACGCTCGGCGGTGGCCAGGTCGACACCCTTTTTCAGCAAGGCGCCATTGCCGTCGGCGATCGGCCGCACCGCCTGCAGCGGGCGCCGGAACAGCAGCATCAGGCGCGCCTCGACCCGCTCCCGCTGGAAGCCGTCCTGCACGCCTAGGGTCTTGATCCGGTAAGTCGCCGACATAAGTTGGGTTAATTAATAAGCAACGGCATTGTAAGGCATGACCTTGGGTAAAAGTTGTATGATGTTGGCCCCATGCCACAAACCATCGCTTCCCCCGCCACCAGCGAACTGCTGGTCAAGAAAAGCCGCTTCCTCGGCTTCGTGCAACCGGTTGCCAGCCGCGCCGAGGCGCAAGCCTTCGTGGCCCGCCTGCGCGCCGAACACCCGGATGCGGCCCACGTGTGCTGGGCGCTGCTGGCCGGCGGCCAGTCGGCGGCGGTCGATGACGGCGAACCGGGCGGCACCGCCGGACGCCCCATGCTGGACGTGTTGCGCCACCAGGACCTGGAAGGCGTACTGGCCGCCGTGGTCCGCTATTACGGCGGCATCAAGCTGGGCGCCGGCGGCCTGGTGCGCGCCTACACCGATACCGTTGCGCAAGCCCTATTAACAGTAGAAAAGACCCCCATCGTCCGCTACACCGAACTGCGCTGCACGCTGCCCTACTCGCTGGAAGGCCTCCTGCGGCGCGAACTTGCCGCGGCCGGCGCCAGCCTGGCCGAGGTCGCCCACGGCGAACGGGTGACGCTGGCATTCCGCATTGCCGAGCCCGCAGCGGCCGCCCTGGCCGCCCGCCTGGACGAAGCCGCCAGCGGCCAGCTGGAATGGCTGGGCAACTAGTATTGCCGCCGGGTTCCACCCATCCGACAAGTGCTTGCAGGGGCTTGTTAAAAGGTTCAGAATTTCCTCTCAAGCTCAAGGGAGGTTGCACATGGACTCTTTACTGCAGTTCAAACCCGGCGACACCTGGCTGCTGCGCGGCCGCGGTGTGCGCGCACGGAACCACTTGCTGGCGCCCACCCAGGCGCCGCGCCCGGCCACCCTGCCCGTTGTCGCCCGATGGCGCGGCCGCGACACCATCCCCATGCCCTTGCTGGACAATCTGCGCCGATCCCGCGCCAGCAGCGCCTACGCGCGCCAGCTGGAGGAATTGCAGGTCCACATGGCGCGCGCCGAAACGCAATTGCGCCAGCTGGCATGTGCCCAGCCTTGGCAGATTCCGTCGGCAGGACCGGTGTTGAGCGGCGATGCCATGCTGGCCAGTTGGCGCCACCTGTTCATGGCCGACGGCGTCATGACGGCCAGCCCGGGCACCCTGGCCTGCGAATTCGCCACCTACGCCTGCCATGTCTCGGCCTGCACACGCCAATTGCAGGACGCCCTGGCCAGTTTCGAGCAACTGCTGCAGCAGGCCGTTCCGCCGGGACGCCACGCCGCGCTGCACGCGCTGGCCGAACGCCTGCTCGCCTGTGGCGACATACTGGTGGCCGATGAAGTGGCGGACGAAGTCATGCTGCGCATCCAGGCCTATCCCGAACTGTACGAGGAAATGCTGGAGGAAGCCGACGGCGGCAGCGACGAAGCGGCGGCCAGCCTGGAATCGCTGGGCGACGCCGACCTGCTGCGCCTGGACTGGGCCGGCGGCAAGCGCAGCGCGGTGCAGAAGGCCATGGTGCAGTTGCGCCCCCAGCAGCCTAGCATCTGATATGGTCGTTTCCGGGCGCTTCTGCGCCTGTTTTTCAGGGCCGGGCCAGCGCACAATAGGCCCAACCCTGAAAGGAAACGCCATGGAAAACACCAAACAACGCAGCTTCGGCGAAACCATGCTGGCCGTCGGCTGGTCCTTCATCGGACTGCGCCGCCGCAGCGATTTCGACCGCGACGTCGACGCCCTGCGCCCCGCTTACGTGATCGCGGGCGCGCTGATTGCCGCCGGCTGCTTCGTCGGCATCCTGCTGGCTGCCGTGCGCGTGGCGACGTCGTAGTCCCCCTGCACCTTGAACACGCCCACCAGTTGTTCCAGGTGGGCAGCCTGCTGTTTGAGCGAATCCGCCGCCGACGCCGCCTCCTCCACCAAAGCCGCGTTTTGCTGCGTGACCGCATCCATTTCGGTGACGGCCCGGTTGATCTGCTCGATCCCGGCGCCTTGCTCCTCGCCCGCAGCCGTGATTTCGCGCATGATCGCGGCCGCCCGCTGCACCGACGCCACCACTTCATCCATGGTGCTGCCCGCGCGCGCCACCAGCACGCTGCCCTGATCCACCTGCTGCACCGACCTGACGATCAAGTCCTTGATTTCCTTGGCCGCCGCCGCCGAACGCTGCGCCAGCTGGCGCACCTCGGATGCCACCACCGCAAAACCGCGCCCCTGTTCGCCAGCACGCGCCGCTTCCACTGCCGCATTCAAGGCCAGGATATTGGTCTGGAACGCGATCCCGTCGATGACGCCGATGATGTCTGAAATCTTGCGCGAGGAATCGCTGATCGCCCCCATGGTCTGCACCACCTGCCCCACCACGGCCCCACCCTGTTGGGCCACGGCACTGGCCGCCGCCGCCAGTTCGTTGGCATGGCGCGCGTGGCTGCCGTTCTCGCGCATGGCACTGGTCAATTGCTCCATTGATGAAGCGGTTTCCTCCAGTGCGCTGGCCTGCTCCTCGGTACGCGTCGAAAGATTCATATTGCCGACCGCGATCTCGGTGGCGGCCGTACTGATGGTTTCCGTTCCCTGCCGCACTTCGGACACGATGCGCCGCAGGCTGTCCCGCATGGTGCCGATGGCCCGCATCATGCTGGTCTGGTCGTCGTTGCGGGTGGCCACCTCCACCGTCAGGTCGCCGGCAGCGATGCGCCCGGCGATCTCGGCGGCGACCTCGGGCTCGCCACCGAGTTGGCACAGCAGCCGGCGCGCAATCAGCGCCGCTGCAGCAATGCCCACCACCAGCGCCACGACGCTCATTGCCAGCATCAGGTTGCGGGCCGTACCGTAGGCCTTTTCCGCCGCAGCCGCGTCCTCATCGTTTTGACGGCGCTGCAGATGCACATCTTCGTCCATGGCATCCTGCCAGCGCTGCGTGGCAGGGGCGGACTTCTGCAGCAGCAGGGCAACCGCCTCCTGGTCCTTATGCTGCAACGCCAACTGCAGGACCTGGTCGGCCAGCGGCCGTGCTTCCTGGCGCAGCGCATCGATGCGGGCCTGGATCGCCTTGCCTTCCGCGGTCTTCGGCAAGGCGTCCAGTGCCTGCTGTGCCTTGTCATACTGGGCCCATGCCGCCTGCAGCTTGGGCACTTCGCGCTGCATCTCCGCATCATCCGTCAACAACACGATGGTGCGCGTTTCACGCGCGACGACGTGCACCGCTTCCGACATGTCCTGCACGTGCGCCAGCTTGACCACATTGAGCTCCACGACTTTTTCCAGCTGGTCGTGGATATGCTGCATGCTGTAGATGCCCAGGCCCGCAATGCCAGCCATCAGCGCCAGCACCAAGCCGAAACCCAGCGCCAGCCGGGTTCCCACCGTCATGGATCGTTTGCTCATAAGCTACTCTCCCCGTAGTGAATCCGGAACTCCTGGATGCAGTTAGGCAAGCTTATACCAATTCAATTAGAATCTGTCGATCCAGAATATACCCGCGCCCAAATGAACCTGCTCGTCCTCCTCAACCTGGCTGTCGCCGCCCTGGTAATGATTTTCCTCGCCGTGCAACAGAAGCGCCATGCCAGCTTCACCGTGCGCGTGTTCAGCGCCCTGGGCCTGGGCATCGCGATGGGCGCCGGGCTGCAGGCGCTGTACGACGCGGGCAGCCCTGAAGTCAAACTCACCGGGCAGTACCTCGACATCGTCGGCAGCGGCTACGTCAAACTGCTGCAGATGATCGTGATGCCGCTGATTATGGTGTCCATCGTCTCCGCCATCCTCAAGCTGCGCAATGCCAGCTCGCTGGGCAAGATCAGCGCCCTCACCATCGGCACGCTGATGCTGACGACCACCGTGGCCGCGGCAATCGGCATCCTGATGGCCAAGCTGTTCGGCCTGAGCGCCGTCGGCCTGGCCTCGAATGCGGCGGAAGTGGCGCGCGGCGCCTACCTGGAAGGCAAGCTGGCCGACGCCCAATCGATCTCGCTGCCGAACATGCTGCTCTCCTTCATCCCGAGCAATCCCTTCCTCGACATGACCGGAGCGCGCAAGACGTCGACCATTGCCGTGGTGGTGTTTGCCGTCTTTGTCGGCGTGGCAGCCATCGGCATCGCCGAGAAGAAGCCCGACCACTTCACGTCCTTCGACCACGCAGTGCACGTAACGCACACCATCGTGATGCGCATGGTAACCCTGGTGCTGCGCCTGACGCCTTATGGCGTGTTCGCCCTGATGGCGCAGGTGGTATCCAGCTCCAGCTACGCCGACATCCTGAACCTGATCGGCTTCGTACTGGCTTCCTACTGCGCCCTGCTGCTGATGTTCGGCGTGCACCTGGCGATGGTGAGCGCCAGTGGCCTCAATCCGCTGCGTTATACGAAGAAGATCCTGCCCGTTCTGACCTTCGCCTTCACGTCGCGCACCAGCGCCGGTTCCATTCCGATGAGCGTGCAGACCCAGACCCAGCGCCTCGGCACGCCGGAAGGCATCGCCAACTTCGCAGCATCCTTCGGCGCCACGATCGGGCAAAACGGCTGCGCCGGCATCTATCCTGCCATGCTGGCCGTGATGATCGCCCCGACCGTCGGCATCGATCCCTTCACGGTTTCCTTCCTTGCACCGCTGCTGGCCATCATCACCATCGGATCGGTGGGCGTGGCCGGTGTTGGCGGCGGCGCCACCTTTGCCGCCCTGATCGTACTGTCCTCGATGAATTTGCCGGTGGCGCTGGCCGGCCTGCTGATTTCAATCGAACCATTGATCGACATGGGCCGCACCGCGCTGAACGTCAGCGGCTCGATCACCGCCGGCACCGTCACCAGCCGCGTCATGGGCGAAACCAATATGGCGGCCTTCGCCAACGACCAGGAATTGCAGGTCGACTCCCAAACCACTGCATAATCAGGAGCCCTTATGCGCCGTATCGCCCTATCCTTGCTGCTGGCTGCCATGTGCACCGGCAAGGCCATCGCCTCCCCATCCAACCCGGTGGAAGGCGCCGAATTCCGCACCCTGCCCCAGGCACAGCCGACGCAAAAGGTGGACGGCAAGGTCGAAGTGATCGAGTTCTTCATGTATCACTGCCCCGCATGCAATGCGGTGGAAGCACCGCTGGCCGCATGGGTCAAGAACAATGCATCGCGCGTCAACTTCCGCCGCATCCACCTATCCAGCGGCGACACGCGCGACTACGAGGCGCGCCTGTTCGTCACGCTGGAAGCCCTGCAACTGCAGGACACGATGCATGACAAGGTCCTGCAAGCCTGGCACCAGGAACGCCGCCGCCTGCGTAGCGACGCCGACAACCTGGAATGGGCAGTGCGCAATGGCATTGACAAAGAGAAGTTCCTGTCAGCCTACAACTCGTTCGGCGTCGGTGCACGTCTCAAGAATCTGGCGCGCAGCGCTGACAGCTACGGCGTAACCGGCACGCCGACCATTATTGTCAACGGCAAATACGTGACCGAGCCTGGGATGGTGATGAAGGCGAATAGCCAGCTACCGGTGGCCGAAGTGATGCCGGCTACCCTGCAGGTGCTGGATGCACTAGTGGCTCGCTCGCGCCAATAGGCTGGGCCCGGTCCACTGCCATTGAAGCGCTCCAGCTAGCGCCTGGCATTTTTCGCCCAAGTCATTAGGCGGGTGTATGCCAGACGCCTTGAGCAATTCGATGCACGTTGTTGATCACGCTGGGATTAGGCGTCATAATGAAATTTACTAAATCGTTAATATGACGTCTAATTTACGTTGGGCATCGCTGTGAACATGTTTCAAACTTCGATCACTTCGTTCGGCACTTGGGCCGCTGGCAAATCCGCCAGCGCGGCCAGTGTTGGCGTATGGGCCGCTGGCAGTTCTCAGTTTGGTGGCAGGGGCCCACACGCGCGGTTTGCTGGCGTTCGTGCGGGCGCATTCGCGGACACGCTGTCGGCTTGGCTTTCGCGGCTAGTTCACGCGCGTGTCCAACATCTAGCTCAACCGGACGGCTTACGCGCTGCGCGCTCCAGCCGCCGGTTAGCACCACGTTGGGCCATCTGAATGCGCATCCCGTCTATTCCACTTGTTCCGACTCCTGATACGCCAGAGGCCAAAGATGCCGTTGGGTTTCAATGGGCGCCGAGAGAGGTGGGAAAACGCCATCGGCTAGGTGGTGCCCCAGATTGGATCCGGGGCGATGAAACACCGACTTGTTCGTGTGGGACGGCTATGGATTTTTACGGTCAACTGGACTCGATTGGTGACAAGTACTGCCTCGCCGACTGTGGCATGATCTATGTCTTTGTATGCTTTGGCTGTTATGAGACAAAGAGCATTTTCCAAACGGCTTGACGCTATGCCCAACAAATCAATCAACCGGACGGCTTCCGCGCTGCGCGCGCCAGCCGCCGGTTATTCTGCACGTTGGGCCGAATGAGGAGTTCCTGTGCTTTCGCTGAATAGTCCACGCTGGAGTGAGTTGCGCCATGCATACGGTCCGGCTTCGGACACGCCTAAGTTGCTCGCCCGTTTAGATACGCTCCCTTTATCGCAGGGCGAGGAAGAACCTTGGTTCACATTGTGGAGTTCCTTGGCACATCAAGGGGATGTATATTCTGCGTCGTTCGCCGCTGTTCCACATGTTATTGAGGCGCTTTCGCGCTCGCCTTTAAAGGCAGGCTCCGACTATTTCCACTTTCCTGCGTGGGTCGAAGTCTGTCGCAAGAATCAAAAGATCGAAGTCCCAGACGATCTCGAAACCGACTACTTCGCTTCGCTCGCTCGTTTGCCTGGATTGATCGCGGCAGCGAGTGCTCGCGAATGGGATTCAGATTTCCTTCAGTGTGCTATGGCTGCTCTGGCAGCAGCGAAAGGGAACGAACTTCTTGCGGAGGCATCTCTGGAACTGGATCCTGAGGTGGCCTCAGAATTCATGGAGTGGTTGGATGATCGCTAAGCCCAACCATTCCGTCAACCGGACCTTCGCATCGCTGCGCGATGCTGCGGCCGGTTACGTCCAACGTTATGCCCTTCGGAAGTGCCCATGCTAAGTGAGTTCGAGCAAAAGAAAATTGAACAGGTAGTCGGTGCATTCGTCACGAAGCGCCGGCCACCGGCTCACATCCGTTCGGAACTTGATCTCGCCTACCGGCTTACGAACCAAAGTGTTGAAATATTTGAGATTCGCCCGGTGTGGCAAGGGAACGGTGAGACCCATGAACTTCCCAAAGCAAAGTTCACGTTCGTCAAAACCCAGCAAGTTTGGAAACTATTTTGGCAGCGCCAAGATCTCAAATGGCATAGCTATGAGCCCCTTCCGCAGGCGCGCCATCTTGATGAACTCATTGCCGAAGTTTCGGCTGATCCCTATGGCTGCTTTTGGGGCTAATTCGCATAACCATTCATTCCAGTGGACGCCTTGCGGCGCCACTGAATTCGCACGTTATGCATAGGCGCTATGGCCACCGACTGGTTTAGACAAGCAGCGTGGGATGAAAAGACTGAGCAAGAATTTTTTGCCCGGCTTTCCCGCACACGTTCGCAACGCGATCAGTATTTGGTAATCCAAGCTCTCACGATTGCCAAGACCGTTCCGTCAGTTGCTCTTCGACTGGCCGACCGCTACTTCGAAACGAAGAAGGGGAATTTTGAAGATGTGCGCGCTTTAAGCGCGAAGTCCGATGCATACCTCGCCCTTGGGAAAACCGAGCTCGCAATCGGGGCCATGAAAGACATACTGGCTATCGAACGCGCACGGCCCAACCACAAGACCACAAAGTACGTTGATTACCCGTTCCTCGTGGCAACGCAACGCATCTCGTCCGAGTATCACGACGCGCTTGAGGTCCTAAACGAGCGTGAAAGTGATCTGATGTTCCCTCTCGATAAATTCAAATGGCACGCTGCGAAGAGCTTGATTCTCCATGCCCTCCGCAAAGTTTCTGATTCGAAAGTGCACGCAGCGTTGGCCCTTGCCGCGGCGCAAGCAAAGATGTCCGGGTTTCGCTACCACCAAAATCTCGGCCTTGTAGGCGAGGCGTATAAGGACACCATCTTGGCCCTCCGAGAAATCTATGCATAACCCTTCGCTCAACCCGGACGCCAAAAAGCTGCGCTTTTTGGTTCCCTCCGCTGCGCTCCGGCGCCGGGTAGCTCCACGTTAGGT
>CAMLRG010000145.1 GCA_946482335.1 uncultured Duganella sp. | reverse complement strand
ATGCGGTAGTAGGACAGGGCGTTGTCGATTTCGTCGGCCACGGTCAGCTTGGAGTAGCGCAGCATGCGGGTCTGCCACAGCGTCGCGATGCGGGCGCGCAGCATGTGCAGGTTGGCCGCGCTTTCCTTCGGCGTCAGCGGCAGGTCGCGCTGGGCCAGCAGGCGGGCGATGTCGTGTTCGGCGTCCAGGATGGATTTGCGCTGCACTTCGGTCGGGTGCGCTGTCAGCACCGGCGAAATCAGGGCTTCCTTGAAGAAGGTGGTCACGGTGTCGAGCTGGACGCCGGATTCCTTCAGCTTGTCGAGTGCAAAGCTGATGCTGCCCTTTTGCGGTGCCGAGCCGGCCAGCAGGTGGGCGCGGCGGCGGCGGATGTGGTGCTGGTCTTCCGCGATATTGGCCAGATGGGAGAAGTAGGAGAAAGCCCGCACCACCGTAATGGTTTGCTCGCGTGTCAGGATCTTCAGCATGCCGTCCAGTTCCTTGGCGGCGCCGGCGTCGGCTTCGCGGCGGAAGCGCACTGCCGTCTGGCGAATGGTTTCCACGACTGCGAATACTTCCTCGCCTTCCTGTTCCCGCAGGACGTCGCCCAACAGGCGGCCCAGCAGGCGGATATCTTCTTTCAACGGCGCGTCTTTATCGGCGCTCTGGTTTTGTTCGTCTGTTGCACTTGCTTGATTTGCCATAGTTATTCAATCAAAAGATAAGAATGGTCGTGCAATAGGCTCGTGGCCGCGGTCTGCATAGGGCGCGCATGCTAAAATTTGTGGTTCCAATCATGCGCAATACACTGGTGAACGCCGGTTTGGCGCAAGCAACAGCGAAAGAACTGGTTTTGAATACTCCTGAAATGGCCCAACAGCTCCCTTCCAAATTGGTGATCGCATCGCGCGAAAGCCGCCTCGCCATGTGGCAGGCGGAGCATGTCCGCGCGCGCTTGTCTTTATTATATCCGCAGTGCAGCATTGAGATTCTGGGCATGACCACGCGCGGCGACCAGATCCTCGACCGCGCACTGTCGAAGGTGGGCGGCAAGGGCCTGTTCGTGAAGGAACTGGAAGTCGCAATGGCCGAAGGCCGCGCCGACCTGGCGGTCCATTCGCTGAAGGATGTGCCGATGGAATTACCGGAAGGCTTTGCGCTGGCTGCCGTGCTGGAACGCGAAGATCCGCGCGACGCCTTCGTTTCCAACGACTATGCCTCGCTGGCCGAACTGCCTGCCGGCGCCGTGGTCGGCACCAGCAGCCTGCGCCGCCAGGCCCTGATTGCGGCGCGCTATCCGCATCTGGTGATCAAGCCTTTGCGCGGCAATCTCGATACCCGCCTGGGCAAGCTCGATCGGGGCGACTATGCGGCCATCATCCTGGCCGCGGCCGGCCTGAAACGCCTTGGTTTGCCGCAGCGCATCAAAGCCCTGCTGGAGCCGGAGGATTCGCTGCCCGCCGCAGGGCAGGGGGCGATGGCGATCGAAATCGCCGAACGCGATGATGGGCTGGACCTGAAAGCCATCCTGGCGCCGCTGAACGACATGCCGACCGCACAGGCGGTGACGGCGGAGCGCAAGGTATCCAAGGTGTTCGGCGGTTCCTGCCAGGTGCCGCTGGCGGCCTTCGCCACCGTGGATGGCGCCCGGATGCACCTGCGCGCCATGGTCGCCACGCCCGACGGCACGCGTGTGGCCCGCGCTGACATCACCGGCGCCGCCGCCGATGCCGAAGCGCTGGGCGCCCAGGTCGCCGAACAGTTGCGCGCCCAGGACGCCGAAGCCATCCTGGCCGCCTGCGCAGCCGAGCAAGCCGACGGCATGAGCCCCAACGCCGCCCCGTCGGTATAAGCCAGCCGCGATGCCGGCCAACCCCTGCGCCTTCCGCAAGTCGGGGTCAGACCCTCGGGTCTGACCCCGGTTTACCGGTTCTGATGCCGCGCCCCGTCATCCTCACCCGCCCGATCGCCCAGGCCGAGCCCCTGGCGGGCCGCATCCGCGCCCTCGGCCGGAGGGTGGAGCTGCTGCCCCTGCTGGAAATCGCCCCGCTGCCCGACCAGTCCCCGCTGCAAGCCGCCTTGGCCGATCTGTCGCACTACCAGCTGGCAGCCTTCGTCTCCCCCAACGCCATCGAAGCCGCTTTCGCCCACATCCGCGCCTGGCCGGCCGGCCTGCGCGCCGCCGTGGTGGGCGAGGGCAGCCGCCAGGCCCTGGCCGCCAAAGGCGTTCCCGCGAACCAGATCGCCAGTCCCGCCGACCCCGCGCACAGCGACACCGAACACTTGCTGCAAGCCCTCGACCTGACCGCCCTGCGTGGCGCCAAAGTCCTGATCGTGCGCGGCGAATCCGGCCGCGAACTGATGGCCGATGCGTTCCGCGCCGCCGGGGCCGACGTGACGGTGCTGCCAGCCTACCGCCGCGCAGTGCCGCAACTCACGCCCGCGCTGGCGGCGCGCCTGGCCGCACTGGCCGGCGAGGCAGGGCAGGCAGGCGCGGGCAGCGCCGGCGGCGCCGACTGGATCGTCACCAGTTCGGAAGCCCTGCGCGGCCTGGCCGGCTGGCTCCGGCAATTAAACAAGTTGACAATCGTTGCAACTATGCAACATCATCACCTGTTTGTCCCGCATCCGCGCATTGCCGAGACGGCGCGGGAGCTGGGCTTCCAGCATGTGACCCTCACAGGATCAGGCGACGAACGGGTGCTCGCCGCGTTACAATCACGTCCATGAACGATTTGCCTAATCAAACTGACAACAAAGACGTCCCGCCAACTCCGCAAACCGCGCCGGCCGTCGACACCCCGAACCCCGCCCCGTCCGCGCCGGCCGCCCCGCCGGCCGCGGAGCGCGATGCCCTGCGCCAGCCGCTGACGATTGCCGTGGTGGTGCTCGGCATCCTGCTGGCCGCCCAGGCTTTCTATTCGAAGAACCAGGTGCACCGCCTGCGCGAGGAAATGGCGCGCCGCCTGCAGATCGGCGATTCGACCAATGCGCAAACCAGCCAGCTGGCCAAGAACGTGCAGGAGACCAGCAAGGAACTGCAGCTGAAAGTGGGCGTGCTGGAAAACCGCCAGCAGGAAGCGCAGGCGCAGCAATTGGCGCTGGAGCAGCTGTACCAGGACATGTCGAAGAACCGCGACGAATGGGCGCTGGCCGAGATCGAGCAGGTGCTGTCGACCGCCAGCCAGCAGCTGCAACTGGCCGGCAACGTGCCGGGCGCGCTGATCGCGCTGCAGAACGCCGACCGCAGCCTGTCGCGCTCCGACAAGCCGCAATTCATCACCATCCGCCGCGCCATCGCCAAGGATATCGAGCGCCTGAAGGCGCTGCCGAACGTCGACTCGGTCGGCCTGGCGGTGCGCCTGGACAATGTGATCGCCCAGGTCGACACCTTGCCGATGCTGTCCGACGCCAAGCCGACCCCGCCCGCGCCGCCGGAGCGCAAGAGCCATACGCCGGCCAGGCCGAAAGGCAAAGGCGCCGCCGGCAAGGACGACGCTTCCGCACCGGCCGGCGAGGATCCGGACAGCTGGGGCAACCGCGTCAAGACCGTGTGGCAGGACTGGAGCAGCGAAATGTGGGCCGAGGTATCCACCTTGGTCCGCGTGCGCCGCGTCGATACGCCGGAAGCCATCATGCTGGCCCCGGAAGAGGCCTACTTCCTGCGCGAGAACCTGAAACTGCGCCTGCTGAATGCGCGCATGGCCCTGCTGTCGCGCAATGAAGCCGCCTTCCGCGCCGACCTGCTGGCGGCGCAGGAATCGCTGGCCAAGTACTTCGACACCAAGACCCGCCAGACCCAGACCGCGCAGCAGCTGCTGCGCCAGCTGCAGGGCAGCAACCTGTCGATCGAAATGCCGACGCTGGCCGACAGCCTGAACGCGGTGCGCAACTACAAGGCGAAGCCATAATGCGTCTCTTTATCTGGCTCGTTGTAATGATGGCCGCGGCCATCGGTATCGCCGTGACGGCGCGCTTCAACCCCGGCAATGTGGTGCTGTTCTACCCGCCTTACCGGGTCGACCTGTCGCTCAACTTCTTCCTGGTGCTGCTGGTTGCGGCATTCATGCTGGTGTACTTCCTGGTGCGCGCCTTCAACGCCACCGTGAACATGCCGCGCAAGGTGGCGGCCTACCGCCAGCACAAGCGCGAACGCGATGGCAACAAAGGCTTGCGCGACGCGCTGAAAGCCCTGTTCGAGGGCCGCTTCGGCCACGCGGAAAAGGCGGCGCTGCGCGCGGCCGAACTGCCGGAAAACGCCGGTGTCGCCGCCCTGATCGGGGCCCGCGCCGCCCACCGCATGCGCCAGCAAGCCCGCCGCGACCAGTGGCTGGCGCGCATCGCCAGCGACAACGGCATGAAGACCGCACGCCTGATGACCATGACCGAACTGCTGGTCGACGACCACCAGCCGGAAGCCGCGCTGGAAGCGGTGCGCGAACTGAATGCCAGCGGCACGCGCCACATCCACGCCCTGCAATGGTCGCTGAAGGCCGAGCAGCAAGCCAAGAACTGGCCGGAAGTGCTGCGCCTGGTGCGCCTGCTGGACAAGCACAAGGCCCTGCATCCGGCCCTGTCGGCGCGCCTGCGCGAACTGGCCTACGACGACCTGCTGTCGGACAACACGCACGATGCGGAATCGCTGCAGCGGGTCTGGTCCACCATCCCGACCGCCGACCGCATCAAGCCCTTCGTGGCCTGCCGCGCCGCCACCGCCCTGAATGCGCGCGGCCTGCACGACGAAGCGCGCGTGGTGTGCGAGGAAGCCCTGGCCGCCAACTGGGACGAGCGCGTGGTGCGCGCCTACCGCGATGCCGCCGCCCCGGCCGGATCGTCGGCGCTGCTGATGCAGATCGAGCATTGCGAAGGCTGGCTGGGCGAGCGGCCGAGCGACGCCGAGCTGGCCTTGACCCTGGGCTCCCTGTGCCTGAAGCAGAAGCTGTGGGGCAAAGCCCAGCGCTATCTGGAGCAAGCCCTGTCCGACGCGTCCGAACCGCGCATGGTGCGCGAATCCCACCTCAAGCTGGCGCAGCTGCACGAAGCCCTGTCCCAGCCCGAAGATGCGGCGAACCATTATCGCCAGTGCGCCTTGGCAACCATCCTGTGAGGGTGCTGCGCCGCACAAACGGCGCGCAACCCGCTATAATTGCCAGGTTAAACAGTTTCAAATCGCAATAATCCGAGGAAAAACATGAGCCTGAACAAAGTACCGGCCGGCAAGGACTTGCCGAACGATTTCAACGTGATCATCGAAATCCCGATGAACGCGGATCCGATCAAGTACGAAGTGGACAAGGAATCCGGCGCCATCTTCGTGGACCGTTTCATGGGCACCGCCATGCACTACCCGTGCAACTACGGCTACATCCCGAACACCCTGTCCGATGACGGCGACCCGGTCGACGTGCTGGTGATCACCCCGTTCCCGCTGATCCCGGGCGTGGTGGTGCGTTGTCGCGCCATCGGCGTGCTGAAGATGACCGACGAATCCGGCCAGGACGCGAAAGTGCTGGCGGTACCGGTCGACAAAGTGCTGCCGATCTACAAGCACTGGCAAAAGCCGGAAGACCTGCAAGACCTGCGCCTGCAGCAGATCCAGCACTTCTTCGAGCACTACAAGGACCTGGAGCCCGGCAAGTGGGTCAAGGTCGACGGCTGGTTCGGCCCGGAAGAAGCCAAGAAGGAAATCCTGCACGGCGTCGAGCAAGCCAAGAAGCTGGAAGCCGGCGTTTAAGCGCACGCCCCGCCCCGACAGAGCGCGCAGCCGGCCGGCTGCGCGTTTTTTTTTTGCGCGCCGCCTGGCAACGGAGCGGTATATAGTCGTTGCGTGCAACCCTGCAGGGAGGACGCAACATGGAAGGATCCTTGTCGATCTGGGCGCAGACGGCGCCCCTCGCCGCGATGCCTGAGCTGAGCGGCGAACTGCAGGCCGATGCCTGCGTCATCGGCGGCGGCATCGCCGGCTTGTCCACCGCCTACCTGCTGGCGCTGGAAGGCCAGCGCGTGGTGCTGCTGGAAGCGCGTGAACTGGGCAGCGGCGAAACCAGCCGTACCACGGCCCATCTTGCGCCGCCGGATGAGTGGTACCACTGCCTGGAGCAGACTTTCGGCGCGGTCAATGCGCGGCTGGCCGCCGCCGGCCAGATGGCGGCCATCGAGCAGGTGGCATCCATTGTCGGCAGCGAAGGCATTGCTTGCGAGTTCGAACGGCTCGACGGTTACCTGTATTCGGCGACCGGCGACCAGGAGGAAATCCGGCGCGAATTCGAGGCCGCCACCCGGGCCGGCCTGCAGGTAGAGCTGCTGCCCGAGGTGCCGGGCCTGAGCTATGCGGCCGGCGCGTGCGTGCGCTTCATGCAATTGGCGCAATTCCATCCGCTGAAGTATCTCGGCGGGCTGGCCGGCTGCATCCAGCGCCGCCAGGGACACATTTGCTGCAACAGCCGCGCGACCAATATCGACCGGGTAGGCGACCGCCTGCACGTGGACACGGCGCACGGACGCGTGGTGGCGCGGGCGGTGGTGGTGGCGACCAACACCCCCTTCAACAACCGCGTCGTGCTGCATACCAAACAAAATGGCTACCGCACTTATGTGATCGGGGTGGAAGTGCCGCGCGGGTCGGTGCCGCGCATGCTGCTGTGGGATACCGGCGACCCTTATTACTACATCCGGCTGGAGCGGAGCGGCGCCAGCCCGGGCCACGAAATACTGATCGTGGGCGGCTGCGACCACAAGGTGGGGCAGGACCACGATCCGCGCCATCGGCACGACCAGCTGGAAGCCTGGGTGCGCGAGCGCTTCCCGATGGCAGGCGCGGTGACGCTGCGCTGGTCCGGCGAAATCATGGAGCCGGTGGACGGCTTGCCATTCCTCGGCCGTAATCCGATGGATGACAGCCAGGTCTACGTCATCAGCGGCGACTCCGGCAACGGCATGACGCATTGCACGCTGGGGGCGATGATCGTGCGCGACCTGATCATGGGCCGCGAGAATCCGTGGGCGGACTTATACGACCCGGCGCGCAAGCCCTTCCACGGCATGAAGGAATTCCTGCAGGAGCAGGCCAACACGCTGGCGCAATACGGCGACTGGCTGCGCGGCGGCGAAGTCGACTCGGCGGTCGAGATCGCGCCGGGTCAGGGCGCGATCCTGAACCGGGGCGCGAAAAAGGTGGCGGTCTACCGCGACGACGATGGCGGCCTGCACGCGATGTCGGCGGTGTGCACCCATTTGGGTTGCGCGGTGAGCTGGAATCCGGCCGAACAGTCCTGGGATTGCCCTTGCCACGGTTCGCGCTTTGCCGCCGACGGCGCCGTGCTGCATGGCCCGGCCAACACGGCGCTGGCTCCCGTCGAACTGGACGACGACGAGGCAGGTGTGCAGCCGCGGCCGGGAGAGCATGGCAGCAGAAGGCCGTCGCCGCATTAGTGCAAACTGAGCGGCACCGAGCGCGCTGCGCGGCGCGCTTACGTGGCAGGGCGGCGGAAGGGCGTGTGTTCGTTCAATTCGTCGAGATAGGCGTCGATGCCGCCCGCTTCCCGCGCCAGGAAGCGTTCGACCGCGTCGCTGAAGGCCGGGTGCGCCAGCCAGTGGGCGGAATAAGTCTTTTGCGGCAGGAAGCCGCGCGCCATCTTGTGTTCGCCCTGGGCGCCGCCTTCGAACGTGCGGATGCCGTTGGCAATGCAGAATTCGAGCGGCTGGTAATAGGCGGTTTCGAAGTGCAGGCAGGGGATGTGCTCCATGGCGCCCCAGTAGCGGCCATACAGCGTGTCCGGCGTGTGTACGACCAGCGAGGCGGCGACCGGCTGGCCATCGCGTTCGGCCAGCACCAGGAGCAGATGCTGCGGCATGGTGCGTGCAAGGCGCAGCCAGAAATCGAGGTTCAGGTAGGGCGATGAGCGGTGCTCGGCGTAGGTGTTGCTGTAGCAGCGGTGGAAGAAGCGCCAATCCTTTTCGCCGGCTTCGTGACCGCGCAGCCGGCGCATGGTGATGCCGGCTTCGCGCACCTTGCGGCGTTCGGCGCGGATGTTCTTGCGCTTCCTGTGTTCCAGCGTCTGCAGGAATTGCTCGAAATCCCGGTAGCCCTGGTTCAGCCAATGGAATTGCACACCGGTGCGCAGCATGAAGCCGGCGGCCTCCAGCTGTGCGGCTTCCTCCTGGGGCGGGTAGAGGACGTGGGTGGACGACATGCCTGCCACCCGCTGCTGCTCGCCCAGATACCGCAGCAGCGCTGCGCGTGCCGCACCGTCGCGCGCCAGCAGGCGCGGGCCGGTCACCGGCGTGAACGGGATGGCGGACAACAGTTTGGGGTAGTACTCGATACCGTTGCGGTGGTAGGCATCGGCCCAGGCCCAGTCGAACACGTATTCGCCGTAGGAATGCGACTTGACGTAGAGCGGCATGGCGGCTGCCAGCCCGTCCTTGTCCCACAGCGCCAGGAACTGCGGCTGCCACCCCGTTTCCGCGCTCGCGCTGCCCGATTCGTGCAGGGCGTGCAGGAAAGCGTGCGACAGGAAGGGGTTGCCGGCCGCCAGCCGGTCCCAATCGGCAGGCGCGACGTCGGCGAGGGTGGCAAGGACGCTGGTACGGTATTCCATCCGGCCATTCTAGCGAATTGCGGCCGAGCGCGCCCGGCGGCCGAGCGTCCCGGTGGCCGAGGGCCGGCCGTCGGGCCTGGCCGGACATGGAAATGGGGGCAATGTTAAAATCTTCGCCATCACCATTGGTCTCGCTGAGCTATGTCGCATTCCTTCCATAATTTGTACCACCATGATTTCGCCCGCGTGGCGGTGGGCGTGCCGCGCTGCCGCGTGGCCGATCCGCTGTTCAACGCGGCACAGACGATCGCGCTGGCGGAGCAGGCGGCGGGCAAGGGGGCGGTGCTGGTGGCGTTTCCGGAACTGGGACTGTCGGCGTATTCCTGCGACGACTTGTTCCACCAGCGCGCGCTGCTCGATGGGGTGCTGCAAGCGCTCGACAACATCGTGGAGGCCTCGCGCCGTATTCCCGCAACCCTGATCGTTGGCGCGCCGCTGCGCGTGGACCACCGCTTGTTCAATTGCGCCATCGTGGTGGCCGGCGGCGTGATCCGGGGCGTGGTGCCCAAGACCTACCTGCCCAATTACGGCGAATTTTACGAGGCGCGCCAGTTCAGCGCGGCCGACGAGGCGGTTTCCACGGAAATCGCGCTGCTCGGCCAACTCGCGCCGTTCGGCGCCAACCAGCTGTTCGAGCTGGAAAACCTGCCGCTGTTCAAATTCCATATCGAGATTTGCGAGGATGTGTGGGTGCCGATCCCGCCGTCCTCGTTCGCGGCATTGGCCGGCGCGACGGTGCTGGTCAACCTGTCGGCATCGAACATCCTGGTCGGCAAGGCCGATTACCGCCGCCAGCTGGTGGGCCAGCAATCGGCGCGCTGCATCGCGGCCTACCTGTATTCCTCGGCCGGGCGCGGCGAGTCGACCACCGACCTTGCCTGGGACGGCCAGGCCCTGATCTATGAAAACGGCGAGATGCTGGCCGAGTCGGAACGCTTCTCCGACGAGTCCCACGTGGTCTTTGCCGACGTCGACCTGGAGCGCATGTCGCGCGAACGCATGCGCACCACCACTTTCGGCCATTCCATGCGCCGCCACAAGGGCGAGGTGGCACAGTTCCGCACCGTGCGCTTCCCGGTCGAATTGCCCTTGCACCGCGTGCTGCCGCTGGAGCGCAACGTGGCGCGCTTCCCTTACGTGCCTGCCAACCCCCAGTTGCGCGACCAGCGTTGCAACGAGGTCTACAACATCCAGGTCAGCGCGCTGGTGCAGCGCCTGTCCTCGTCCGGCATCAAGAAAGTGGTGATCGGGGTGTCGGGCGGGCTGGATTCGACCCACGCGCTGCTGGTGTGCGCCAAGGCCATGGACCGCCTCGGCCTGCCGCGCGCCAATATCATCGCAGCGACCATGCCGGGCTTTGCGACCAGCACCCGGACCCTGGACCAGGCAAGGGCGCTGATGCAGTTCATCGGCTGCACGGCGCTGGAAGTCGATATCCGTCCGAGCTGCATCCAGATGATGAAGGATATCGGCCACCCCTATAGCGAAGGCAAGGAAGAATACGACATCACGTTCGAAAACGTGCAGGCGGGCGAACGCACCAGCCACCTGTTCCGGATGGCGAACCACCACAACGGCATCGTCATCGGTACCGGCGACCTGAGTGAACTGGCGCTGGGCTGGTGCACCTACGGCG
Organism: uncultured Duganella sp.; assembly: GCA_946482335.1. Next base: position 3,540 of record CAMLRG010000145.1, on the reverse strand, counting down.
TGGGCGACCACATGTCGCATTACAACGTGAACGCCAGCGTGCCCAAGACGCTGATCACCCACCTGGTGCGCTGGGTGGCGGAGAGCCGCCAGTTCGGCGACGTCAATTCCAGCGTGCTGCTGGCGGTGGTGAACACCGAGATCAGCCCGGAACTGGTGCCCGGCAAGGCCGGCGACGAGGCCCCGGCGCAGGTCACGCAAAGCGTCATCGGCCCTTACGAGCTGCAGGACTTCAACCTGTATTACACGCTGCGTTTCGGCTTCGCGCCGGCAAAAGTGGCCTTCCTGGCGCACCACGCCTGGCGCGACCGCGACGTCGGCTTGTGGCCGGAAGACGAGCACGTGGTGCGCAACCAGTACGCGCTGAAGGACATCAAACATAACCTGGGCATTTTCCTGAAGCGCTTCTTCCAGACTTCCCAATTCAAGCGCAGCTGCGTGCCGAACGCGCCGAAAGTCGGTTCGGGCGGTTCGCTCTCGCCGCGCGGCGACTGGCGCGCGCCGAGCGACTCGGAGGCCGCAGCCTGGCTGGAAAACCTGAAGACCGTGCCCGACGCCTGATTACTATAAGGAGAACGCAATGAAGCAAATTACCGCCATCATCAAGCCATTCAAACTGGACGAAGTGCGCGAATCGCTGGCCGAAGTGAACGTGACCGGCCTGACCGTGACCGAGGTGAAAGGCTTCGGCCGCCAGAAGGGCCACACCGAGCTGTATCGCGGCGCGGAATACGTGGTCGATTTCCTGCCGAAGGTGAAAGTGGAGGTGGTGGTGGACGACAGCGTGGTCGACAGCGCCGTCGATGCAATCATCAAGGCTGCCCGCACCGGCAAGATCGGCGACGGCAAGATCTTCGTGCAGAACGTGGAGCAGGTCATCCGCATCCGTACCGGCGAGACCGGTGCGGACGCGGTCTGATTCAGGCGCAGCGAACGCAATCGCGGCCGGCGTTCTTGGCCGCGTACAAGGCCCGGTCGGCGCGCGCCAGCAGCGTGTCCGGCCCGGCATCTTCCTGCACCAGGCTGGCGACGCCGATACTCACCCTGACCGGAATCGGCCGGCCTTCCTCTTCCACTTGCAACGCACGCACGCCAAGACGCAGGCGTTCCGCCACCGCCTGGGCTTCGGCGTTGCCCGCTTCCGGCAGCAGCATGGCGAATTCTTCGCCTCCCAGCCGGCCTGCCAGGTCGCTGGAGCGGCATGCGTCGGCGCAGTGGCGGCCGACGGCGATGATGGCGCGATCTCCCGCCGGGTGGCCGAAACCGTCATTGATCGATTTGAAGTGGTCGATGTCGATCATCAGCAGCGACAGGGCGTGGCCGTAGCGCCTGGCGCGGGCGATTTCCTGTTCGGCGCGCGCCAGGAACTGGCGCCGGTTGGGCAGCCCGGTGAGGAAGTCGGTGGCCGCCTTTTCACGCAGTTCCTGGTTGCGCTCTTCGACGGTGTGTTCCAGCTGCCGGCTTTCCGCTTCCAGCTCTTCCGCCCAGCGGCGCAGGGCGGCGCGTGCGTTGTCGCTCTCGGTACGGAACTGGGTGGCGATGACGAGGATGGCCAGGGCGCCGCGCAGCAGCAGTTCCATCGCCGACAGCGCACCTTCCATCGGCGCAAAGGCGTGCACGGCCTGCCAGAGGGCATCAATCGCGAACAAGACGGCCAGGATGGTGCGGCCGGGGCGCGGCGCGTGACGCCAAAGGATGAGCGCTGCGGCGCCCACCAGTGGCGCGCGCAGATGGGCGGCCAGCAGGTTGCGCGCCGTGTCGTCCGGCTGCGCCAGCGCGAACCAGGCGATCGGCGCCGCGAGTATCGCCAGCAGGCCGGCGGTGGGGAGCGGGCCCGGCGCGCGGTCGTTGCCGCTGTAGCGCAATGCGCCGCGCAAGAGCAGCAGCGCATTGGCCGCCAACAGCACTTCGGCCGCGAAGATGGCGATGGTTTCCGGCTGCGGCGAACGCAGGCCCACCAGCAGCAGGGCGGCGCCCTGGCAGATGGCGGCGACGCTCCAGTCGCTGCCGGCCGATTTCACGCCGCGCACGGCGCCCAGGCCGTAGAAGGCGCCGCCCACCGCCAGGCAGGCGATGCCGAGGGTGAAGGCGACCGTGCCCAGGTGCAGGGCGCTCATGCGAACATGACCCGGTTGCGGCCGAATTGCTTGGCCTGGTAGAGTGCCCTGTCGGCCCGCGCCATCAGGCGTTCCAGCGTGGCGTCGTCTTCCTCCAGCACGGCCAGGCCGACGCTGGCGGTGACCGGGCGGGCAATGCCGGCTGCGGCGCCATCCACGGCAGCCACGGCGCGGCGTATGCGTTCGGCGGCCAGCTGGGCCGCGACCAGGCTGGTTTCGGGCATCAGCAGGGCAAACTCTTCGCCGCCAATGCGGCCGGCGAGGTCGGCGTTGCGGGCGGCGGACTGGCAGGCCCGCGCCACCAGGCGCAGCACCTCATCGCCGGTCGGATGGCCGTGGCGGTCGTTGATTTCCTTGAAGTGGTCGATATCGATCAGCATCAGCGCGAGCGGCTGGCGGTAGCGGCGGGCCCGTTCGATTTCTCGCCAGCCCTGGTCCATGAAGTGGCGGCGGTTGGCCAGGCCGGTCAGGCTGTCGGTGGTCGCCAGCTGGGTCAATTCGGCCGTGCGCTCGGTGACCGTGGCCTGCAAGGCGTCGCGTTTGGCTTGCAGGCGGCCGGCATGCTGCAGCAACTCGTCGCGCGTACGTTCGCTCTCCAGCCGGAACTGGAAAGCATTGATCAGGATTTGCAGGATGCCGCCGATGGCCACCATCACGGCAAAGGATGGACCGCCGGCCAGGAAGGTGCCGATCTGGCCATCGGTTTGCGCCAAGACCGCCAGCCGCGCCAGGTTCCAGGTCGCGGCAATGGCGAGGATGATGCGCAGGTGGCGCGTGCCGGCCGGCAGTCCGGGGCGGTGCAGCAGGACCAGCGTGGCGAGGTAGAAGCCGGCGCGGAAAATGCACACCAGGCCGATGCGGCGCTCGACGCTGGGCAGCAGGTACGACAGCACGATGAATCCGGCCGCGGCGGCGGCAATGCAGGCCAGGTAGCCGCGGTCGGCCGGGCGCTGGCCGACAAACAAGGCGGCGCCGCGGTGGATGAAGACCAGGCTGACGATGGTCAGCATATTGTCGGCGACGGTCGTCATGAAGGCGGGCAGGCCGCTGCCGAAGGCGGTGAGCAGGGCGGCGCAGCCGCCGAAGAAGGCCGACAAGGCCCACTGCCCGCCGGCCGAGGTGCCCAGCGTGTGCTCGTGCAGGCCGCGGAAAGTGCTGGCGATCAGGAGCGACAGGATCCCGATCAGGGTGGTGGAAGTGGCAACATCGAAGACAGGCATGACCGGTCAATCAGGGCCGGCCGATTTTGAGGTCGAAGCGCCAGGCCAGCAGGCGCATGGCGGTAATCAACGCGGCGCTGGACCACAGCGCCACATCATCCGAGACGGCGGTGTATTGCAGGGCGATGTAGAACCAGCAGCCGAAGAAGGCGCAGATCGCGTACGGTTTGCCGTCGCGGAACACCATCGGCACTTCGTTGCAGA
>CAMLRG010000144.1 GCA_946482335.1 uncultured Duganella sp. | reverse complement strand
GGCAACCGGACATTTGCGCAGCAAATGTCCGGTTGCCAGAGCTGACCCCGACTTTCAATTCAAGCGGGACAGGTGGCGCTGGACGGAGAGCAGGGCGCCGGCCAGGCCCAGGCCGGCGGACAGGGCCAGCAGGCCGGCGATGGCCAGCGGTTCCAGCGGCGCGAGCTGGAATTCGGACGCGTACAGCCTTGCGAACTCGGCAATGGCGCGGTTCAGCGGCTGCAGGGCCAGGGCCACGGCGCCCAGGGCGACACCGCCGGCGCACAGCCCGAGCAGGGCGCCCGTGTAATAGAAGGGGCGGTGGATGAAACTGTCGGTGGCGCCGATCAGCTTGGACACCAGGATTTCCTCGCGCTGGGTCAGCACTTGCAGGCGGATGGTGTTGAACACCACCGCCACCACCACCGTGCCCAGGGTTACGGCCAGCAGCAGCAGGGCCAGGCGCAGGATGCCGAGCAAGGCGGCCAGGCGCTTGACCCATTCGGAATCGACCTGGACCGTCTCCACGCCGGGCAGGGCGCGCATCTGCTCGGCGATGGCGTCGATCTTGCGTCCCTCGGCAGCATCCTGGAACGCGTTCAGTTTGACCACATAGCTGTCCGGCAGCGGGTTTTCGCCCAGGGTGGCCAGCACGTCGGCCAGGCCGCTCTTGGCATGCAATTGTTCCAGGGCCTTTTCGCGCGGGACGAAGATGATTTTCGCTTGCGGCGCGATGCCGCGCAGCGCGGAGGCCAGGCCAGCCGCCTGTTCGCGCGCGGTATCGGCTCGCATGAAGACGCTGAGCTCGGGCTCGACCGCCATTTGCTCGGACATGGGGCGCACATTGTCGAGCAAGGTTACGCCCATGAAGGGCAGGGCCAGGGCGATCGCCACCACCAGGATATTAAACAGGAAGGAACCTGGCGCCCGGCGCACGTGCACCAGCGCGGCGCCCAGGGCGAACAGGTGCTGGCGCAGCCAGGTGCTCATGCTGCCTCCCGCATCAGTTCGCCACGTTCGAGATGGATCACGCGCGCGGCGGCATCGAGGATTTGCTCATCGTGCGAGGAAATCAGGCAAGTCACCCCCACCGAGTGGAAGGCATGCAGGGCATCGATCACCTTGCTGGCGCTGGCGCGGTCCAGGTTGGCGGTCGGCTCGTCGGCCAGGATGATTTGCGGGCGGTTGACGATGGCGCGCGCAATCGACACGCGCTGCTGCTCGCCGCCGGACAGGGCCAAGGGTTGCGCGTCGGCACGGTCCAGCAAGCCCACCTTGTCCAGAGCGGCGCGGGCGCGCTGCTCGGCGGCCGAACGCGGCGCGCCGCTGACCAGCAGCGGCATCATCACATTGGCCAGCACCGAGCGGTCGTTCAGCAAACGCTGCTCCTGGAAGATCAAGCCCAGGTTGCGGCGCAGGAAGGGAATGCCGGCCCGCTTCAGGGCGCCAATATCCTGGCCGTTCACCAGGACCTTGCCGGAGGTCGGCTTTTCCATGGCGGCAATCATCTTCAGCAGGGTCGACTTGCCCGCGCCCGAGGGGCCGGCCAGATAGACCAGCTCGCCTTTGGCAATGGTCAGGGAAATGTCGCGCAGGGCAACACCGTCGGGGGAGTATTGTTTGCTGACGTGCTGGAATTCGATCATGGAGGCCGATTAAGCAAGCAGGGCTTCAACAAATTCAGCCGCATTAAACGGCTGCAAGTCTTCAATCTTTTCGCCAATGCCGATGAAGTACACCGGCACCGGCCGCACGCGCGCAATGGCAGCCAGGATGCCGCCCTTGGCCGTGCCGTCCAGCTTGGTGATGATCAGGCCGGACAGTTGCAGGGCGTCGTCGAAGGCTTTCACCTGGGCCAGGGCATTCTGCCCGGTGTTGCCATCAATCACCAGCAGGGTTTCGTGCGGGGCGCCTTCCATGCCCTTGCCGATCACGCGCTTGACCTTCTTCAGCTCTTCCATCAGATGCAGCTGGGTGGGCAGGCGGCCGGCGGTATCGATCATCACCACATTGGTGCCGCGCGCCTTGCCGGACTGCACCGCGTCGAAGGAGACGGCTGCCGGATCGCCCGATTCCTGGGAAATCACGGTGACATTGTTGCGTTGACCCCACACCATCAACTGTTCGCGGGCGGCGGCGCGGAAAGTGTCGCCTGCCGCCAACAGTACCGATTGGCCGTGCGCCTGCATATGCTTGGCCAGCTTGCCGATGGTGGTGGTCTTGCCGGCGCCGTTGACGCCGGAAATCATCATCACCAGCGGCTGGTGGCGGCCCAGCTCGAACGGTTTTTCCAGCGGGGCCAGCAGATCAATCATCAGCTGCTTCAGCGCTTCCTTGACGGCGGCGGCATCGAGCAGCTTGTCGTCCTTGACCTTGCGCTTCAGGGCATCGAGCAGGTATTGGGTGGCTTCCACACCGGCATCGGACATCAGCAGCGCGGCTTCCAGCTCGTCATACAGTTCGTCGTCGATCTTGGCGCCGACGAAGAGGATCGACAGGTTGGCGGAAGTTTTCGACAAGCCCGCCTTCAGGCGGCTCATCCAGCTTTGTTTGGGTTCCGGCCGGGCGGCAGTCTCGACGTCGAATGCCAGGGGGGCCACCGGCTCGGCAGTGGCCGGCGCGCTCACGGGCGCGACGCTGGGCGTTGGCGGCGCCGCTTCCGGCGCGACCGGTTTCTTCTTGAAAAAACTGAACATGGACAGGTTGGCAGAGGGTCCTTCAATCGAACCGCGTATTCTACCAGAGGCTAGGCGGCGCCCTGCCGCTGGCGCTGCCGCCACGCTGCCACCGCCGAGCTGATCTCGGCCAGCTCGCACACCAGGGCCTCGCCCGAGGCGCGCTTGCGCAGGGCCGGATTGCTGCCGCCGGCCCAGATTTCAGTCGTTTCCGGCAAGCGGACCCGCAATTCGCGCAAGCTGTCGCTGACGTGGCGCGGATTCATGGTGGCCGAAAAGGACAGCGCCACAATATCGGCCTGCATGGCGCGCGCCCCTTCGACGATATCGGGCAGCGGCGTTTGCACGCCGAGCGGAATGCAGTGCGCGCCCTCGGCTGCGAACATGGCTTCGGCCATCAGCAAGCCCAGGCCGTGACGTTCCTGCGGCAGCGTGGTGAGCAGGACACGCGGGCGCGGCGCGGCATTGCCCTGATTGACTTGCGGTACCGAAAACACGGCGCTGCGCAGCACGATCTGCACCGATTCGGCAAACAGATGTTCTTCGAACACGGCGAAGCGGCCGCAAGCCCAAGCTTCGCCGACCAGGGTGGTGAGCGGCGCGACCAGGTCGATCACAAAGTTTTTCAAGCCCATCACCAGCATGGCCTGGGTCAGTTTGCGGCGGAAGGCTTCCATCTGGTGGGCCTTGCACAGCTCGAGGTAGGTGTGCAGCTCGGGATGCGGGCGGAATGCTTCGGCCTTCTGGCTGACGGCCGTCTTTTGCGCCAGGACTTGCAGTTCATCGGTCGAACAACCGATGACTTTGCCAGGCCGGTGGCCAAGATCAATCAATCTCTTGATCAACCTCAATTTCACCACTTGGTCGCTCGGATAGACTCGCTCTCCGTACGCATCGCGCTCCGGGCGTGGGAAATCGTAGCGTCGTTCCCACACCCGCAAGGTTTCCTTCGCCAGGCCAGTATCCCGCTCCACGTCGCTGATCGTGGATGGAATTGTTACAGAAACCACACTCGTGTTCATTCGCCGACAGGGCCCCCAAATTGATACGCGACCTGCATTCTAACGCTGAAATCCGACACAAAGTTGCACATCGCGCAGCGCTATTTCATTCTGAAATGGACCACCTTCCACTTGTCCATGACATCGGGCGGGCGCCGGCGTTTTAGGCAGGCCAAGCGGCGAAAGTGTGAAATGTGTCCTGAACAAAAAACTTCTAAGCTTATTCAAATTTTATTCGGTCGGGAAGTTGGGATGGGGCCGACTTGCAATACGTATTACTACGTGCTTAGCAGGAAATATTGAGATCATATAAAATGACCAGCGGTCAGCGCCGCAGAGCCCTGATAAAATTTCATAACAAGCAAAAGGAAGAAGCAGATGAAGAAGACCATGATTTCCCTCGCTATCCTCGCCGCTTCCGGCGCAGCCTACGCTCAATCGAGCGTTACCATTTACGGCATCATGGATGCCGGTATCGTCGCCGAACGCGGCGGTAAGAACGGTAACGTCAACAAACTGTCCGCCGGCGTGGCCAATGCTTCCCGCATCGGCTTCAAAGGCACCGAAGACCTCGGTGGCGGCCTGTCCGCAGTATTCGTCCTGGAAGGCGGCATCAAAGGCGATACCGGTGAATCCGATGTGGCCGGTTCTTCGTTCAACCGCCAATCCTTCGTTGGCCTGGTGTCCAAGTCGGCCGGTACCCTGACCCTGGGCCGCCAGTACACCCCTTGGTACAACGCCTTCGTGCAAGTGGGCGACCCGTTCCAGGCTGGCCTGTCCGGTTCGGCCAAGAACCTGTTCCCGGCCGGTGGCATCAACGTCCGCAACAGCAACTCGGTGTTCTACAAGAGCCCGGACCTGCGTGGCGTGTCGGTTGAACTGTTCTACGCTTTCGGCGAGCAGAAAGAATCCTCGACCGGCCGCCAGCTGGGCGCGTCGATCGGTTACCAGAACGGCCCGCTGAACGCCCGTCTGGCCTACAACACCCGCAACAACGACACCGTGGCCAACAATGTGGTAACCGGCCGCGACAATGGCCGCAACACCCTGCTGGCCGTGAACTACGATTTCAAGGTTGCCAAAGCGTACTTCATGTACAACCAGAACAAGGGCTTGAACAGCGTCGCTTACCCGAACGCTGCCGCCTACACCGCGACCGCCGTGGCGCCGTCGACCGACAGCCGCAACTGGCTGCTGGGCGCGACCGTGCCGGTGTCGGCCGCGGGCTCGCTGGTCGCTTCCTGGTCGTCGGTGGATGACAAGTCCTTCAACCGCGACGCCGACCAGTACGCCGTCGGCTACCTGCACAAGCTGTCGCCACGTACCACCACGTACATGTCGTACGGTAAGATCAAGAACAAGAATGGCGCTTCGTTCACCGTTGGCAACAACGCTGAATCCGGCTCCGGCGATGCCGCTTACAACATCGGCGTTCGTCACACCTTCTGATCGACACCAGTTCCTGGTTGAAACGGCTGCCTGGTGCAGCCGTTTTTTTTACAATGCCGATATGAAAACTTCTTACCGCATCGGCGGCGCCTTGCTGCTCGCCTCTGCCACCGTGCTGCCGGCCGCACTCGCTGCCAACCGGACGGGTGCCCTGCCGCGCCATGGCGTGGTGGTTTATTCGGACTTGTGCATCCACGAAGGCAGCGGCGAATATGGCGGCCAGCGCGTCACGCTGCAGCGCTTTGCCGAAGTCGATACGGTGATCTACGAATACACGGCCGGGGGGCTGAGCTGGCCGCTGGTGGCGACCGACGTGAATGTCGACCCGCGCGGCAAGATGATGTATTTCACTGTGCAGGAAGGGGAGGAGGAACGCACCATCAGCGGCAAGTTCTCGCGCAATGGCGAGACCCTGACGCTGGATGGCGGCTATTGCGAGGACCACTCACAGCCGATGGTGCTGCGCAAAGTGCGCGACTTCGGCCGCAAGCCGCAAGCCTGCAAGACTTGCCCCGCGCCGAAGCGGCGGGCCTCCGACTGATCACTTGCCGGCGGCGACAGCCTGCTTGCGGATGGTGTCGAGGGTGGCGCCCGGGGTGATCAGGTTGCCGTCGTAACGCAGCTCGATGATGGCCGGCAGGTTCTGCTCGCGTGTGAAGGCGAGCGCGCGCTGCAGGGCCGGGCCGAATTCCTCGGTCGCGGTCACCGCTTCGCCATGGCCGCCATAGGCGCGCGCCAAAGCCGCGAAGTCCGGATTGTGCAGCGTGGTGCCGGACACCCGGCCCGGATACTCGCGTTCCTGGTGCATGCGGATGGTGCCGAACATCTGGTTGTTGAACACCAGGATGATCACGCCGGCCTTGTACTGCACCGCCGTGGCCAGCTCCTGCCCGTTCATCAGGTATTCGCCATCGCCGGCGAAGGTTACCACCGTGCGCGACGGATCGATGATCTTGGCAGCCACGCCGGAAGGCACGGAATAGCCCATGGCGCCGCTGGTCGGTGCCAGCTGGGTGCGCATGCCGCCATATGGCCAGTAGCGGTGCGCCCAGGTCGCGTAGTTGCCGGCGCCATTGGTGATGATGGTGTCGGCCGGGCATTGCGCCTTCAACTGCTGCACCACCTGCCACAGGTCCAGCGGGGCATGGTTATCCTTGAAGATCGAAGGCTGCTGTTGCCAGGCCGTGTACTCGGCGCGCGCCTGCTCCACGCTGCCGCGCCATGCGCCGGCATCGACCGGCTCCATGGCGGCCAGCATGGCCGCCGCTTGCGGCATGCCGGAGGCGATCATCAACTCGCCCTGGTAGACACTGCCCAGTTCTTCCGCGCTGGCGTGGATGTGCACCAGGCGCTGCTGCGGCACCGGCGAAGCGATGATGGAATAGCCGCTGGTGGTCATTTCGCCCAGGCGCGGGCCGATGGCGATCAGCACGTCGGCCTCGCGTACGCGTGCCGCCAGTTTCGGGTTGATGCCGATGCCGACGTCGCCGATGTAATTCGGGTGCGTATTGTCCAGCAGGTCCTGGAAGCGGAAGGCGCAGCCGACCGGCAAATGGTTCGCTTCGGCAAAGCGCTGGATATCGGCGCACGCCTGGCCGTTCCAGCCGCCGCCGCCCAGCAGCAGCATCGGGCGCTTGGCTTCGGACAGCATCTGGCGCAGCTGCGCGACCTGGGCGGCGGAAGGGGAGGCCTGGGTTGGCACGTAGGCGCGGGTGTCGGCGACGGCCGCCCTGGTGGTCAGCATGTCTTCCGGCAGGGCCAGCACCACCGGGCCGGGGCGGCCGCTGGTGGCGACCTGGAAGGCGCGCGCAATGTATTCGGGGATGCGGTCGGCGCGGTCGATCTGGGCCACCCATTTGGCCATCTGGCCGAACATGCGGCGGTAGTCGACTTCCTGGAAAGCTTCGCGGTCCATGAAATCGCTGCCGACCTGGCCGATGAACAGGATCATCGGGCTCGAATCCTGGAAGGCGGTGTGCACGCCGATCGAGGCGTTGGTGGCGCCGGGGCCGCGCGTGACGAAGCAGATGCCGGGCTTGCCGGTCATCTTGCCGTAGGCGTCGGCCATGAAGGCGGCGCCGCCTTCCTGGCGGTTGATGATGAAGCGGATGCCCGATTCGTGCAGGGCGTCCAGCACGTCCAGGTAGCTTTCGCCTGGGACGCCGAAGGCGGTGTCGGTGCCGTGGATTTTCAGCGCATCGACCAGGATCTGGCCGCCGGAACGAGGGGTGTGCGTCATGGTACTTGCCTTCTTATACATGGATTTGGCATTCTATGCCTGCGCCGGGCGGTTGGCTTTCCGATTTGCGACACTATTTTATATAGCCGGTGTCAGGGCCCAACACCCAACACGGCTGCGCCGTGTCAGGTGTCAGGACCTGACCCCAATCCGTTTAAATTGTTGGTGTCAGGGCCTAACACCCAACACGGCTGCGCCGTGTCAGGTGTCAGGACCTGACCCCAATGATGTAGAATATCGCCCGAAGCAAGCCAGACAGCCGCTGGCCCATGTAGCAATACATGAGCGGGAGGAAGGTCCGGACTCCATAGAGCAGGGTGACGGTTAACGGCCGTCCGCCGTGAGGCGAGGAATAGGGCCACAGAGACGAGCGTATTAAGTTACGGTGAAACGCGGTAACCTCCACCTGGTGCAATTTCAAATAGGCACGCGATGATGTTGCTCGCGGAGCGTGCGGGTAGAAAGCTTGAGCGGCGGAGCAATCCGTCGCCTAGAGGAATGGCTGTCATAGCGCCGACCGCAAGGAAGGCGCCGTAACAAAATCCGGCCTATCGGCTTGCTTCAACGAATTCGAGAGAGATGACCCAATACATCCTCGCCCTGGACCAGGGCACCACCAGTTCCCGCGCCATCCTGTTCGACCACGAGGGAAACATCGCAGGGTGCGCGGCGCAGGAATTTCCCCAGCACTTCCCCCAGCCCGGCTGGGTTGAACACGACCCCAACGAAATCTGGAACAGCCAGCTCACCGTGGCGCGCAAGGTGTTGCACGAGGTCGATGTAAAAAAAGTGCGCGCCATCGGTATCGCCAACCAGCGCGAAACCACCGTCATCTGGGACCGCAAGACCGGCGAACCGATCGCGCCTGCCATCGTGTGGCAGGACCGGCGCACCGCCGCCTACTGCGAGGAATTGCGCGCCGCCGGCAAGGCGAAAATGATCTGCGATGCGACCGGCCTGGAGCTGGACGCCTATTTTTCCGCCACCAAGATCAAATGGCTGCTGGACCATGTGCCGGGCGCGCGCGAGCGTGCGCGCAAGGGCGCACTGTGTTTTGGCACCATCGACAGCTGGCTGGCGTGGAAGCTGTGCGGCGTGCACGTCACCGACGTGTCGAACGCCTCGCGCACCATGCTGTTCAATATCCACCTGATGCGCTGGGATGCCGACCTGCTGCAGCTGTTCGACATCCCGGAGCAAATGCTGCCGCAGGTGGTGTCGTCGAGCGAGGAGGTCGGGACGGCGCGCGCAGCCTTGTTCGGGCATGAAATCCCACTGGCCGGCATCGCCGGCGACCAGCAGGCCGCCACCTTCGGCCAGGCATGCCACCAGCCCGGCATGGTCAAGAATACCTATGGCACCGGCTGCTTCATGCTGATGAACGCGGGACGGCACCCGCGCACCTCGCACAACCGGCTGCTGTCCACCGTGGGCTGGCGGGTCGAGGGCGAAACGGACTATATGCTGGAAGGCTCGGTCTTCATGGGCGGCGCCACCGTGCAATGGCTGCGCGACGGCCTGGGCATCATCCAGCAGTCGAGCGACGTGGAAGCGCTGGCGGCCAGCGTACCCGACAGCGGCGGCGTGTTCTTGGTGCCGGCCTTCGTCGGCCTGGGGGCGCCGCACTGGGACCCGTTTGCGCGCGGCACCATCGTCGGCTTGACGCGCGGCAGCGGCAAGGCGCACATCGCGCGCGCCGCCGTCGAGTCGATCGCCTACCAGAGCGCCGAACTGCTGGCGGCGATGCAGAAGGATGCCGCCATGCCGGTGACGGAAGTGCGCGCCGACGGCGGCGCCGCCCGCAACGACATGCTGATGCAGTTCCAGTCCGACTTGCTGGGCGTGCCGGTGCTGCGGCCCAGAATTACGGAGACCACGGCGCTGGGCGCGGCCTACCTGGCGGGGCTGGCCGTAGGATTCTGGGATTCGCAGGAAGAGATTGCCAGGCAGTGGGCGTGCGAACGCCGCTTCACGCCTGCGATGGGCGCCGACCAGCGCGCGGAATTGCTGGCCAAATGGAACCGCGCCACAGAGCGCGCCAAAACATGGGAGACACCTTGATGATGGATCGGCCTTGGAATGTGGAACTGGACGCGGTTGAAAAGCTGTTCGATGCGTTGACCGAAGTAGCCTTCTTCGTGAAGGACCGCGATGGCCGCTACGTGGCCGTGAACAACACGCTGGCGCGGCGCTGCGGCTTGCGCAGCAAGTCCGACATCCTCGGCAAGACCGTGATGGACGTGCACCCGCGCCCGCTGGCTGCGGCCTATGAGGCGCAGGACCGCCAGGTGATCGACCTTGGCGCGACCATCCAGAAGCATCTCGAACTGCACCTGTACCCGAACCGCCGCCGCGGCTGGTGCCTGACCCACAAGACGCCGCTGCGTAACGAGCAAGGCGACATCGTCGGCCTGGTCGGCACCTCGCACGACCTGGGCCTGGTGGACGAGCAGCATCCCGTCTACCGCCAGGTGGCGCGCATCGCGCAGCGCATCCGCGACAATTTCCACCAGCAACTGAACCTGGCCGAACTGGCGCGCGAGGAAGGCTTGTCGCTGGCGCGGGTGGAGCGCCTGTTCCAGAAAGTCTTCCACTACAGCCCGCGCCAGTTGCTGCTGCAATCGCGCCTGGAGGGCGCGCTGGCGCGGATCGAGGCGCATCCGGGCCGCAGCATCGCCGACATCGCGCGCGAATGCGGCTACACCGACCACAGTGCCTTCAGTCGCCAATTCAAGGCCATGACCGGCTACACGCCCAGCCAGTTCCGCAATGGTTCGCGGCCTGTGGCTTTTTCGCCCGTTGCCTGTGCAGTTCCCGGCGCCTGATCCGGAGAAATCACCCTAACGCGGCGCACGCCTGAAACCGCGCCACTCCTGCTCGTTAGCATGGGCTTCCCCAACTAACAAAGAGAACAGGAGTGGAGATATGAAGCTGCATCCAATCGGCATGGCCGGCCTGCTGGCCGCCATGCTGGCCAGCGCCGCCGCGCAGGCGGCCGGCAAACATGACGGCGCCGGCCATGGCCAGAAGCTGAAGGAAGCGCCGCCGCCGCACCAGCGCACCACGCTGCCGCCAACGCCGGAGCAAAGCAAGTACGACCTGGCGCCGTCGCGCAAGCCGCGCAACGACCTCATGCCGCGCAATATGAAGGCCAGCGTGGCGCCCAAGGCCGCTACGCCGCAGTGCAAGGACATGAACACGCTGGCTAGCTATAGCGGCAGCGCCCTGGCCGAGTACGTCGCCACGCTGCCGGACTACGAGTGCACCTATCCGCTGTTCTCGGCCGCACCGTCGCTGGCCACCACCATCTATTCCAGCGCCAACGTGAGCGCCGTCGCCAGCCGCCTGGCCAGCGAAGCGGCCAGCTACAACGCCAGCAATATGAAGCTGGTGAACCTGGTGCTGTACCTGCGCGCCGGCTATTACCAGGCCAGCGGCGGCACCATCCCGGCCCTGACCGAATCGGTGCGCGCCCCGCTGCGCACCGCCATCCATGGCCTGCTGCAAGGCAGCGCCCTGTACGCCAACAACCCCGTGGCCCCAACCACGGCGGGCGAGACATGGAAGCTCACCACCAATATGCACGACGAGGTGCAGTACCTGGCCGATGCGAAAGCCACCGTGGCGCGCTTCACCAACACCGCCTCCGCGCCAAATGCGGCGGAAGCGCTGAAGCAGGACAGCGCCGGCGGCGGCATGACCGGTGTGCTGACCTTGCTGTTCCGCGCCCATACGTCGCCGGACGTCGGCACCGCACTGTCGAACGACATTTCGTACGCGAACACGCTGTACGCCTTCATCACCAACAACAAGGCGGCCCTGCTGAATTCCAATGCGGGCTACCAGCTGACCGATGCGGCGAACGAAACCTTCCGCTTCATGCAATACGCCGGCCTCAAGCCGCAGGTCAAGACCATGGTGCAGAACACGCTGAATACCACCACCATGCTGGGTGCCGACAGCGGCATGTGGCTGGCGGCGGCACAAGCGGTCAAGTATTACGACAGCGCCAATTGCGCGCAGTACGGCGTGTGCAACTACGAGGAACAGCTGGCCAACGCGGTCTTGAAGACCAGCTACAGCTGCAGCCCGTCACTGCGCTTGCGCGCGCAGGACGTGACCCAGGCCCAGGTGCAGGAAATCTGTAACGCGCTGGCGGCGGAAGAGGGCTACGTGCACACCATGCTGCAGACCAACCGCACGCCCGTGGCGCACGACAACAACACCGCGCTGGAGCTGGTGGTGTTCGACGACTACAGCAACTACAGCAAGTATGCCGGCGTGATCTACGGCATCGACACCAATAACGGCGGCATGTACCTGGAAGGCGACCCGTCCCAGGCCGGCAACCAGGCGCGCTTCATTGCCCACGAGGCATCGTGGCTGCGCCCGGCCTTCAAGGTGTGGAACCTGGAGCATGAGTACGTGCACTACCTCGATGGCCGCTACGATATGTACGGCGACTTCAGCGCCGGTACCGCGGTGCCGACGGTGTGGTGGATCGAAGGCATCGCCGAATACCTCTCGCTGCGCAACGACAACCAGCCGGCCATCGACATGGCGCGCAGCCGCAAGTATCGCCTGAGCGAAATCTTCGAGAATACGTACAGCATGTCCGATTACGCGGACCGCGCCTATCGCTGGGGCTATATGGCGGCGCGCTTCATGGTCGAACGGCACCGGAGCGACGTCGACCAGGTGCTGGCGAAATTCCGCGTCGGCGACTACACCCGCTACCGCGACTTCATGCGCGGCATCGGCACCCGTTACGACAGCGAATTCGCCGCCTGGGCCGATGCCGCCACCACGGCCGGCGAACCGCCGCTGCCGGACGACCTGTCCAAGCTGCCGGCCTGTGCCTCGACCAGCCAGCTGGGCAAGAATTGCGCGATCCGCAACCTGTCGTCCAGCTCGCGCGCCTACCTGTACCTGATGGTGCCGGCCGGCGCGAAGAACGTGAAGCTCATGAGTTCCGGCGGCACCGGCAACATGGACTTGTACGTGGCGCTGGACCGCTACCCGAGCACCACGTCCTTTGATTACGCTTCCACCAATGCCGGCAATGCTGAAAGCATCAGTATTGCCAGCCCGCTGGCCAACCGCTGGTATTACCTGGTGCTGGAAGCCAAAACGGCCTTCAGCGGCGTCACGGTAGGTGTGACTTACGAGTGAAAAGCCGTCCAGGCCGTATAATGTAGGCAACCGGCGGCACCGCCATTTGTCTATACAAGTTGCCGCCCAGCACCCCTGGGCGGCATGTTTTTTTGAGGGGCCGGATCGCGCGCAAAGCGTGACAGGCAGTAATTCTCCCGCCAGCGCGGGCACACAGCGCTTGTTGCTAATCCGCCAAGAAGCTGTTGTCTTCAGGCAACCAAACACCGGTTTCAAAATTTATTTTTAGTCACTTTTTTCCGGTTTGGACCGTCCTGCACGTGAAGTAGCACTTTCACTATCTTTCATAAGTCCCTAATTTCTCAACGGTTTTTACCTCGGCCATTTCTCAAGGAATGGCGCTAAGTCCTTAATTTCATTGGACAATTCGACGTTTTCGGTAGGGAAAATCGCTTGACCGGCTTGTAACCATCCTCTAAAGTGGGCGATAGTGTGAAAAAGTGTAGTTTTGTGGGATTTTTTAATTAAGGTAAACCGTGTTCCAAGGCGCGTCCGCGATCACATTAGATGCGAAAGGCAGGATGTCCATCCCGGCCAAGCATCGTGACGCACTGATGATCCAGTGCGAAGGACGGCTCACGCTTACCAAACACCCGGACGGCTGCCTGCTGATGTATCCGCGCCCCGTCTGGGAAGCCAAGCGCGACCAGATCGCCCAGTGGCCGATGGCGGCCCGCGGCTGGCAGCGCATCCTGCTGGGCAATGCCGCCGACGTCGAGATGGACTCGGCCGGCCGCATCCTGGTGGCGCCGGAATTGCGCGATGCCGTCGGCCTCGGCCGCGAAGTCGTGCTGTCGGGCATGCTGACCCACTTCGAAATCTGGGATCCGGTCAAGCGTGCCCAGAACGAGCAAGCCACCATCGAGGTGGGCATGCCCGATACCCTGTCCGATTTCTCTTTCTGAGGCCGACTCCAGATGACGACGACCTCGGTGCCAGAATTCCAGCATCGTACGGTGCTGTTAGATGAAGCGGTGGATGCGCTCGACCTCAAAGGCGAGCGCGCCAACGGCATCTATATAGATGGCACCTTCGGCCGCGGTGGCCACAGCCGCCTGATCCTGTCCCGCCTGGGGCCGGCGGCCCGCCTGATCGCTTTCGACAAAGACCCACAAGCTATCGCCAACGCCGAGACCATCGGCGATGCGCGCTTCACCATCGTGCATGACAGCTTCGCCACCATGGCGGAGGCGCTGGCCGAACGCGGCATCGCTGCCGTGGACGGCATTTTGCTGGACCTTGGCATCTCGTCGCCGCAAGTGGACGATGCGGCGCGCGGCTTCAGTTTCCGCAACGATGGCCCGCTCGACATGCGCATGGACACCACGCGCGGCGTGTCGGCGGCCGAGTGGCTCGCCACGGAATCAGAAAAAACACTGGAAAAGGTGATCAGAGAATATGGGGAAGAACGGTTTGCTTTTCAGATTGCAAAGGCGATTGTTGCTCGCCGGG
>CAMLRG010000143.1 GCA_946482335.1 uncultured Duganella sp. | reverse complement strand
TCGATGGAACCGAAGTTGCCCTGGCCGTCGACCAGCATGTAGCGCAGCGAGAAATCCTGCGCCATACGCACCAGCGTGTCGTAGATCGACGCATCACCGTGCGGGTGGTACTTACCCATGACTTCACCCACGACGCGGGCGCATTTCACGTAAGGGCGGTTCCACACGTTGTTCAGTTCGTGCATCCCGAACAGGACGCGGCGGTGTACGGGCTTCAGGCCGTCGCGAGCGTCCGGCAGAGCTCGGCCCACGATCACGCTCATGGCGTAATCGAGGTAGCTCTTGCGCATCTCTTCTTCGAGGGAAATTGGGATTGTTTCTTTTGCGAATTGATCCATTGGCGGGTCGATCTATGGTCTAGGCATACAAGCCTGCGATTTTAGCATGGCGCCCGGGCGGCCGGACGAAAGTCATCGGGTTGACACAAATGCACCGTATTATGACCGCTGCGTTGCAATAAAACAACATTTTGGTCGGATGCGCGAAACTGCCCTTTCCTACGACTTTTGATGCAGTTTTGCGATATATGGCAAAATGGACGAGAAATTAATGGATTTACCCCCGGATAAGGACAAGACCAATATGAATAAACTGTTCGCCACCCTGATCGCCTCCTCCCTGTTGGCTGGCACCGCAATGGCACAAAATAAACCGACCGCGCCACCGTTTGCGCCGGTCACCCAGGATATCCAGGCCGCGAAGCCGAAAAGCGCCTATGTGCAGGATGGGCGCGGCGTCATCGCCCGCAACCCGTTCGGCCTGTGCTGGCGCACCGGCTACTGGACCCCGGCCGATGCCGTGCCAGGTTGCGACTTGCCGATCTGCACCCCGCCGGAAGAGCTGAAGGATGGCAAGTGCGTGCTGCCGCCTGCCCCGCCAGCGCCAGCCCAGCCGCCGGTACCGGTCCAGCCAGCCCCGGCCCCAGCCCCGGCCCCGGTGCCGACCGCTGAAAAAGTTTCCTTCGCCGCCGACGCGTTCTTCGACTTCGACAAGGCCGTGCTGAAGCCGGAAGGCAAGGCCAAACTGGACGAAGTGGTCAGCAAGCTTGGCACGATCAACCTGGAAGTGATCATTGGCGTCGGCCACACCGACTCCGTGGGCACCGACGCCTACAACGACAAGCTGTCGCTGCGCCGCGCTGAAGCCGTGAAAGCCTACCTGCTGAGCAAAGGCGTGGAAGCCAACCGCGTGTACACCGAAGGCAAAGGCGAGAAGCAGCCAGTTGCGGACAACAAGACCGCCGAAGGCCGCGCCAAGAACCGCCGCGTGGAAATCGAGGTCGTTGGCACCAAGAAGTAATTCCCGGCGCACATCGCGCAATTGCCGCCCCGCCCAGTGCGGGGCTTTTTTTTGCAAAAGCCATTTTTGTCCACCCCGGGGTCAGGAACCACAGTGGACATATTTGATGCAGGGAAAGAAATGGACATTTTTTGCTCCTCTGCTATCATCCGCGCTATGAACGCCGACCCATTAGAACTTCAGAAATTCAGCGAACTGGCCCACCACTGGTGGGATCCCACGTCCGAATTCAAGCCCCTGCACGAGATCAACCCGCTGCGCCTGGAATGGATCAACGCCCGCGCCCCATTGGCCGGCATGAACGTGATCGACATCGGCTGCGGCGGCGGCATCCTGTCCGAATCCATGGCGAAAAAAGGCGCCAAGGTGACCGGCATTGACCTGTCCGAAAAAGCCCTGAAGGTGGCCGACCTGCATAGCCTGGAATCCGGCGTCCCGGTCCGCTACAAGCTGATCGCCGCCGAAGAGATGGCCGCGCAAGAGCCCGGCCAGTTCGACGTTGTGACCTGCATGGAAATGTTGGAACACGTGCCCGACCCAGGCGCCATCGTGCGCGCCGCCGCCGCCCTGGTCAAACCGGGCGGCCACGTATTCTTCTCCACCCTCAACCGCAACCCGAAGGCTTACCTGTACGCGGTGATCGGCGCCGAATACCTGCTGCGCATGCTCCCCAAGGGCACGCACGATTATGAAAAGTTCATCACTCCAGCTGAACTGTCGCAATATGTCCGCACTGCTGGATTGCAAGTGGATGCCTTGAAGGGCATGGGCTACAATCCGCTCACCAAGGTCTATTCCCTGAACAACGACACCAGTGTTAATTACCTGGTAGCCTGCAGCCGCCCCGCATGAAGCAAGGCGGCCAGCGCGCCGCCTGCCTCGAAAGCCTCCCCCACCATGAGCCTGTCTACCGCCCCGCGCGCCATCCTGTTCGACCTGGATGGCACCCTGGCCGATACCGCGCCCGACCTGGCCGCAGCAATCAACCTGCTGCGCACCGTGCGCGGCCTGGAACCGACGCCCTACGAAGTGCTGCGCCCGCAAGCCTCGCACGGGGCCCGCGGCATGATCGGGGTGTCCTTTGGCCTGGCGCCGCACGACCAAGGCTATGAAGAGCTGCGCGACGGTTTCTTCATCAATTACGAAGCTGCAATGGCCGTGCACAGCACGCTGTTCGACGGTATCCACGAATTGCTGGCCGGGATCGCCGATGCCGGCCTGCGCTGGGGCATCGTCACCAACAAGCCGGCCCGCTTCACCGACCCGCTGGTGCCCCAGATCGGCCTGGCGCTGGCCAGCTGCATCATCTCGGGCGACACCACCCCGCATGCCAAGCCCCACCCTGCCCCGTTGCTGGAAGCCGCGGCACGTCTCGGCCTGGCGCCGGAAGAATGCTGGTACGTGGGCGACGATTTGCGCGATATCCAGGCCGGTCACGCCGCCGGCATGCGCACCGTGGCTTGCCAATGGGGCTATTGCGGCCCGGTCGAGCCCGCCGCCTGGGGCGCCGACCACTTGCTGGCCACCCCGGCCGACCTGCTGAACCTGATCCGGGCATCTGTACCATCCCCGACACCATTGGCAGCATAAACTTGCCCAACGGCAATAAGTTTCTATACTATAGTAAGCGCTGATCACATTACAAAGTATCTGGAGACTAAATGGACGGGGATGACAACATCGAGGCAGCGCTCCCACCGCGCAGCAGCGCCCCACAAAGCTGGGATGCCTCGGTTGCCGAGAGCCGCTTCTATTGGTACGACCTGCTGGTCAACGATCCCCTGGTTCCCGACTTCCGCGACCCGATTGGCCGCTACCAGCGCCGCATGCAGTTCGCGCTCGACGCGACCATGGAAAAGCAATTGCTGTTCTTCGTGGTCGCCCGCCCGCGCCTGCGCTTCGACATCAAGAAGGGCACCAGCTGGGGCTTCTTCGGCCTGAAGCTGACCGTGCCGCTGCTGGCCGGCGCCGACAACCGCAAGGAATCGATCACCCTCGAACTGGAAGTGCCGTTCGAAGCCACCTTCAAGAAGCCGATCGTCACGCTGCACGACAAATACATCGCGCTGAACTGGGGCGCGCTGACCGAAGTCTATTCCGCGCACGACCTGCTGCAAAAATTCCCGCACGACTTGAAGTACGAAAGCACGGTGCAGTACATCGGCATCACGCGCGACCCGCAAGCGCGCCTGGCCAAGGGGCGCTACCCGTCGGTGAACCGCATCGTCGAAGAAAACGATGGCGCGCTCGACACTTTCCTGCTGGTCAAGCGCATGGATGTCAAAGTGGAAACCGAGGTGCAGGACTTGCTGGGCGAAGCGTCCACCCGCTCACATGTGGAAGTAATGGCCGCCTCGCTGATCCGCTACTTCGAAGGCGAAAAGCCGGCGCATCATGGCACCATCGAGCAGAACAACCGCCGCGAACGCCTGGCCCAGCTGGTGGACACTTACCAGCTCGACAAGCTGACCATCGACCTCGGCTTCAAGGAAGCCGACACCTTCCACGACCTCAAATCCGCCAACGTACCGGTATCGCGCCGCCACCTGGTCGAGTTCGGCTACGGCCCGGGCGGCGAGATCCACTACACGCGCCTGCCCGACGATGCCCGCCCGCTGGTGTCGCTGGAAGATTAAGCCCCCTTTAAGCAGCATTCCCCGAAGGATTCCTGTAGAATAGAGTTTCCTTCTGTGGGGACGACCTGGTTTCGACGTGGGTTGCAAAGCAGAACAGGGCATACCGAGGGCTGGTTACCTCGTAAATACATCCAGAAACAAACTAACTGCAAACGATTCTTCGTACGCACTGGCTGCTTAATGCACCAGCCCGACAACACCTCGCCCTTAGGGTGTGGCCGCAAGGCCGGTCGGGTCATTTATAAGGGATCGAGCTACGAGGGTTCACTTCGAGTAGCTCTAAATCTAAGGTGAATCGCCTGTCTGAAGCGCGCACGTCCGCGTCAGCCGGGTTAAATTAAAAGGCAGTGCTAAGTATGTAGAACTGTCTGTAGAGTGCTTGCGGACGCGGGTTCGATTCCCGCCGTCTCCACCACCGAACAAAAAATTAGGGCCCTGCCGCGCAAGCGGTAGGGCCCTAATTT
Source organism: uncultured Duganella sp. (assembly GCA_946482335.1). The sequence continues at coordinate 9,730 of CAMLRG010000143.1, read as the reverse complement.
TTTGTTCGTTAGCGCAGAGTTGGCGGGGCTCGAATCCGCGTCCGGTACGGGCGCGGGGTGGAGCGCGGGTTTCGGCTCGCATGCGAGCCGCGCGCGGAACGACGTCCGCTTGCAAGCGGACGGCTCTTCGATTCGCCCATTCTCGAAATCGCGCAGCGATTTCGCGCCGCGTCAGCGGCTCACGGCAAGCTCAACCGTAATGTGTCACCAGAGTTCGTATTGATCTGCATCAAAGGTTGTGCGTCCGCGTCCAAAAGACAGACCTGACACCGAATCTTGACACCGAATCTTTGTTCTTTTTCAATGAGTCTCGACACCGGGAATCGAATCTCATTCGGGCCGCCGGATGGCACGAATCTTGGCGCTTCTCGCATCGCCGCAGAAGAACTTTTCGCCACCGTCCGACTCTAGCCCGGAAACGAACGCTCCAGCCGGCATGCTGATGCTCTCCAACACCTCACCAGTGTCGGGGCGCACATGCCGCACCTCGCTTTCATCATTCTCCCAGGTGCCATGCCATAGCTCCCCATCAACCCAGGTAACGCCGGTGACGTATCGGTTGGATTCAATCGTATGCAAAATCTCGCCTGTGGCGGGATCGATCTGGTGGATCTTACGGCCGCGATGCTGGCCGACCCACAGTGTGCCTTCCGCCCATGCCAAGCCGGAATCGGCGCCTTGGCCCGGTGCAGGAATCGTCGACAGCACCTTGCCCGTTGCAGGCTCGATCTTCAGGATGCGGTCATCGGCGATCTGGTAAAGCGAAGTTCCATCGAAGGCCGTGCCGGCATGGGCGGCGACATCGACCGAGCGCGTCACCTCCCCATCAACGGGATCAAGGGCCCGAAGTTTGTCGCCGCCCGCGAACCAGACACGCTCGCCATCGAACGTCACGCCGCCCACCTTTTCCACGCCGGGAAAGGGACCATATTCACGCAAGATTTCAGCTTGAGATTTTTTCATGGCGTCGATCCTACTCTCCCGTCAGCGCATCCGGGAGTAACAAAGTTGACGGGAAGCCTGGCACCGATGGAATCGTCCAGCGTCGCGCCGGGCCGCGGCCGAAATATCTTACCTTGCCCGCTTCCGCAAGGGCATTAAGGGAACGCTGTACGGTGCGCGGGCTCGCGCCGAGCGCCAGCGCAAGCGCGGAGCTCGACCAGGCTTCGCCGTCGGCCAGGAATGCAAGCACGGCCCCATGTTCGTCGGCAGGAGATGCCAGCACGGCCAGCTCTCGCCCATCCTTCGGCACGAAGGCGAAGCCGTCGCGCGTGGCAAGGATGTCCGCCAGCGGTGCGATGGCGGCACGCAGGCGACCGATCTCCACACGCAGCCGGGCACGGTATGACTCGTCGGCATGTTTGGCGCGGAATGCACGTGCCACCAAGGCATGACGCGGCGCGCCTTCGGGCCAACTCTCGCCCAGCATGCGGGCAAGTGTGAACAGCACCGGTCGGGTCTTGAGCGGGATCACGTTGCCACCACAGCGCACGGCGTAGCGGCAAGCGTCCACGATCACCATGCCGGAACCGAATAAAGCCTCGACTTCATCCAACAGCACCACGCGTTCCCCCTCCCGCGTGATCAAGCGTGCCGCCGGTGCGTCCAACAACTGCGCTGCGGCATCAACTTCAGCCATCAGCGCGGCAATGCGTGACGCCCGGGCATCCCGCGCCGCTTGCGCCAGCGACGCACGTGCCCTGCCCGCCTCGAGGCGGCGCATTGCGATCCCGGCATTCACGAGTTCATATGCGGCGCGTAAAGCCGGTGGCAGCGGCTTGGGGTTGAGCTGGGCCAGCATATCTTCCGCCTCGTCCAGGCGGCCAATCAACAGCAGGCGGCGCGCTTCCAGATGACGCGCATGGGCGGCGTTGCGCGCGTCGCCATGGGATTCAAGCGCGGCGCCGGCGGCGGCCAGCGCCTTAGGCTGCCAGCCGAGGTCCCGCGAGACCAGGGCAATCTCGGCCTCCGCCACGATGCAGCGCGCACGCGCCACCGGCTCTTTCTGGCCGAATGCGCGGGCGGCGGATTTCAGCAGGGTCTTGGCGCGGGCCAGGTCGCCCAGCTGTGCCATGGCGATACCGCGCAACGCCAATGCCGGGGGATCCTCGCGCAAGGCAACGCGCTTCAAGGCGCCCAGCAGGTCGCCAGTCGCCAGCAGGCGAGCCGCTGCCACGATTATCGGGTCCATCGCGATCCCGCCAACTTTGTCACTCCCACCCCGGCCCCCAGCAGTCCTAGTATGCGCATAGTACGACAACCCACCAACACAAGGAGAAGCACCATGATGACGCATCAAACCGGAACACGTGAAGAATGGCTGGCGGCAAGGGTCGACCTGCTGGCTGCCGAAAAGGAACTGACACGCCAGAGTGACGCCCTGGCCCTGCGCCGCCAACAACTGCCGTGGGTGCGCGTCGATAAGGAGTACCACTTCGATACACCAAGTGGCCGTGCCAGCCTGGCCGACCTGTTCAAAGGCCGCTCGCAATTACTGGTCTACCACTTCATGTTCGGCCCGGACTATAAGGCGGGCTGCCCATCCTGCTCGTCGATTGCCGACGGTTTTAACGGCGTCGTGGTGCACCTGGAAAACCACGACGTTGCCTTCACAGCCGTGTCGCGCGCTTCGCTGGACAAGCTGCGCGCCTTCAAGGAACGCATGGGGTGGAGCTTTGACTGGGCATCGTCGGGCGCCAGCGATTTCAACCACGACTTCAGCGTCTATTTCACGGAACAGGAGCAGCGTGATGGTCTGATCGAGTACAACTACCGTCGCGAACCCGCCATGCAGGCTGGCATCCGGCGCGGCGGCACGGTGCAGGAATGGAAGGCTGAAGGCAGCGGCAGCCCGATCGAGCAAATCGCCGGCATGACGGGAACCGATCCCGGCACCTACCTGCTCGACCGGCCCGGACTCAGCGCATTTGTGCTCGAGGATGGGCAGGTGTACCACACCTATTCCGGCTATGCGCGCGGGCTCGACGGCGTTTGGGGCATGTACCAGTGGCTCGACCGCGCGCCCAAGGGCCGCAACGAGCATGGCATCTGGTGGCGTCATCACGACCGTTACGGTCAGGGTTGAACATCATGCGGCCGATGCAAATCGCCGACTGGCTAAGCCTCGCCGCCGCGCCAACCTTCGCCGTAATGGCGGCGTTTGGCGCGGCGGCGGGAGACGCGGACATGATCTGTTCCGCGGGCGGGGCACCGCTCATCGACAATATGTCAGTGATGTACTTGATGATGAGTGCATTCCATCTGCCCACTTGGTTACGCCTCATCTCGCGGCCGCATCTCCCGGCAGCAATTGAGTAGAATAGCGGCCTGCTCTTTTGTGCCTTGATGATGACAGTTCCCGACAACAGCTTCTCCCCTGCCGAACGCGATGGCCTGTACCGTGCCATCCGCGAGCGCCGCGATGTACGGTCGCAGTTCCTGCCCGACCCGATCCCTGCCGATGTGCTGGCGCGGCTGCTGCAGGCTGCGCACCACGCGCCTTCGGTTGGCTTCATGCAGCCATGGGACTTCATCCTGGTCGAAAGCCGCGAGGTCCGGCAGCAAGTGCATGCGATCTTCGAGCGGGAGAACAGCAAGGCCGCAGGGAACTATGCCGGCGACCAGGCGGCGCTGTACAAGCGCCTGAAACTGGAAGGCATTCTTGAGAGCCCGCTCAACTTGTGCGTCACTTGCGACCGCACGCGCGGCGGGCCGCACGTTCTTGGCCGGAACTCGATCCTCGAAATGGATTTGTTCAGCACCTGCCTGGCCGTGCAGAACCTGTGGCTCGCGGCGCGGGCCGAAGGCATCGGTGTTGGCTGGGTCAGCATCCTCGACCAGCAAGAGCTGGCGGCAACCCTGAAATTGCCGGATAACGTGTATCCCGTGGCCTATCTTTGCGTTGGCTATGTCAGCGAGTTCCTGCCAAGCCCCGAGCTGCAGGAAAGGGGCTGGCGCTCCCGATTGCCGCTGGAAGACCTTGTCCATAGCGACGCATGGGACCAGCCGCTGAAAGACAAGGACCTTGAATCGGCGCTACGCAAGACTGAGACGGGTTAGAGTCCGCACGCTGCCTTGATCTCGGGGCCCACGTTTGCCAGTGCTGTCAGCGTGAGGTTCTTCACGAAGAAGCAGGCATATGGCCGGTTGGTCGCCTGGTCCACGAACAGGAACTCTGTCGGCACGTTGTAGGCAATATCGAATTTCGATGCTGGCGGCATCCCCTGGTACAGGGCTTTGAACGCCAGGTGAAGTTTCAGGCCGAAGTTCGGGTGATGGATGTCGAAACACCCTTGGAGATCGGCGCAGCTGCCATTCTGCGCGGGCAAATTGAGCGGAATGACAGCGTCCGGGTTCGTCGGCGCGCGCTCGTTACGCAGCGTAATGGGCGGGTCGTCGGTCGTGATTTCATTGATGGCGCTGCCGGGCTGCTGGAAGTCCGGGTAACGGTTTTCAAACGCCCCCCGGCTGTCCGGATGGATGAACGTATCCCTGGTCTGGCCTTTCTCATACGTGGTCTGCGCCTGCACCGCATACACGGCGCGCACGCGGGACGACCTGGTCTGGTACGGTATCGTACTTGCTTCGTCGGCCAGGTTCTTCGACAAGGCGTTCATCAAGCCAAGCGTGCCGCGCGACTGCCCCAGCAGGAAGATATTGCTCCCATCGATACCAAGCGCGCCGGACCGGTGGCGCGCCCACTGCACCGCGCGTGCGATGTCCGTGTTGGGGATGTCCAGGATGGGATCTTTCCCATACATCTGGCTGGCAACGGGGTGGCGGAATTCGATGGACATGAAGGCGAAGCCCAGCTTGAGCGCCGGCTCGACCAACTTCCGATAGAGGTCGTCCAGTGGCTCCAAGTCTTCGTTGAGGCCATTCGGGTGGGCCCAGATAATCAAAGGCAGCTTTTGCGAAAGTGGCGCGGCTGGGCGGTGGAGGTCGAATTGCTGGTACAGCGCGACGTCATACTCGCCGTGCGGCGCCTGTTCTTTCCATTGCGTGCCCTCGGCATAGCAGATATTCTTGGTCACCGTAGCCTGGGCGCCCTCGGCCAGCGTGTAGCTGGAGAGCTCCGCCGCTGTGCTAATGTGGCGGCAGGCCGCTGCGGATGTGCCTGCCAGTCCGAACATGAGCAATGCCCCAGCCAAACGTTGCAGTGGGCGGACTGTCGATTCTTTGCTTCGTTGCATGTTGCCCCCTTGAATTCATCCAGCGGGTCATATTAGCATTGAAGCAATCGCATCCAACAAGGTGGTCTGGCGCACAGAACTCGTTCCGCGGCCCTCGTAGCATCGTCAATGGCCTAAGGAGATAACGTGGAAAAGCGGAGTAACCGGGAGCGACGCAACGATTTCAGCACCGCCGAACGGTTCGATATGGCCGTACGCACGGCGCTCGCTTTCGACCAGGGCGCGGCCTATACCTATCTGGCCATCTGCGGCGTCGAGCATCCCCTCATCCGCTCGTTTGCCGAGCGCTTCCCCACGCAGATCCGTGCCGTCGCGTCCCTGCCCTCGAAATTCACCGACCGCCGCGGCGATTCAATGCAGCGTACGTTTTGAGCCGCGCCGCCCTTTCAGCTGGGCCTTGCGCGCGTCATATGCCGACTGCAGGTTGAGCCAATATTCGGGCGAAGTATCGAAGTAGCTGGCAAGCTGCTGCGCAGTTGCCGGGGAAATGCTGCGTTCCTGGCGCACGATGCCGTTCAGGCATTCGGGCTCCAGGTGCAATACGCCGGCCAGCGTGTTCGCCGTCAGGCCCATCGGGTCCATGAACTCTTCCACCAGGATTTCGCCCGGATGGATCGGGCGCATAGAGCTTTCCATAATCGCCTCCTACGAAGCGATTCTACTCCTATGCCATTCGCCTTTTCGGGCCTAAAATGGAATTTCGAGCCTGGCTATAAGGAGGCAATCATGTCCACACTCAACAAGGGCCGCAGCCTGGAGCAGCAAACCCATGACGGCACCAGCAGCATCGGCACCATGGGCGCCGGCGCCACCGGGCAGCGCAAGCAGTCCGGCACGGTGGAAGGCAACCAGCAATCGGCCGGCCGCACTGACGACCTGCTGTCCGGGGGCGTCGAGGAGGGCGAACGCGAGCACGGTTTCCAGACCGGCCCGCAATACCGGCAAGGCGAACAGCGGGACAGCAGCCCCGGCACGACGCGGCGCAGCGAACGCTGAATTCTTAAACCAGCACAATATTTATCGTTGAACAATCCTCCTAAATGGCGCATAATTGCGAATGATAATAATTCTCATTTCAAAGCCATTTAGGATTCCGCATGAAGTTGAACAAGTCCCCGCTGGCGCTCGCCGTTGCGCTGGCGCTGCCGCACGCTGCCGTATTCGCTGAAGAAGCCACCCTCCCCTCCGTTACCGTGACAGCCGGCCGCGAATCGGCCTACAACCCGGTCAACGCCACCACGGCCACCAAGATCGACGCGCCGCTGCGCGACATCCCGCAAACCGTGAACGTGGTGCCGCAGGAACTGCTGCGCGACCAGGGCGCTAGCTCGATGGAAGATGTCCTGAAGGGCATCCCGGGCGTCGGCCTGTCGCACGGCGATGGCCAGCGCGACCAGGTCACCATCCGCGGCTTCACCGCGATTGCCGACCAGTTCATCGACGGCATGCGCGACGACGCCCTGTATTTCCGCGACTTGTCGAACATCGAACAGATTGAAGTGATCAAGGGCCCGGCTTCGGTGCTGTACGGCCGCGGCTCCTCGGGCGGCATGATCAACCGCATCACCAAGAAGCCTGGCATCGACCGCTCGGAAGCCAGCGTAACTTTCGGCAGCTGGAGCAAGAAGCGCGGCGAGTTCGACGTGGCACGCAAGCTGGGCGACGGCAACGTGGCCTTCCGCATCACCGGCGCCAAGGAAGATTCGGACAGCTACCGCGACCAGCAATTCCTGGAACGCGAAGCGCTGTCGCCATCGCTGCAGTGGAAGCTGGGCGCCGACACTACCCTGCTGGTGCAAGGCGAATACCTGTCCGACCGCCGCGTAACCGATTTTGGCGTCCCTTCCTACAAGGGCTTGCCGGTCGACGTGGCACCGGGCACCTACTTCGGCGCCGCCAATGCGCGCGACGTGGACTTCAGCCAGGCCCGCGTGAAGGCGCTGGCCGTGGCGCTGGACCACCGCATCAACGCCAACTGGTCGCTGCGCAACGCCTTCCGCCGCTACGACTACTCGCTGAACCGCAACAACACCCTGGTCGGCAGCGTCAATGAAACCGCGCAAACCGCGTCCCTCACACACGGCAATGTGCGCCGCGAAGAAGACGGCTACTTCAACCAGACCGAGTTGACCCAGCGCGCCGAATTCTTCGGCATGCAGCACCAGATCCTGTACGGCGTGGAATTCGGCAAGCAGGACAAGGACCAGGTCAACCGCTCGAAAACCAATGTGGCAACCGTCAGCCTGTTCAACCCGGTACTGCCGGTGCTGAAGCTGGACGCCGGTGTGGCGCCCGGCACCGACAACCTGGGCATCATGAAGAACAAGAGCGTGTACGTGCAAGACCTGGCCACGCTGACGCCGCAGTGGAAGATGCTGGCCGGCGTACGCTACGACGATTTCAGCCAGGAGACGCGCGAGCGCCGCGTGGGCCAGAAGAACCTGGACCGCACCGACCGCGCCTGGAGCCCGCGCGCCGGCCTGGTGTACCAGCCAAGCGGCAGCGCTTCCTACTACGCCTCGTTCAGCAAGTCCTTCCAGCCATCGGGTGAAACCTTTGCGCTGGCAGCCAGCAATGCCGCCATCGATCCGGAAGAAACCACCAACAAGGAGGTGGGCGCCAAGCTCGACCTGTTCGGCGGCCAGGCAACGGTTAGCGCCTCGCTGTTCCGCCTGCAGCGTACCGGCATCAAGGCCACCGACCCGGTCACCAACACCGTAGTACCGGTCGGCACCCAGCGTACCGACGGCCTGGAGCTGACCTTCAGCGGCGACGTTGGCCAGGGTTGGCAGGTGGTATCCGGCCTGGCACTGCTGGATGCGGAGATCATCAAGTCCGTCGCGCGCGACGACGGCCAGCAGGTACAGGGCAAGCAGCCTACGCTGACGCCGAAACGCAGCGCCAACCTGTGGCTGAACAAGGCACTGGGCAGCGGCTGGTTTGCCGGCGCGGGCTTGAACTACCAGGGCGACCGCTTCGCCAATCCGGGCAATACCACCACCCTGCCCGGCTATACCGTGGTCGATGCCATGGTGGCTTACCGCACCGCCTCGTTCGATGTGCAGCTGAACGTGAACAACCTGTTCGACCGCGAATACTTCGTTTCCGGCCACGGCTCGAGCAAGCTGCTCAACATGCCTGGCGCGCCGCGCAATGCCCGCGTCACGGCACGCTACCGCTTCTGACCGATCTGAGGCACAATCGGGGCATTATCTTGCGAAAGGAATGTCCCGATGATTTACGAGCTGGCGGAAATTGAGGTGGCGGATGGCCAGGGTGGCGCGTTCGAAGCGGCAGTGCAAAAGGCTGTGCCGCTGTTCCAGCGCGCCAAGGGCTGCCAGTCCATGCGCCTGGAGCGCGTGATCGAGCGCGCCAATACCTACTTGCTGGTGATCGCCTGGGAAACCCTGGAAAACCATACCGTCGATTTCCGCGGCAGCGAAGACTTCCTGGCCTGGCGCGGCCTGGTCGGCCAGTATTTCGCCAAGCCGCCGCGCGTCGAGCACACGTCCAACGCGCTCACCGGCTTCTGATGCGCTTCCTCGCCTGCCTGCTGCTGGCCGCCGCCAGCCTGCCCGCCCTGGCCGCCACGCCGGCGGAAACCATGGATGCCTTCCAGCGCGCACTGGCAGAGGGCAAGCGGGATGCGGCCCTGGCCCTGCTCAGTCCCAAGGTGCAGATCTTCGAGTCCGGCTTCGTCGAGCGCAGCCGCGACGAGTACGCCGCGCATCACCTCGACAGCGATATGGACTTCCTGCGCGCCACGCGTTCGCGCCTGCTGCGCCATGAGGAAAAGCGCGAAGGCGCCACCGCCATCGTCATGCGCGAAACGGAAACCACCGGCCGCTACAAGAATGCCGAAGTCCATCTGTTCGGGCTGGAAACCGCCGTGCTCGAGCAGCAAGGCGATGGCTGGCTGATCGTGCACCTGCACTGGTCATCGCGCAAGGCGAAGTAAGCGCGCGCCGCCAAGCCGCGCCTTACGCGACAATCGCCCAATACAGGAGATCCATCATGCCCAGCACCATTTACCGCAATTTCCGCCAGATCGCGGACGCCGAAGGCGCGCGCAGCGCCCTGCTGGCCGAAGGCTTCACCAACTCGGCCGTCCAGCTCAACCTGCACGAAGCGCGGCCCATGACCACCACCGCCTCCGCCGTGCAGAACATCATGGATTCGCTGACGCCGGACGACGTCGACAACACCGACAAGCCCGACCGCCCGGCCGCCCTGCTGTCGGTGGACGTGGACGACGACGCCCAGCGCGAGCAGGCCGACCGTATCATGTCCCGTTTCGGCGCTCAGGAAGCGTGATGCCCGAATACCTGGCGCAGGTAGGCCAGGAACGTCTCATCCTTGCACAGCGTCTTGCCGGGTGAATCGGACAGCTTGGCCACCGATTGCCCGTTCAGGCGGATCAGCTTCATCACGATATTCAGCGGCTTGATGCCGACATCGTTGGTCAGCCACGTGCCGATGCCGAAGCCCACCATGATGCGGTCGGCGAAATGGCGGTACAGGCGGAAGGCGGTGTCGAA
>CAMLRG010000142.1 GCA_946482335.1 uncultured Duganella sp. | reverse complement strand
CATTCCCAAAGCTGAAAGCCGTCTGACCGATCGCGCATGGCTAGCAGACAAAGACGCGGCAATGTTAATGAGGATGACCGGCGCCCGCGCTGGGTACGCACTTAACCTGCTGACATTACAGTACTCTGCTGGGGCACCGATCGCCGGACTTCGCGACCTGTATGTGGCGACCGTTGAATACTTCGAGGTCTACGCGAAGCACAATGCGCAGTACAACGAGCAACAGGGTCCGACCTACAGGTCACCCCACATTACGCTGGGAGACGCCGAGTTTCACGATGCGAATCGACTGGTTAGCTTTGCGATTCTGCTTGGCTGTGAACGCATGTTAGGCCGAATAGCCACCATCCTTGACTTCGAATGTCCAAAACCAGACGGCATGCTCGAACGATTGTTGGGTGTCTATTTGCCAGGACGCTCAACCCCGATGGGATGCACACGCCAGCTTCCTTATTCCAGAACGTTGAAGATCTATGACGCATTGGCACCGGAGCGCCAAGCCCTGATGGCGGAATACCTCGCCGATTGGTATATGACGAGCCGCGACGAGCCCTACTTCGAGGCCCATATGCGCAGCGAAGGCTTCAGAGGTTACTGGGCCTGGGAGGCCGGTGCAATGACGGTGGCACTCAAGATCGACGACTCCACCTTCCGCGATGCTCAGTACTACCCGGATGATTTGGTTACCTTTGCACGATCTGCTCGCATTGCGTAGTACGCAAATCCAGCAAGAGTCCGAGGCAAAGCGTTACAATGCGTCCCCGCCAAGCTCGATGGCGGTGATTGCGCCATTCTCGTTGTGTTCTGAAAGGCCAAAATATATCGATGTGCTTTTTTCTAATGCTCCGTGCGGCGATACGCATTCGCGTAATCCGCAGCGAATATTTCGGTCTTGCCGGGTGCTCTTCCGCAAATCCGAAAAGCGCGTCTTCGACGTGATAGCGAATCCATCCAGCTCGAGGCGGCCAGTGAAAGCCTGGGCAGGAAGAATAATCGTGTAGTCTTTCGGATCGGGCAGCACGAGGTATATCCTGGCCGACGCAACCCTGGTTGGAGCCTCGACTTGCATCGTTACCCGAAGTCCGATCGAGTCCCAAACGCATGCACGTATGATCGGAGCGCCTTCACAACGCCGATTGGCGGGCAGGACACGCTCCCAATCCTTGAATTGCTGGCCGATTCCAAGCGCTTTGCCTCCAAAGACCAACTCATCGTCGCGCAATACGATAGCTGGCGCCACACCGTATGTGGGCCCATGCAGCCCAAGAAGAAGCAGGGCCGCATAACAAAGGGCTGGTCTGATTACCGGTGCCGGCATCGATTCAGTAGGTGTCCAACTGCAGGGCGCTGACCTTGCCAGTTTCATCGGCTGTCGAAAGGTCGAAGTAGATGCCAACGCCCTTTCCGAAAGCGCCCTTCGGCTGTGCGCAGTCGCGCAAGCCACAGCGGAGGTTTCGCTTGGGGTCGGAGGCTTTTCGGACTTCCCAGAAGGCTGTCTGGCCATCGATGCCGAATCCGTCCAGTTCGAGCTACCCGCTGAAAGGCTTACGGGGCTGGAATGACGTGTCCAGCGTCATTTCCGGCAATCGAAGGAACACGTAGAACGCCTTTACCTTGCCAGGACGCTTGAAATCCAGAACCGCCTGCAGTCCAAGCTCGTCCCAGACGCAACTCGCTGGACGCTCGCCTTCTTCGCAGCGGCGCTGCCCGCTCAGGACCTGGTCCCAAGCTTCGACCGATTGGCCTAGCTTCAGCTGTTTTCCGTTGTACGTCAATTGATCCTGGCGCAGGACCACTTCAGGTTTGGCACCTCGCTGGACTACCCTCGGCTCCGTGCTCAATTGTCAATAGCGAGAGCGCAGCAACCAGTCCTACCTTAAGCATTTCAACACCCCAGCGTTAGAGTATTCCGCCACCAAGTTCGACCGCTCGGAGCGTGCCATTTTCATTGGGCTTGGAAAGCATGAAGTAGATGGCCGTAGTTTTTCCAAGGGCACCGTGGGGTGCGGCGCAGTCCCGTAATCCGCAGCGAATATTGCGTTCCTTGCGCACGCTCTTCCTGACTTCCCAAAACTGCGTTTCCGTGTCCATACCATATCCATCCAACTCCAGGTATCCGTTAAATGCATGTGTCGGCTGAAGTGGCTCTCGCTCTTCCTCATCCGGCAATTTCAGGTAAATCTTCACTGACCCGATCTTAGTCGGATCAGTATTTTGCATGACGACGAGAATTCCAGCATCGTCCCACACACAACCATCAATTATCTTCTCACCTTGACAACGCCTTGTTCCTGGCAATACCGTGTCCCATTTCTCGAGCGCCTGGCCGAGGCGCAGCGGCATACCATTGAAAATTAGCTGATCATCTCGCAGCACGAGTTCTGGCTTAGCGCCTTTCAGAACTCGACGAGGTTCGCCATACTCCTTGACGATGCCGGACGCAGCTGCAGCTTTGCTCATCGCATCGTTGACCCGAACGAGCAACGAATCGCTAGTAACTTGGGCAGTTCCTGGCAGGGCCATCATAACAAGCGATGCAATGACGGCACTTCGTACCAGGCTTCGCCTAAAGTACGTCGCCACCCAGCTCGATCGCAGTAATCGCGCCATGCTCGTTGTGTTTGGATAGACCAAAATAGATCGACGTGTCCTTGCCCAGGGCGCCGTGCGGTGAAACACACTCACGAAGCCCGCAACGAATATTCCGATCTCTGCGCACGCCTTTCTGTACATCCGAGAAACGCGTCTTCGAGGTAACGTTAAATCCATCCAATTCCACGCTACCACCGAATGCTTGATTAGGTAAGATAACTGTATAACCGTCAGGATTCGGCAGAACCAGATAGATTCTTACCGAGGCAATTTTTACGGGATTCTCAACTTGCATGGTCACGCGGAAACCTATCGAGTCCCAAACGCATGCCCGTACAACCTGACCTCCTTCACAACGCCGATTGCCTGGCAATACGCGATCCCACTCCTCAAGCCCCTGTCCGATTCTGAGCGCGCTGCCATTAAAGATCAATTCATCATCGCGCAGGACGATCTCTGGCGTGCTGACGCGCCCCTGTGCACAGATCGCTATCAGTAAAGCCGCTGCAAAAAAACCCAATCTCTTCATTTTACGGTTTCCTTGGACCCGAACAGATCTTCATAATATTTATTGACGTACTTCCAACTGCGCTTACTTGCACTGCTCATTCGCTCGATTTGATCCATTACTTCCTTCTTATGCGCCTTCTCAAGTGCTTCCCATTCTGTAGCCGACGCTCCGCGCGCAACCGCCTTGGGGTTTGCAGTCCCCCACGACCGTACAATCGAATCCTGCCAAGTACATTCTTCAGGATGGCATAAGAAAGCAGCAGCAACTGCTGAAGGCGAAGATATCGATCCTAAATTTGGCGTACCAAACCATTGTTGTGCCATTGACCTCCCAACTTCAAGTACCGCATGGCGCGCCAAATGAGCAGCCAATATATGGAACGGGTGATTGTCGTGGTCTTTAGCCAGCTGCGAATGTGTCGGATCAGTGGAGCCGTTCTTGTTCGGATCTCCCATGCGCACTACCTGCTCTTCGTCGATACTGTTGCCTATAAGGACTATCAAGGTCGAGTATACCCAGTTGAACACGTTCCCGACCATACCCAAAGTGTAATGCAAAGCTCCTTCCGCATATTGATGCCCAGGAATCGACGCCCATTTGTCTCGCGCGGCAAGATAGGCCTTATACCCTTCCAACATTCGGCGGTCTCTGTGCTCTTCTAATAGGATTAGAATGATCTTGTCCGCCTTGGTCCGTTCGTAGGGCTTGCTCGCCTTGAATTCCCACTGAACCTTAAATAGCGTTTCCGCAATCAACCCGGCAGTGCTCGCGATAACATCATCCTTATCGAACATACCTGTAACGACCGGATAGGCATGTTTTCCTGCCGCCGGAGACGTCCAGGGCAGCACGTCCTTGAATCCTACCTTTCGAAGACTTAGCTCGATGAAGTTACTGTGCGCGAAATAGTCTTCCAGAACATGAAGGGCGGCGCCAAAGTGAATACATCCCTGATTGCTCGGCCCCGCTGCGACAGCTTTTTCCAGTTGTTCGCACATGTAAGTACGTGATGCGGCAATGTAGTGCTTCATTGATTTCACGGGATCAATCGCTACGTCCTGCTTGGTTGGAGGCGATTGAAAGTCGGGATCAATATCCTTGGGATTAGGGGCGTTCTGGGAGTGGCTTGTGGGATTATCAATATGCTCAACTGGTCGATATACTCCGAGATTGCGCTCAGTAACCGTATATATGGCCTTTTCCGCAGGCCGGTCCACAAATTCGCTCTCAGCAAGTACATCCACCAATCTCGTGAGGTGGGCACGCGAGATCTTCTCTGGAAAGCTTTTCGGCGCCCCGGGCTTTCGCACGATTGCCGGATCAACCATTTGTGAAAAGTCGCGGAGCCAATTCCCGAAGTAAATGCGCTTACGTAAATTTTCGTTGAATCCAGCACGCTCCAGAACTGATTCAATCGACTGGTGTCCAAAGGAACTGCTGGGGTGTTCCTTGTGGTGCTCGCCCATGCCAGCGCCGAATTGCTCCGTACTGCCTTCCTTCCCTTCCCTGGACTGCGCGTCCTTGCCCTGCCGCTTCAGGATCTCGGCACGCACAACTGCGTAGTTGGCTTTCAGTGGGCCGCTGTAGCCGGGGCCCGAGTAGTCGGCATACGCTGTTTCGCTGCTGCCGGTGAAGTCATAGAACGCCACCTGGTAAGCAAACCGTGCGCCCTCTTCGCCTCCAGCGTCGGCCGTTACCTCGTCCTTCGGTGTGAAGTCCTTGCGCAGGATAAGGTCGATATAGTGGCCAAATTCATGCAGCAATGCCGCGACCAGCTCCCAGGAATCACCGCGGCTTTTTGCAGCGCGTTCGGCTGCGGCCTTGTGCACGTGGATCTTGCGTGTTTCGTTATCGAATTCGGCCGGGTAATGGCAGCCATCCATCAGTTTGATGTCCGGGTTCTTGACCGAACCGCTGCGCAAGGCGTCATATAGTTTGATATAGGACTTGGCGGGAAGGTCATAGCCGAATATTGGCACCATCATGAACACGAACTCCACCTTGGACGAGTTCTGCGCCAGGGTGGCCAGTTGGTCGAGCGCGAAGGTGCTTTCCAGCTTTCGGCCTACGACAACGGCGGGCACGGTCACCGGCATCACCGGCAGGGAGTAGTGGCGTTCCGCCGCGCCGGTAAAGTTCTTCTTGCCGGCTTTGATCTGGAGCTTTCCCGGGCACTGGACGGTGATGTTGCCGCCATCGATAGTGATGTTGGCGCCGCCGGCAGTCGAGAGCGAGATCTTCTTCGCCGAAGCCCAGTCGATATGGGCGTTGGAACTCTTGATGTTGACGTCGTCGCGCGCCTGCACCTTCATTTCCCCTGCTTGCGCCTGGGAGACCAGATTGTCGCGCGCGGCAACCAGCTGTATGCCGAGCCCTTGTTCGCCCGGCCCGACCGCTCCGCCCAGCATTCCGATCGCCTGGTTGCTGTGGATGCGCATCTGCGCGCCACTCGAGAGCTGGGTGTCCTTGCCGCTGCTGAAGGCGGCGACTTCGCCATTGGCGAATTGCAGGTCGCGCGCAGCGCTCAGCGCCAACCCTTCTTTTGCCGAAATGGCGACCACCGGATCGGCACTGTGCGGCAGCTTGTCCGCCCCGGTTGCCGTCGTCCGCTTGCCGGCCGCGTCGCGGGCTTTGCTGAAGCCAGCGCTATCCACCATGCCGGATACAGCGGTCTGCAGGGCACGCAGCGGCGCCTCCTGCGCGGACAGCCGGCTGCCTTTCCCTTCGGGCGCTCCAACGTGGGCTGCCAGTGGTACGGTTCCGTGTCTGAGGGCGCTGTCATTGAAAGTGTCGGCCAGTGCGACGGCCTGCTTGAGCATGGCGATGCCGGCGGTATTGTCGCCCGCCGGCTCGCGTTGACTGGCGCTGTGCGCCAGCTTGTACGTGCTGACCAGCAAGCCGGAGCCACCGCGCACGGCGCCGTATGCATCGCTGCGCAGTTCCGCACCCTGCCCGCGCAGGCTGCCGCGGAAGTTGTCGGCACCGTGCAGCAGGTGCCCGAGGTTCAGTTCCGTCGCCGACTGGGTGGTGCGCAGTTGGATGCGGCCCTGGCTGTCGGTGTCGTCGAACAGCAGCTGGTTGTAGCCGCCACCGCCGAATTCCTTGCTCCTTACGCCCCATTGCGCCGCCGTATTGCGGTGGTCGCCGCTGGCTGCGGCCGCGCCATGCCATACGGGGCTGTGGCCGCCGGCCAGGTTGCCTTGTGCGCTGGGTCCGTGGTCGTGGGCGGGCGCGAACAGGCCGTCCATGGCTTGTGCGGCCTGGCCGCCCGGCGTCGGCATGGTGCCGCCTTCGCCCTGCCCGTTATACAGGGCGCCGACGATGATCGGGCGGTCAATATCGTTTTCGATGAACTGCACCAGCACTTCCTGGCCTATGCGCGGCAGGAATTGGCTGCCCATGCCGCCGCCTGCGGAGCGCTGGGCCACGCGCACCCAGCACGTGGCATCGGCGTTGTCCTGCCAATGGAAACGGATGCGCACGCGGCCCAGCGCATCGCAATGGATTTCGCCGGCACCAGGTCCGCCAGGGCCGCCGCCGTTGTCGCCACCGACCACGATGGCACTCTGGCAGCCATGCGCCGTCGGGCGCGGGTGCTGGCGGGCGATGCCGCCGGCATGCACCGGGCGCCACGGCATGTCGGCGGGCAGTGCTTCGAAGCTATTGGCGTAGCCACTGCTGCGCGCTTGCGCCAGCACGGCCGGGAAGTCTTCCGGCAAGCCGTCCAGCGGCGCAGCGAGTTGTTCCAGCAGCTCCGGGACCGGCCCAAACAGTTCGGCCAGGCCGTGCTGTACCTGGCCCGGCAGGTTGTTCACGCCAACGCTGCACACGCGCAGCACGGCATATTCGCCTCCACCTTCGTCGAGCGGCCCTTGTGCCAGCGTGAAGCGGGTTCCGGCGCGCAGTGTGCGCACCGTGGAGCGGGCCTGCCATTGGTTGGCGCGCGCTTCGTGGGCTTGCATCTGCAGTGTCGCGTAGCGTTCCGCCTCGCTGCCGTTGGGGTAAAAGTACTGGCCGGCGTAATCGCAGCTTTCCAGCATTGGAGCGCTCTTGCCATAGCTGCCAGCCCGCACAGGGATGCTGGCGCTTACGGTGCGCTTTGCCTTGTAGTCGTAGCTCAGGACTGCCGTAGACCCGACCGCTAATGCACGCTGGTGGCGCAGCGACTGGACGGTGTCGCTTGTTTCGCCGGCGCGCGCGGCGTGATAACGCAAGCCTGCGCCGGCGGCGCTGCTGGCGTCTTCAGGCAGCGCGGCTTGCTGGCTGCTGTCGTCGAACAGCACCAGTTCCTGCCCATCTTCCGTGTCTTCGAAGCGCCAGGCGATGCCCTCTTCCGTCAACAGGCGGCGGACGAAGTCGTAATCGGATTCGCGGTACTGGCAGCAATAGCTGCGCTGCGGGCTGTCCGCCATGCCTTTACTCCAGCGCCAGCGGGCGTGCGGCGCGTACTGCTGGAAAATGGATTCGGCGATATCGGCGACGCTGGCATCCTGCCATACGCGGCTGTTGCGGCTTTGCGTGAGCAGCCAAAGCCACGGAGCCATGCGCAGACGGTAGCGTGCCAGGCCGCCTTCGCTGCCGAGCATTGCAGCGTGGCTGACGAAGCCGTGGAACCTGGTGCGGCTGCCGTCGGCGAGGCTGGCGTGCAAGGTGGCGCGTTGGCCCAGCAATCGGCCAATGCCGATGTGCGCACTGGTGGAGAGAGCGATCACGTCGCGCGCGCCAACTTCCTGCAGGCAGTCGTCGGCCAGGAAGGCTTCCACCAGCAGGCCGCCGGAACCCAGGCCGTCTTCCTGCTCGAGCGTCAATTCGTAAAGCCGGCTGTCGCTGGCAAAGCGCGCCAGCGCCGCATGGATTTGCTGCACGATCTGCTGGCTCATGATCCGGACGCCACCCTTTCGAGTTTGCTGCGGCTGTAAGCGCGGCATTCGTTTTTCTTCCAGCGGCCTTCGCAGACACGGATCCGGCAGCGTGCGGCGTCCTGCTTGCCCTGCTTCTTGCATTGTTCGAGCGCTTTCGGCAATGGCAGGCGCGCATTGGCGGACGTATCGTATTTGGCGTGCGCTACCAGGGCTGCCAGCAGCTCGACGTCGTTATCCAGTTCCGGCGCGGCGGCGATCGCCCGGTCGGGCGGGCTGGCCGGCTTCGGTTTCACAGGCTTGCGCACGACCTGCGGCGCGGGGCGCTTGGCGGCGGGGGGAACACCGCTTTCCAGCATTTGCGCGAGCGATTCCGTCGGCTTGGCATTGGCCGGTGGCGGCGCTTCGTCGACGATGGCGGCGACAGCTGGTGCCGCAGCGGCGGGAAGGGCTGCGTTGTCCGCCACCGCGCTTGGCGGCGGGCTGGCTGCGGCCGGCGCCGGATCGGCTGCTGGCACTGGGGCGGCCGGCGCAGCCGTTAGGGAGGCCGATGAAGGCGGAGCCGTGGCCACGGTGACGGCCCCTTGTTCCGCTTCGCCGAACTGCACTACGGCGAAAGCTGCGGCGATGGCGAACACACACAGCGCAGCCACGGCCCACACATGCTTGCGGCGTGGCGCGGCAGCCGTTTGGGGCGCGGCCACGGCAGCCTGCGGTTGGTGTTTCTCAAGAGCATTTTGCTGCTCGGTCGAAAGCAAGCTGGGCCGGCCTGCCGGCTTCCGGGTTTCGTTGCTTGAGGACAATGGATTACTCCTGATAAAGGTTGTCAATACTTTACTTTATTCGTGCGAAAGGCCGCGCACTGTTCAGCGGAAACCCTTTAACAGCGGGCCGCACGATTGAAATCCAAGCGAACGCGGCTTATCAGAAGTTCAAGATATACTTTCCCGCAATAATTAATTGCTAAGACGACACGCGCCTTCATTGTTATCAAATTAGTAATTTCAATTCCAGAGGTCAATGTGGTTTTCCTTGCTCTCCTGCTCTATTTCCTGCTGGCTTGCGCGTTGAGCTGGATGGTCCTGTTTCCCGCCGGGAGGGCGTATGTCGCGCGCCGCCTGGAGCTGGCGGGCAGCCGTTTGCAGCGGCGCATGCAGGAATTTGCCCGCCGCAGCGGCGAACAGGCCGAGTCGCTGGGAACCGAGTCGGCAATGGCGGTGCGCCAGGGTGGCAACTTCCTGCGCGAACACCTTTGGACGGTTCTGGCAGCCGTTGTGATCATGGTGCTGCCGGCGGTGGTGGCGTGGATGTCGAGCAGCCGCACCATGGTCGGCGGCTTCGATATGCCGGTGCGCGAGGCCAACCAGCAAGTGGCCGCGCTGCTGCAAGGGGAGCAGCTGGTGCCCCCGCCTCCCCTGCCGCCCATGCTCTTCATGACGCCGGAAGTGGAAACCGTGCGTCCCGGCCTGGTCTCGGCCAGCCGCGACTGGACGCTGCTGGAAAAGGATTACGCGCAACGCTTGCTGCAGGCGTTCCGCATCATGAAGGAACGCCACGGCTACGACATGGCGCTGCTGGAAGGCTACCGCAGTCCCGAACGCCAGGATGCGCTGGCGGCGCAGGGCAGCAGCGTGACCAATGCGGCTGCCTTCCAGAGCTGGCACCAGTACGGGCTGGCCGCCGATTGCGCTTTCCTGCGCGACGGCAAGCTGGTGATCTCGGAGCGTGACCCGTGGGCGATGCGCGGCTACCAGCTGTTCGGGGAAGTGGCTGAGAGCCTGGGCCTGACCTGGGGCGGCCGCTGGAAGATGATGGATTTCGGCCACACCGAGTTGCGGGTGGACGGGGTAAGGAAGAAATAGGAGCACGAGGCTTCATGCAGAACTGGTTGAAACGCAGCTTGCTGGTGATCGGGGTATTCGGCATTTGCTGGGCCGGCGCCGTCTGGTATTGGCGCAGCACTACGCGCATGCCCGATACGGGCGACCTGGCTTTGGCCATGCTGGTCATGCCGATGTCGCTGCTCACCGCGGTCTGGCTTGCCAACAAATCCTTCGCCACGGCGGCGGCCAACCCCGCTGCCCGCGCGGCGTCGACGCCGCTGGCCGGCACGGACGCCCAGGCGGGAGCAGGCGGCAGTTCCGGCGCCATCGGCGCGGGCGGCGCCTCCGGCAGTGGAGACGTTGGCGGCACTGGCAGCGCTGGCGGGACCGGCGGCACGGCGGCGGCCTGGCCGGCGCTCGGCATCGGCGGCGCCGCCTTGCGCCTGGTGCACGGCGATTCGCCCAGCGAGCTTGCCGCCGCCATCGCGGACGGGGCGGCGAGCCTCGACCTCGATCCCGAGCTCACGGACCTGCAAGGCTTCCCTTTGCTCGCCGGACGCGTGCCCGGCCTGGACACCGCGCCGCTAGAGCAATGGCTGGCGGCACAGCAGCCGGCCGGACGCAAGCCCGGGCCGCAGCATTTGCGCGCGATGGCGCTGGGCGGGGACGTCGCGGCGCGCCTGGCCGCACGCGCCAAGGCATATGGCAGCGACAGCGTGCTGCGGCTGCTGCCGCTCTTCCCTGCTGACTGGCCGGCGCCACTGCAGGAAACGGCAAGGCGCTGGCTCCTGCACTGCGCCGCCGATGCGGGCTGGCCGCAGGAGTGCCTGGCGGAGCATGCCGCCACCGGCGCGGTCACGCCATCGCCCCTCGCTGCGCTGCGCGCCGTGGCTGCGCAACCATCCATGACCATGCTGCTCGCTTGTGATTCATCCATCGATACCGAGGCCGTTGAGCGCCTGGCGATCAACGGCAAACTGTACGGACCGCGCAACCCGGATGGCCGCATGCCCGCAGAGGGTGCGGCCGGCATCCTGCTGCTTCCAGCAGATGACGCGCACGACGCATTGCGCCTGCTCGCCCTGCAAGCCGGCGCCGAAGGCGACAAGCCTGCGCTTGCCGAACTGGCGCAGGAAGCACTGGCACTGACCGATGGCGTGGAACCTGGCTATGTCGCCGCCGACACCGACCACCGCGGCGCGCACATGGCTGACCTGATGCAGTGCATCGGCACCGCTGCCCCCGCGCTTGATGCCGACACCGCGCTGGCCTGCATCGGCGCGGCCTGCGGATACACCGGCGCTGTCGGCGCCATCGCTGCAATCGGCCTGGCCCATGCACAAGCCAGCGAAAGCGCCGGCTTCGCGCTGGCCCTGTCGAACATCGAACCAACCCAACGTTTCGCCTTGCTGGTCGGCCCTATCCCGGCCCCGGGCAGCAAAGCGCCATCCCTTAGCTAACCTTGCAAGAGTAGAGAAATGATGCACAGAATCCGGGACATCCTGACTTCGCGCACCGCCTTCCTGATGTATGGCTGGATCGCCTTCGCGGCCTTCCTGCTGGTGGTGGCCGTGCTGCTGGAATTGCCTTACACCCTGGCCTTCATTGTGCTGGGCGGCGCGCTGCTGCTTGGCGCAATGGTCTGGCTGTGGCGCCGCTACCGCGCACGCCGCGCCGCCGGCCAGTTGGGCAATATGCTGGAGCAGCAAGCCGTGGCGGCGCCCGCCAAGGCCGAAGCCGCGCCGCGCCATGAAACGGAAGCCCTGCGCAAGCGCATGCTGGAAGCCATCCAGACCATCAAGACCTCGAAACTGGGGCTGCGCTCCGGCAGTGCGGCGCTGTACGAACTGCCCTGGTACATGATCATCGGGAACCCGGCGGCCGGCAAGAGCACGGCGATCGCCAACTCCGGCCTGCAATTTCCGCTGGCCGGCAGCCGCATCGTGCAAGGCGTGGGCGGTACCCGCAACTGCGACTGGTTCTTCACCACGGACGGCATCCTGCTCGATACCGCCGGCCGCTACGCGGTCAATGACGAGGACCGTGCCGAGTGGTTCGGCTTCCTCGGCCTGCTGAAGAAATACCGCAAGAAAGCCCCGATCAACGGCATCATCATGGCGGTCAGCATTGCGGAACTGACCGGCAAGCGTCCGGAGTTCGCCATCGAATTGGCCAAGAACCTGCGCCAGCGCGTGCAGGAGCTGACCGAGAAGCTGGAAGTGCATGCCCCGGTCTATATCATCTTCACCAAGGCGGACCTGATCAACGGGTTCAGCGACTTCTTCCATGATGCCGAAATCGGAGAGCGCGACCGCGTCTGGGGCGCCACCCTGCCCTACCGCAAGAACCAGCCGAACGAAGAATTGCTGCAGCAATTCGACGCACGCTTCGAGGAACTGTACGAAGGCTTGAAAGAAATGAGCCTGGCCAATATGGCCCTGCAATGGCGCGAGCGCTTGCCTTCCGGCGTGTTCACCTTCCCGCTGGAGTTCAACTCCATCAAGGCGCCGCTGCGAACCTTCATCGCAACGCTGTTCGAAGAGAACCCGTTCCAGTTCAAGCCGGTGTTCCGCGGCTTCTACTTCACCAGCGCACTGCAGGAGGGCGAAGGCGTGTCGGCCACCTCGCACCGCGTTGCGCAGCGCTTTGACCTGAGCCTGCAGCGGCAGGAACATCAGGACAGCGACCAGCAGCACGGCTATTTCCTGCTCAAGCTGTTCCGCAACGTGATCTTCGCCGACAAGAACCTGGTCGCCCAGTATGCCAGCCCGGCCAAGATCCGCATGCGCTACGCGGCCTTCTTCGGCGCCGTCGCGCTCAGCGGTCTGCTGCTGGGCGGCTGGAGCTGGTCCTATATGGGCAACCGCCAACTGGTCGCCAATGTGCAGGCGGACCTGGACAAGGTGGTCAAACTGCAGAAGCAGCGCCCCGAGCTAGCCGCGCGCCTGGAAGCGCTGGAGATCCTGCAGGACCGTATCGAACAACTGGCGCGCTTCCGCGACGACCGCCCACTGTCGGTCAGCCTGGGCTTGTACCAGGGCGAGCTGCTTGAGCGAAAACTGCGCGAGGAATATTTCGCCGGCGTGCGTGAAGTCATGCTGAAACCCGTCGGCCAGTCGCTGGAAAGCTTCCTGGGCGAAGTCAACGCGAATGCCGACCGCTTGCAGCCATTGGTACGCACGGCGGCTGCCAGCGCGGCGCCCGGCGCCCCGGGCACCGCTGCACCTGCACCGGCCGTAGCGCAGGCCGGGGGCACGCAGCAGTTCAAGGACGCCTCGCCGGAAAACGTGGAAGACGCCTACAACGCGTTGAAAACCTACCTGATGCTGGGCGATAAATCGCGCGCGGAAGCGAGCCACCTGAACGACCAGCTGACCCGCTTCTGGCGCGTCTGGCTGGAAGCGAACCGGGGCAGCATGCCGCGCGAGCAGATGATCCGCAGCGCCGAACGCCTGATCGCTTTCTACCTGGCGGAAATCAACGACCCATCCTGGCCGCAGGTGGAGAACCGCCTGGCACTGGTCGACCAGTCGCGCAACACCCTGCGCGGCGTGGTGCGCGGCATGCCCGCACGCGAGCGTGTGTACGCCGACGTGAAGGCACGCGCAGCGACCCGCTACCCCGCCATGACGGTGGCGCGAATCGTCGGCGAACAGGACCGCGAACTGGTGCTGGGAAGCTATTCGATTTCCGGCGCCTTCACCCGCGCCGCATGGGAGGGCTATGTGCGTGACGCCTTCAAGGAAGCCGCCAACCGCGAGCTGCAAAGCGCGGACTGGGTGCTGAAGACAGCCAGCCGCGACGACCTGACGCTGGAAGGCAGCCCCGAACAGATCCAGAAAGCCCTGGTCGAGTCCTACAAGAACGACTACGCCAAGGAATGGCAGAAATTCCTGCAGGGCGTCGCCATCAGGGAGTTGAGCGGCTTCGAAGCGGCAGCGGGCGCCATGAACCGCCTCGGCGATCCGCAAGCTTCGCCGATCTCCAAGCTGGTGAACACGGTGTACCAGGAAACGTCGTGGGACAACCCTTCCCTGCTCGATGCAGGCCTGCAGCGCGCCTCGCGCAGCGTGGGCGACTGGTTCCGCGAAACCATCCTGCGCCAGAAACCGTCGCAGGTGAACGTCACGCTGCCGGCCAACGCACCGCCTGGCGCGCCGCTGCCGCTGGGCCCTGTCGGCCGCGAGTTCGCGGGCGTGGCCCAGCTGGTGGTGGCCAAGGACAAGGACGCGTCGCTGATGCGCGGCTACATGGATAGCCTGGGCAAACTGCGCGCCCGCTTCAACCAGATCCGCAACCAGGGCGATCCCGGGCCCGGCGCCAAGCAGCTGATGCAACAGACGCTCGATGGCAGCGGCTCCGAACTGGCCGACGCCCTGCGCTATGTGGACGAGCAAATGCTGGTCGGCATGAGCGACCAGCAGAAGCAGGCCATCCGGCCGCTGCTGGTGCGGCCGCTGATGCAAACTTT
>CAMLRG010000141.1 GCA_946482335.1 uncultured Duganella sp. | reverse complement strand
CCCAGCGTGGCGATCCTGCCCTGCCAGTGCGGGCTGGCCGGATCGAGCAGGTCGGGCGAGTCGAGCAGCCAGGCCAGTGCCCGGACGTGGGGCCGGGTAAGGTGGCCCCACTTGCGGTGGAAGGTCTCAGCGTCGGCCGGCATGGGCGGCTTTGGCAAGGCACAAGTCCTGCCATGCCTTGGCTTTTTCTTCCGGCTTTTTCAGCAGGTCGGCCGGGTGATAGGTGGCCACCACCGGCACGCTGCCGTGCAGCATGATGCGGCCTCGCGCGGCGGCGCCCAGCAGCCCTTTGCCGGCGCTGTGGCCGAAGGTGACGATGACTTTTGCTTGCGTCAGCGCCAGCTCCCGCTCCAGGTATGGGCGGCAGGCTTGCAGTTCTTCCGCATCGGGCGCGTGCGGGGCGTGGCATTTCACCAGGCTGGTGAGATAAGCGCCTTGTTCCGTCGTCTGCCCGACCGCTTTCAGCATATTGTCCAGCAGGTAGCCGGGG
Organism: uncultured Duganella sp.; assembly: GCA_946482335.1. The sequence goes on along the minus strand of CAMLRG010000141.1, from coordinate 13,965 downwards.
TCGCCGGCGAACTGGTAGCCTTCGCTGTCTTCAGCCTGGCCAGGCGCGGTGTCGAGGGCGAGCCAGGTGGCTTGTTCGTCGCCGCGGCCGGGCACGGCTTGCCGGCGGGTTGCGCAGCGCGCGCAGCGGGCGCAGGCGCCGATTGCCGCTTGCAGGGCTGGCCAGTCCATCGCTGCGATCTCTTCGTCCGTTGCGCGGCCGGGGGCGGGGTCGGTGCCGCGCGCGGCCGGCGCTGCGGCTGGCAGATCGTCGTCGAACCAGGCTGGCGGCTGGTCCATGCCCATGTCGTCGTAATCGGGCGCTCCGTCCGCCATCGCTGGCGGTGGTGCGCTCGCGGCGCGCGCTGGACGGGCGGGCGGTGCGGCAGGCGCGGCGCGCTGGGGCTGGACCGCGGGGGTCCGCTCCGGCTCCGCCGCAGTTTTCTTGCGCTGCGGTTTGTATTCGGGCGTGGGGGCGTCGTCAAACCAGGACATATCCTCACCGGTCGAGGCGATGCTTGGCGCGCCCGGCGCGCGGGCCGGAGTGGCCGGCGCGGCGGCCGCTGCGGCTGCCGGCGCAGGCGTGGCGCGCGGGCCTGGTGCGGCCGGCATGCCGCCGAGTTCCGCCGGTGCATCGGGCGGCTGCGGCGTATGTGCCGCTTGTGGCGCGGACGCAGGCATCGCCGCGGCGGCCGAAGCTGCGAGCGGCGCATGGGACGTGGAGGCCGGCATCGCGGTGGACGCCGGCATCGGCACGGAGGCCGCCGCTGCGTGCGGCGCGGCAGCGGTGGCCGCGTGCGGGGCGGTGGCCGCGACGGGCGCCAGCACTGCTGCTTCCGTTGCCTCAATGTCGGGCGCAACCGCCCCCGTGCGATGGCGCAGGCACCACTGCGGCCCGACGCCCATCTCTTCCAGGAACACTGCGTTACGACGATCGTTCATAAGCCAAACCGCATCACGATTGCGTCCTCACGGGTTGAATTGGCGGCCGGATAATACCCCTTGCGGCGGCCGATTTCAGCAAATCCATAGCGTTGGTAAATCTCCAGTGCACGGCTGTTCGACGGCCGCACTTCCAGCAGGATCGATTCCATGCCCAGCCCGCGCGACAAGGCGACAGCCTGGTTCACCAGCAGGCGCCCTACTCCCTTGCCCTGCCATGGCCGCGCCACGGCGACGTTCAGCAAATGCGCCTCGTCGACGATCCCCATCACCAGGAAATACCCCATCAATGCGCCGTCCTGGGCGCGCAGCACCCAGGCGTGGTAGCCCTGCGCCAGCGAATCGGAAAAATTGGCGCGGCTCCAGGGATATGGATACACCTCCTGTTCCACCGCCACCACCTCATCGAGGTCGCTTTCCTGCATCGGCTCGTAGATCAGCCGCGCCAGATCCCATGCCTGCTGCCTCATGCCTGCGACGCCTTCATTTCTTCGCGTTCGGCCTTGGTATAGGCGACCTTGTTGCGCAGGTAGAGCGGCTGCGCCTGCGCGGCAGGCACGGCGTGGCCCGCGGCGAAGGCGGCGCGGCCCAGCTGCGCCACCTGCACGGCATGCGGCATGATGGCGCCGTCGGCACCGTCCGCAAAGGCTTTGCCGGCAAATGCCTCGGGATAGGCGGCAAAACCGTTACCGCAGGCGCGCGCCGGACCGGCAGGCGCCACATCACCGGGCGCGCACAGCGCCGGCGGCAGCACGGCAGCCGGCTGGCCGCCTTCGAAGCGGTACTGCGCCCAATAGACTTCATTCATGCGGGCATCGAGGACGGTGAGCACATCGCCGGAGCCGTGCCGTTCGCGGCAGGCCAGCGCCATCGCATCGAGCGTCACGATCGGCAGCAGCGGCAAGCCGGCGCCGAAACCCAGCCCCTGCGCGATGCCGCAGGCGGTGCGCACGCCGGTGAACGAACCTGGACCGGCGCCGTAGGCAATGGCGTCGCAATCGCGCAGGGCAATGCCCGCCTCCGCCAGCAATTCCTGGATCATCGGCAGCACGGCCTGGGAATGGGTGCGGACGCCGGACGATTCGCGGAAAGTCACGAGCTCCCCGCGCAGCAAGGCGCAGGACGCCATTTCGGAGGATGTTTCGATTGCAAGAATGGTAGCCATGGCCGGTATTTTACCCTGCGGGCATGTACAATAGCACCCCATGCACAGCACTACCCTACATGCCGACAACCGCGCCGAAGTGGCCGCCGCGCTGGCTCAGGACCACCTGGTGGTGGCCTGCCTGTGCGCCGCCTGGTGCGGCACCTGCGCCTCTTACCGCGCGGTATTCGAGGAACTGGCCGCGCGCCACCCGGACAAATACTTCCTGTGGGTCGACATCGAGGACCATGCCGACCTGGTGGGCGACCTGGACGTCGAGAATTTCCCCACCTTGCTGATCCAGCGCCACGAGCATGTGGCCTTCTTCGGCACCATGCTGCCCGACGCCAACGTGGCCAACCGCCTGATCGAAGCCCAGGCCGGACTGTCCGACGAAGAACTGGCGCGCCAGGCCGCGTCCACACCGGAACGCCGCCAATGGCAGCAGGAGTGCAACCTGCGCGTCCTGTTAGGCCAGGCGTAAGGGCAACGATCGCAGGCGCTGCCCGGTCAGCGCGAACACCGCATTGGCCACCGCCGGCGCGACCGGCGGCGTAGGCGGCTCGCCGACGCCGGTCGGCCGCTCGGTGCTGAGCGTGATGATGGTTTCAACCTGCGGTACCGCATTCATGCGCGGCACCAGGAAATCGTGGAAATTGGTCTGCACCACCTTGCCATCCTTGATGGTGATCTCCCCATCCAGGGCTGCCGACAGGCCGAACACCACGCCCGACTCCACCTGCTGCGCCACCAGGTTCGGGTTCACCACCAGCCCGCAATCGATGGCGCAAACCACGCGGTGCACGCGGATCTGCTTGCCCTCGACCGAAACTTCCGCCACCTGGGCGACGATGGTACCGTAAGACTGGTGCAGCGCCACGCCGTGCGCGCGCCCTTGCGGCGCCTTGCCGGCCTTGGCAACCGCGGCATTCAGCACCGCCAGGTGGCGCGGATGGTTCAACAGCATGGTGCGGCGGAATTCCACCGGGTTCTTGCCCGCCGCGCTGGCCATTTCGTCGATAAACGACTCTTTGAAGAAGGCATTGTGCGAATGCCCCACCGCACGCCAGTTCCCGATCGGCACAGCGCTCTCCACGGCAACGTGGGCAATACGCTGGTTCGGGATTTCGTACTGCATATCGTACAAGCCTTCCGCGGCGTGCTTTTCCGGCCCCATGCCCGGCAACCCCAGGTTGCGCTCGACGTACTGGTGCACCAGCACCCCGCTCACGCTGCGCGCATCCCAACTGACGATGTTGCCGGCGCCATCCAGGCCCGCCTCCATGCGCGCCAGGGCGGCCGGGCGGTAGACGTCATGCGTCATATCCTCTTCGCGGCTCCAGATCACCTGCACCGGGGCGCCGTTGCACTGGCGCGCGATGGCGACCGCCTGCGCCACCATGTCCGCCTCCAGCCGCCGTCCAAAGCCACCACCCAGCAAATGCTCATGCAGGATCACGTCGCCCTCGTCGACATCGGCCACCTGCGCAGCGGCACGCACGGCGAAGGTGGGCGCCTGCGTACCGAGCCAGAGACGCACCTTGCCATCCTTCACCTGCGCCGTGCAATTGACCGGCTCCATGGTCGCGTGGGCCAGGAATGGTGCGCGGTATTCCGAGCGGATGGTGCGCAGCGCCTCCTGGCCCTTCTCCATGTCGCCATTGCTGTAATAGACAAAGCCGTCGTCATTGGCCAGCGCGGCCGCCATGCCGGCATAGATCTGCTCGCTCGACAGCGCGCCATTGCCGCCGTCATTCCAGCGTATCGGCAATGCCGCTGCCGCCTGGCGCGCCTGCCAGAACGTGCGCGCCACCACCGCCACGCCCGCGCCGGCGCCCGACCGCTCGTGCAGCGCGCCGCTGAAATCGATCACACTGAGCACACCGGGCATGCCGGTCACTGCGCCCGGATTGATGCCCTGCACCGACCCGCCGACGTAAGGCGACATGCGCACCGCCGCATAGACCATCCCTTCCGGACGCGCATCGATGCCGTACCTGGCCGCGCCCTCGGACTTGATGCGCGAATCGCGGCGCGGCACAGGCGTTCCGACCAGGCGGAAACTGTGCGGGTCCTTCAGCTTGACCTCATGCGGCTGGCCCAATGCGGCACGCTGCGCCAGACTGCCGTAACTGGCCTGGCGCTTGCTGATATCGTGATACAGCACGCCATTTTCCGTGCGCACCTGCTCGTGCGGGACTTTCCATTCGCGGGCCGCCTCGGCCACCAGCAGCGCACGCGCGGTGGCGCCGGCTTCGCGCATCGACCCCCAGGCATCGGCCACGCTGGACGAGCCGCCGGTCACCACGATGCCCAGTTCGCGCCCGACTTTCTCGAGCATGCGCAAGGCCCCGCGCTTGACGGCGCCGTTGTCGTCGGGATGGAAATGCCAGTTGTCGCGGATGACTTCCAGGTTGCTGTAAATCTTGTCGAGCGGCGCCTGGATCAACTTGACCGCATCAAGGCTCACGTCCAGTTCCTCCGCCACCAGCATGGCCAGCGCGGTATGCACGCCCTGCCCCATTTCCGCGCGCGGCATGGCCAGTTGCACGCTGCCATCCGGCGCAATGGCGATCCAGCCGTTCAACGCCACGGCGCCATTCTCCAGCGGCAGCGCCGCCTTGCCGCGCAAGCGCTGGCGCGGCGGCATCACGCCCCAGCCCACCACCATCGCGCCGGCCATGGCAAGGCCGCCCAGCAGGAAGCGGCGGCGCGAGAATTTTTTCGGTTTCAGCATGTGGTCCCCGTATCGGCCTCGCTCATGGCAGCCAGCGCCGCAGCAAATCCTCCGGCATCACCGGACGGCTGTAATAGTAGCCTTGCGCCTGGTTGCAGCCGTGGCGCAGCAGGAAGGCCGCCTGCTGCTCCGTCTCCACCCCTTCGGCGATCACGGACAGGTTCATGCTGCGGCCCAGCTGGATGATGGCGATGGCGATCGCCTCGTCGTTGACGTCGGTCGAGATGTCCTTGATGAAGGAGCGGTCGATCTTCAGCGTCTGCACCGGCATCTGCTTGAGATAGGCCAGCGAGGAATAACCGGTGCCGAAATCGTCGATCGCCAGCGACACGCCGACCGCGTGCAAATCGTTGATGAAGGCCAGCGCATCGCCCGTGTTCATGATCACCGATTCGGTCACCTCCAGCTGCAGGCGGTGCGGTGCCAGCCCGGTTTCGCGCAGGATGTCGGCCACCGTGCCGACCATGCTGCCGCGCTCGAACTGCTTGGCCGACAGGTTGACGGCCATCTTCGGCACATGCAGTCCGGCCTCCTCCCAGCGCACCATCTGGCGGCAGGCTTCATACAGCACCCATTGCCCCAGCTGGTTGATGAAGCCCGTGTCTTCCGCCAGCGGGATAAAGCGGTGCGGCGGCACCAGGCCCAGTTCCGGATGGTTCCAGCGCACCAGCGCTTCCACGCCCAACAGTTTGCCGGTATCGATTTCGACTTGGGGCTGGAAGTTGAGGAAGACTTCCTCTTTTTCGATCGAGCGCCGCAGGTAAGTCTCCAGGCGCAGGCGCTCGACGCCTTCGCCCGTCATCGACGGCTGGTAGAAGCGGTAACCGTTACGGCCGCGCGCCTTGGCCTGGTACATGGCCACGTCGGCATTACGGATCAGCATGTTCAAGTCGGCAGCATCGGTCGGGAACACGGAAATGCCGACCGAGCAAGTCACGAACAGTTCGTGGCCGGCCACCATGAAGGGATGCTCGAACATCGCCACCAGCTTTTCGGCCACCTGGCCGGCGCCGTATTGTCCTTCCACGTCTTCCAGCAGCACGATGAATTCGTCGCCGCCCAGGCGCGCCAGGGTATCGCCTTCGCGCAGCTTGTCGGACAGCGCATGTGCCACCTGCTTCAGCAGCTCGTCGCCGATGTGGTGACCGAGCGTGTCGTTGACGTTCTTGAAGCGGTCCAGGTCGATGAACAGCAGCGCCAGTTGCTCGTTGCCGCGCGTGGTGCGCTGGATGGCGTGCTGCAGGCGGTCATGGAACAGCAGGCGGTTCGGCAATTGCGTCAGCGGGTCGTGGTGGGCCAGGTGGTCGAGCTTTTCCTGCGATTCCTTGACCAGGGTGATGTCGCTGAAGACGCCCACATAGTGGGTGGTGGCGCCGCGCGTGTCGCGCACCGCGGTCAATGTCAGCCACTCCAGGTACAGTTCGCCGCTCTTGCGCGTGCTCCAGATCTCGCCGCGCCAGTAACCATGTTCGACCAGTTCGCGCCACAATTCGGCGTGGAAGGCTTCGTCGTGGCGGCCGGAACGCGTCAGGCTGCGGTCGCGGCCCAGCGCTTCGGCCTCGGTGTAGCCGGTGATCTGGGTAAAGGCCGGGTTGACGGCAACGATGGTGCCTTTGTCGTCGATCACCATCACGCCGTCGGCGATGTGTTCCAGCACGGTGGCCGACAGGCGTAATTTTTCCTCGGCCTCCTTGCGGGCGCTGATGTCGGCGTAGACCCAGATCGAACCTTCGTTGGGGCGGTTCTGGTCAATGGCACAACCGGACACCATGCACCAGAACAAGGAGCCGTCCTTGCGGCGGTAATTGCGCTCTTCGGTGAAGTATTCGCCGCTTCCCAGGGTCGAATACTGGCGCGCGCCGGCCGACTCATAATCGAAGGCACTGGGGAAGACCATGGCGGTGGAGGCGCCAACCATCTGGCCCGGCTCGTAGCCGAACAATTCTTCGCAGCGGCGGTTGACGGACACGATGGTGCGGTGGCGCACGAACATCACGCCGAACATCACGTTATCCAGGATCGCGCTTTGCTCGGCCAGCAGTGCTTCGATGCGCATTTCATTGTTCTTGCGCTGGCTGATATCGGAAATGATGCCATCCACCCAGGGCGCCCCGCCCGATTCGGCGGCTTGCGGCTGGCCATTCTCGGCCACCCAGCGTTCGGCGCCGGTGGAGTCGATGATGCGGTATTCGATTTCGTATGGCTTGCCATCCTGGATCGCCTGCACCACCACGCGGCGCTGGCGCTTGCGGTCTTCCGGACAGATCAGGTTGGCCCAGGCATGGGTGGTGCTGCGCATGAATTGCGCGGCGGAGTAGCCGGAGATGTCTTCGATGGCGTCCGACACGAAATCGATCGGGCCGTCCGGGCGGAAGCGGAATACGGCGCCCGGCACCTGGGTCACGATGGTGCGGAAGCGCTCCTCGCGCTGGGCGATATCTTCGAACAGGTGCTTGATCGCCACCCGCATCTGGTCCAGCTGGCCGGCCAGGCGGCCCAGCTCGTCGCTGCCGCTCAATTCCATGCGGGTCTCGAAATCGCCGTGCGACAGGCGGTCCGAGAAGCGCATCAGCTTGCGCAAGGGCTTCAGCAGGCGCTGGTTCAGGAACAGCACGATCAGCAGCAGCGACACGGTCAGCTGGGCGGCCAGCACGAACACATAGGACAGCTGCTTTTCGCGCAGTTCCTGCTGGCTGCGCGCATCATCCATTTCGACGATGATGCGGCCGATCTTTTCGCCGCGCACCGTGATCTCGCGCTCGGCGCGCACCACGTTGCCGATGGCCCGCTTGGGCGCTTCGACCTGCATGAACTGGGTGTCGGCCTGGCCGGTGACCTGCACCCGCAGCACGGAGCGGTCACGCATCACCGATTCGACCAGCGAATGGGCCGATTCGGCATTCATATTCCACAGGGATTCCTGCATGCCCAGGGCCAGGATGTCGGCATTGCGCTGCAGCGATTCGTTGAGGGTGGTGCGCGCCGATTGCTGCTCGTGCACGCCGATCAGCAGATAGGAGCCGATAATCGCCGGAATCACCAGGCCGCCGAACACCACCAGCAACAAGGCGCCATAGATGGACAAGCCATACAGTGCGCTCAGGCGGGACCTTAGTTTGTTATAAAAATTCCGAGCCATCAAGCGAGTCTGTTGGAAAAGATTATCCAGCAGCAATTATGCACGTAACTTGCTATCATCGCCACTCTATATACGGAGGAGTTTCCTATGTCGTTTTCCATGTATTCCGCATCGATTCCGGTGTTCCGTCAAATCCTGGGCAGCCTGCTGGCCATCCTCGACAAGACCGACGCGTATGTCGAGAACAAAAAGATTGAACCGACTGCTCTGCTGCAGGCCCGCTTGTTCCCGGACATGCTGCCGTTTACCCGCCAGATCCAGATCGCTGCCGATTTTGCCAAAGGCGCCGGTGCGCGCTTGGCAGGGGCGGAGGTGCCAGTGTTCGAGGATACCGAAAAGACCATTGGTGAACTCAAACTGCGCATCCAGCGCACGCTGACCTTCCTGGATTCACTGCCGCGCCAGGCGATCGAGGATGCTGCACAGCGTTCGGTGACGACCGGCAGCGGGGAGAAGACCAAGCAGTGGGTGGGGCAGGAATACCTCATGCATTACGCGCTGCCGCACTTCTTTTTCCATGCCACCACGGCTTACGATATCTTGCGCCATAACGGGCTGGAAATCGGGAAGAAGGACTTTATCGGATCCTGGAAAGCAGAATAGACCGGTAGTGCGGTGTCAGACCCCAGGGTCTGACACCGGTTTGCCGGTTTTCAGGAATTGCGGCGCGGATACCCCTGCGCCAGGATGCGCTGCCACACCACTTCCTTCTCCTCCGCGCTCATCCCCACCCAGTGCGCCACTTCGAGGTAAGTCCGCCCGCATCCCCGGCAAATTTCATCGAACGTCGTCGAACACACCGCAACGCAGGGTGTATCCGGGCGTTCCGGCGCTTTCTGCTCAGCCATTATTTCACCTGCAAACCAAGCTTGTCCCAGCCCTCATGGCCGAGCTTTTCCATGGTTTCGATATTCTTGTCGAAAATCTCGGACGCTTCCGGAAACGCCTCCACCGCACGGTCGATCGACTCCTCGCGCAACAGGTGCAGCGTGGGATAAGGCGAGCGGTTGGTGTAGTTGGCAATATCGTTCTTGTCCGTATCGGCGAACTGGTATTCCGGATGGAAGCTCGCCACTTGCAACACCCCATCCAGTTCCAGCTCTTCCAGCGCCGCATCCGCCACGTCCAGGAATTCGTTGTAATCCTCGAAATCCTGCAGCACCAGCGGATGGATCAGCAAGGTGGTATCGACCTTGTCCGGGTCTTCCCCGGCCAGGAATTCCAGCTCCTTGACCAGGTCTTCCAGCAATTCTTCCGGGGTCGACGCTTCCGACACCACATAGCGCACCTGCTTCTTCACATGCACCGCTTTGGCAAACGGACACAGGTTCAGGCCAATCACGGCCTTCTCCAGCCATTGCTCGGTGGCTGCGGTGACGGCCTCATAATCCAGGGGGGTGTTGCTCATTGATACATCCAGAAATCGTTATCCAAGACACCAATTATATAGCTTGTTCGACATAATTTTCCAAGAAAATCAGGCACATAGCGAATTTTACCTTGACTCGACAGGGTTTCCTAATTACACTCCGGCCTTAGGTAGTCCGTCCTTTGTTTCTTGACGACAACAGCGAAACACTATGCAAGATAGACTCAAACACGCTGTCCTGATCGCCCTGGCGCTAGCCGCCGTGATCCCGGCAGCCACCTCCCTGGCAGCGACGGATCCCGCGAAATCCGTGGTCCTGCAGCCTGCCGTCGAAGAATACAAGGAAACCGACGTCTGGGGCCGCATCCGCTCCGGCTATGCCATTCCCGACGTGAACAACGGGCTGGTCGGCAAGCATGTCAAGTGGTACGCCGACCGCCAGGACTATATCGACCGCACCGTGGCGCGCGCCTCGCTCTACCTGTTCCACGTGGTGGAAGAGCTGGAAAAGCGCGGCATGCCAACCGAACTGGCCCTGCTGCCTTTCATCGAATCGGCCTTCAACCCGCAAGCCCTGTCCACCGCCAATGCGGCCGGCCTGTGGCAATTCGTGCCGGGCACCGGCCGCGATTACGACTTGAAGCAAAACGCCTTCAAGGATGACCGCCGCTCCGTGCTGGCATCCACCGACGCCGCCCTGGCCTACCTGCAGCGCCTGTACACCATGTTCGGCGACTGGCACCTGGCCCTGGCCGCCTATAACTGGGGCGAAGGCAATGTGCAGAAGGCCATCAAGCGCAACCAGGCTGAAGGCAAGCCGACCGATTTCGAAAGCCTGGTCGAGCTGATGCCTGCCGAGACGCGCAATTACGTGCCCAAGCTGCAGGCGGTCAAGAACATCGTCGCCAACCCGGCGCAATTCAGCGTGCACCTGCCGGCCATCAATAACGAACCGTATTTCACCGCGATCGAGAAGACGCGCGATATCGACCTGGCGCTGGCGGCCAAGCTGGCCGAAATCTCGGTCGACGAATTCAAGGCCCTGAATCCGCAATTCAAGAAGCCGGTGATTACCGGCGGCGCCCAGACCAAGATCCTGCTGCCGACCGAAAACGCGGAAAAATTTGCCGCCAACCTGGCTTCCTGGACACGCGCCTTGTCGAGCTGGACCACGCACAAGATCACCAGCGCCCGCGAAAACATCGCCTCACTGGCGCGCAAGTTCGGCACTACGCCGGACGCGATCCGCCAGGCCAACAATATCCCGCATAAGTCGGTGCTGAAAGCCGGTTCCACCATCCTGGTGCCGAAGATTTCCGCCTCGGCCGGCACGGACATTTCCGCCGATGTGATCGAAAACGCCGCGCTGGCGGTCGAAGCAGAGCGCGCAGCCCCGAAACGCAGCAATTACCGCCAGGCGTCCTCGTCGCGCGGCAACTCCAAGCCGGCGGTCAGCATGGTCAAGGCACGCATCAAGCGTGACGAAGCCGGCAAATCCAAGTCCCGCCGCAGCAATTAACCCTACCGGGCGCGCCATCCCTTGCTGAACTTGCAGGGGACGCCCGGGAGTGGTGTCAGCTTATCTACTTCTTGCAGTCCCGGACGTGGCGCGCTTACAATCTCGGTCTTGCGGTATAACCCCATTGGAGTAGATATGGCTTTCTTGCAAGGCAAAAAAATCCTGATTACTGGCGTCCTGTCCAACCGTTCCATCGCTTACGGCATCGCCAAGGCTGCCCACCGCGAAGGCGCCGAACTGGCTTTCACCTACGTTGGCGAGCGCTTCAAAGACCGCATCACTGAATTCGCCGCCGAATTCGGCAGCCAGCTGGTATTCGACTGCGACGTCACCAGCGACGAGCAGATTGCCAACCTGTTCACCGACCTGGCCAAATCCTGGGACCGCCTGGACGGCTTCGTCCACGCCATCGGCTTCGCCCCGCGCGAAGCGATCGCCGGCGAATTCCTGGACGGCCTGACCCGCGAAAACTTCCGCGTGGCGCACGACATTTCGGCCTACAGCTTCCCGGCCATGGTGAAAGCCGCCCTGCCGCTGCTGAAGCCTGGCTCCTCCGTGCTGACCCTGTCCTACCTGGGTGCGGTGCGCGCCATCCCCTATTACAACACCATGGGCCTGGCCAAAGCCTCGCTGGAAGCTTCGGTGCGCTACCTGGCCGAAAACCTGGGCCAGCACGGCATCCGTTCCAACGGCATTTCCGCCGGCCCGATCAAGACCCTGGCCGCGTCCGGCATCAAGGACTTCGGCAAGCTGCTGGGCTTCGCTTCCTCGCACGCCCCGCTGCGCCGTAACGTGACCATCGAAGAAGTCGGCAATGCCGCCGCCTTCCTGCTGTCGGACCTGTCGTCCGGCATCACCGGCGACATCATGTACGTCGACGGCGGCTTCTCCCACGTGATGGGCTTGAACGCCAGCGATTACGAGTAATCATCGCCACATCCCGACAAGAAACCGCCTCCGGGCGGTTTTTTTATTTTCAAGTTGACAATCCGGAAAAGTGACACTAAAGTGATATCACTTTGATTTAACCCTGACGATGGATTGATCATGAACCGAACCGAAAAGCCGTTCTCTTCCTATAGTGGCTACCTGGCGCTGACCGTGGTGGTGGCGCTGGCGATTCTTGCTTTCCTGCTGATACGCGGCTTCCAGCCAATCCTGGCGGCGATCTGCGTGCTGGCGGCGGTATTCCTGGCGCCCGGCCTGTACATGCTGCAGCCGAACGAGAGCGCCCTGCTGACCCTGTTCGGCCAGTACATCGGCACCGACCGCAGCGAAGGCTTGCGCTGGGCCTTCCCGCTCTACCGCAAGCAACGGCTGTCGCTGCGCGCCCGCAACTTGAATGCGCCGACGCTGAAGGTGAACGACAAGCGCGGCAATCCGGTCGAGATTTCCGCCGCCATCGTGTGGCGCGTGCAGGATACGGCGCAAGCCATCTTCGACGTCGATGATTTCGAGCGCTATGTCGCCGTGCAGGCCGAAGCTGCCATCCGCCACCTGGCTTCGCGCTACGCCTACGATGACGGCGAAGACCTGGCGCAAGGCGAAATGACCCTGCGCTCGGGCATGGACGAAGTGTCGATGGCCCTGCGCACCGAGCTGCAGGAGCGCTTCAGGGCGGCCGGCGTGGAAGTGGTCGATTCCAAGCTGACCCACCTGGCCTATGCGCCCGAGATCGCCCAGGTGATGCTGCGTCGCCAGCAGGCCGAAGCGATCGTCAGCGCCCGCTCGCGCATCGTGCACGGCGCGGTCAGCATGGTGGAATCGGCGCTGAACAGCCTGGCCGAGCGCGAAATCGTCGAACTCGATTCCGAGCGCAAGGCGGCCATGGTCAGCAACCTGCTGGTGGTCCTCTGTTCCGACAAGGAGACCCAGCCCATCGTCAACACTGGAACGCTGTATAACTAAATGGCCAGCCCCGGCAAAAAAGCCTTTCCCCTGCGGATCGACCCGGCGTTGTGGGAGGAACTGCAACGCCTGGCCGCCCAGGACTTGCGCAGCGTGAACGCGGAAATCGAGTTCCTGCTGCGCGAGGCACTGGCGCGCCGGGGCATCAAACCACGCACAACAACGCAAGAAAACCCTGACACAGGTTTCGAAAACCCTGTATAATTCACCCCTTGTGCGCTGCACCAATAACGCAGCTGTAAGAAAAACACAAATAGCAGCTTCGCAAACCTATCTGCCGCATCCCCCAACACTGGATGCCGCCTAAAAAGCCCTCCGCCCTGTGTGTCGTAGTCCAATGACACCGTCCCGGCGCAAAGCTTTTGTGCCGAAATTTCTATACAACATAGAGTCGTTTCGTCGTTCTGGTTAGCGTAGCTTTTTTCGCTTTTTACGAAAGATATACATGACTTTTGAAGCACTTGGTCTCAACACGTCCATCCTCAGCGCCCTGACCGCCGCCGGCTATACCGCGCCAACCCCGGTCCAGCAGCAGGCTATCCCTGCCGCGATTGAAGGCAAGGACTTGTTGGTTTCCTCGCAAACCGGCTCCGGCAAGACCGCAGCCTTCATGCTGCCGTCGCTGCACCGCCTGGCCAGCGCGCCGTATGCCGGCCCGTCCGGCAAGACGCCTGCGCAGGAAGCGCAGTCGGCCCGCGCCCGCGGCGAGCGCCCACGCTTCCGCCCGGCCCAGCCAAAGATGCTGGTGCTGACCCCTACCCGTGAACTGGCCCTGCAAGTCACCACCAACACCACCAAGTACTGCGCCAACCTGCGCCACATCAAGTCGGTGGCGATCCTGGGCGGCATGCCTTACCCGAAGCAGATGCAACTGCTGTCGCGCAATCCGGAAATCCTGGTCGCCACCCCAGGCCGCCTGATCGACCATATGGAGCAAGGCAAGATCGACTTCTCCCAGCTGCAGATCCTGGTGCTGGACGAAGCCGACCGCATGTTGGACATGGGCTTCATCGATGATATCGAGAAGATCGTCGCGGCGACCCCGGACTCGCGCCAGACCATGCTGTTCTCCGCGACCCTGGATGGCGTGGTGGGCAATATGGCCCGCCGCATCACCAAGGATCCGCTGACCATCCAGGTCAACAGCACCACCACCAAACACGAAAACATCATGCAGCGCGTGCACTTCGTGGACGACCTGTCGCACAAGAACCGCCTGCTGGACCACC
>CAMLRG010000140.1 GCA_946482335.1 uncultured Duganella sp. | reverse complement strand
TGCTGGACGAACCGACCAACAACCTGGACATCAACACCATCCGCTGGCTGGAAGAAGTGCTGAACCAGCGCGATTCGACGATGATCATCATCTCGCACGACCGCCACTTCCTGAACCAGGTGTGCACCCACGTGGCCGACATGGACTACGGCACGCTGAAGATTTACCCGGGCAATTACGACGACTACATGCTGGCCTCGACCCAGGCGCGCAACCAGCAGCTGGCCAACAATGCCAAGGCCAAGGAAAAGGTCGCCGAACTGCAGGACTTCGTACGCCGCTTCTCGGCCAACAAGTCCAAGGCCCGCCAGGCAACGTCGCGTGCCAAGCAGATCGAAAAGATCAAGATCGAGGACATCAAGCCATCCTCGCGTGCCTATCCATTCGTGCGCTTCGAAGGCGAAAAGAAGCTGCACCGCCTGGCGGTGGAAGTGCAGGGCATTTCCAAGACCTACGACCGCACCCTGTTCAAGAACGTCGACCTGCTGGTGGAAGCGGGCGAGCGCATCGCGATCATCGGCGCCAACGGCGCCGGCAAGACCACCATGCTGCGCTGCATCGGCGGCAAGGACATCACGGGCCTGGACAGCGACACCGGCATGGTGAAATGGGCGGAGAACGCCAACGTCGGCTATATGCCGCAAGACCCCACCGAGGAATTTGCGACTGACCTGAACCTGACCGACTGGATGGGCCAGTGGACCAAGGAAGGCGACGACGACCAGGCCGTGCGCTCCTCGCTGGGCCGCCTGCTGTTTGGCGGCGACGAAGTCAAGAAATCGGTCAAGGTCCTGTCGGGTGGCGAAAAAGGCCGTATGATGTATGGCAAGCTGATGCTGGGCCGTCACAATGTCCTGCTGCTGGACGAGCCGACCAACCACATGGACATGGAATCGATCGAATCGCTCAACATCGCCCTGGAAAAGTACGCCGGCACCCTGATCTTCGTGTCGCATGACCGCGAGTTCGTGTCCTCGCTGGCCAACCGTATCATCGAGATCAAGGAAAACGAAGTCGTGGACTTCCGCGGCGGCTATGAAGACTACCTGAAGAGCCAAGGCATCGAGTGATGAACGCAATTGCCGTACCCATCAAGACTGTCGAATTCGAGAAGCCGGTCGAAGGCGGCAGCTGCGTAGCCCATGCGTGGGCCCGCACCCCGGCCCCGGTGCCGGAAAGCGAAAAGATCCTGCTGAAGGAACGCATCAAGACCCTGCTGCGCGAGCGCAATGCCGTGCTGGTGGCCCACTATTATGTGGACGCCGACCTGCAGGACCTGGCCGAGGAAACCGGCGGCTGCGTGTCCGATTCGCTGGAGATGGCGCGCTTCGGCCGCGACCACCCGGCCAAGACCCTGGTGGTGGCCGGCGTCAAGTTCATGGGCGAGACGTCCAAGATCCTGAGCCCTGAGAAGACCGTGCTGATGCCGGACCTGGACGCTACCTGTTCGCTCGACCTGGGCTGCCCGCCGGAAGACTTCATCGCCTTCTGCGACCAGCATCCCGACCGCACCGTGGTGGTGTACGCCAATACCAGCGCCGCCGTGAAGGCGCGCGCCGACTGGATGGTGACGTCCTCCATTGGCCTGGACATCGTCAAGCACCTGCACGAGCAGGGCAAGAAGATCCTGTGGGCGCCCGACAAGCACCTCGGTTCCTATATCCAGAAGCAGACCGGCGCCGACATGCTGCTGTGGCAGGGCTCCTGCCTGGTGCACGACGAGTTCAAAGGCGTCGAGCTGGACTTGCTGAAGGCCGAACACCCCAATGCAAAGGTGCTGGTGCATCCCGAATCGCCGGCCAGCGTGGTGGAACAAGCCGACGTGGTCGGCTCGACCTCGCAGCTGATTGCCGCCGCGGTGAGCCTGCCGGCGACGGAATTCATCGTCGCCACCGACAACGGGATCCTGCACAAGATGCGCATGGCCGCCCCGGGCAAGACCTTCATCGAAGCGCCGACCGCCGGCAACAGCGCCACCTGCAAGAGTTGCGCCCATTGCCCGTGGATGGCGATGAACGGCTTGCGCAACCTGGCCGACGTACTGGAAAACATGAACAACGAAATCCACGTCGACCCTGAAGTCGGCAAACTGGCGCAGCGTTCGATCAACCGCATGCTCGATTTCGCGGCAGCGAAAAAGGCCAAGGTGGCACCGGGCGCCGACCTGGCCAAGGAAGCGCAACTGTTCCAGGGGATCGGCCCGGCATGAGTACCCTGATCAATAAGTTCGCACCGTTCGACGATGCGCTGGCAGGCGCGTATGAGCGTAACCTGCTGGCCGCCCTGATGGAAGATATCGGCACCGGCGACCTGACCGGCAAGCTGGTGCCGGAAGACGGCCGCGCCACCGCGCGCGTGATCGTGCGCGAAGAAGCCGTGCTGTGCGGCGCGCCTTGGTTCGAAGGCGTGATGCAGGCGCTGGACGCCGCCATCGGCATCGACTGGCACTACGCGGAAGGCGAGTTGATGGCCGCCGACACGCCCGTCTGCACCATTGTCGGCCCGGCGCGCGCCATCTTGACGGCCGAGCGCTCGGCGCTGAACTTCATGCAGCTGCTGTCCGGTGTCGCCACCGCCACGCGCCGCTATGTCGACGTGATCGCCGGCACCACGGCCGCCATCCTCGACACCCGCAAGACCCTGCCCGGCCTGCGCCTGGCGCAAAAGTACGCGGTGCGCGTGGGTGGCGGCCAGAACCAGCGCCTGGCGCTGTACGACGGCATCCTGATCAAGGAAAACCACATCGCAGCGGCCGGCGGCATCACCGCCGCCATGGCTGCCGCCAAGCGCCTCGATGCCAAAGTCAGCATCCAGGTGGAGGTGGAAACCCTGGAACAGCTGGAAGAAGCGTTGTCCGCCGGCGCCGTCTCCATCCTGCTCGATAACTTCAGTCTTGAGATGATGCGCGCAGCAGTGCAGCTGAACGGCGGCCGTGCGCTGCTGGAAGCGTCCGGCGGCGTCAATTTCGACACCGTGCGCGCCATCGCTGAAACCGGCGTGCACCGCATCTCCATCGGCGCCCTGACCAAGGACGTCAAGGCAACCGACTTCTCGCTGCGCATCATCGCGTAACACGGTCACCCTGCAAGGGCCGGCGGTTCCTGAGGGACCGCCGGCCTTTGCCGTTCTATACGGAAATGGTGAATATTGGTGAGAAATTTTTGCCAATTCTTCTATATGATTTGCCATTTTCCCGCAGCCGGTACCGGGCGGCGCCCGCACAACATCCTATTTGAATATCTTGGCAACTTCCTCCATCACCCTTACCAACGTCAACACCAGTGATTTCGGCGCGGCCCTGCCCGCCAACGGCAACGTAGTCCTGACATTCAGCGGCCCGGTAGTCGCGGGCAAAGGCAAGTACACCTTATATGACGATCTGAACCGGGTAGTGGCCAGCGGCGACGCAGCCAGCGGCCACGTCGCGATCAACGGCAACGTCGTGACCATTGATTTTCCGACCGACCTGCAGTTCAAGACTTACTACCGCTTATCGCCCACCTACGATTGGCTGACGGATGCCGCAGGCAACACGATCACTTTCAATGGTTTGAATTTCTGGACCAAGTCGTCCGACATTGCGGTCAACCTGCTCGGCACCGATGGTGCCGATACCCTGGCTGGCAGCAGCCAGGACGATACGCTGGACGGCGCAGCCGGCAATGACACCCTGTACGGCCATGAAGGGAACGATAAATTGTACGGTGGTGTCGGCAACGACTCCCTGGACGGCGGCAAAGGTAACGATACGTTGGCCGGCGGCGCGGGCGGCGACGCCCTCGAGGGCGGCGAGGGCAACGATGTGATCGACGGTGGCGACGGCGACGACACGATCTATGACCGCTATGGCGACAACATCCTGAACGGTGGCGGCGGCAACGACCGGATCGATGCCGGTTATTACGGGAGCAGCGTGATTGACGGTGGCGGCGGCAATGACGAGATCTGGGGGCATAGTGCCGACGCCATGTCGGGCGGCAGCGGCGATGACGTCATCTTTGTCTATGGCGACCGTGCCGCCAATGGCCGCGGCACCATCCATGCCGGCGACGGGGCCGACCATATTACGGTGCCGATGTACAACGAACCTGGCGCCATCGTCAACGTATGGGGCGAGGGCGGTATCGATACATACGAGCTACGGACCCCGCAACTGAGCGGCGCGGCTACCCTGGTCATCCGCGATTTTACGCCGGGCGCAGGGGGCGACGTGCTG
Source organism: uncultured Duganella sp. (assembly GCA_946482335.1). The sequence goes on along the minus strand of CAMLRG010000140.1, from coordinate 10,326 downwards.
AATGTCCACCCCTTGACCGACCCGAACCAGTTCAAAGGCAACCCGTTCGGGGCGACCGGCCAACTGCGCCTGGAACAGGATGGGGCGGACGTCGTGCTGGTATTGACCAGTAAGAATAGCTGGACGTCAACCGTCGGCGACCAGATGGTGCGCTTGGCAAACGTGCAATTGGGCCAATTGACTCGTGACAATTTCCTCGGCGGCTATTCGCCGACCGGAGCCGGTACCGAAGGCATGGTGGTGCTGGGCACATCCGGCAACGATACCCTGAACGGCGGCTACCTGAACGACCGTCTGGTGGGCGAGGCCGGCGTCGATGTCCTGCACGGCGGCCTGGGGGACGACGTACTGGTCGGCGGTGCCGGCAATGACGACCTGGACGGAGGTGCCGGTACCGATAGCGCGGTGATTGCTGGGCTGCGCGACAATTTCACCATCGAGCGTCTTGGCGGGGACTGGTCGGTGACGGCCAAGACTGGCAGCGAGGGCCGCGACCTGCTGCGCGACGTTGAACGCGTGCAGTTCAGCGACCAGGCGATCGCGCTGGATGTCAGCGGCGGGGCCGGCAAAGTGTACCGCCTGTACCAAGCGGCTTACGACCGGAAGCCCGACGCCGGCGGCCTGGGTTTCTGGATCAGCCAGGCCGACAAAGGCGTGACGCAAGCCAGCATCGCCGAAGGTTTCATCGGTTCGGCCGAGTTCACGGCCCTGTACGGCGCCGCGCCCAGCAACGACGCCCTGGTCAGCCGCATCTACACGAACGTCCTGCACCGTGATCCCGATGCCAGCGGCAAGGCTTTCTGGGTCGACGTGCTGGACCGCAAGGCCGCGACGGTGGCCGAAGTCCTGATGGGATTTAGCGAAAGCCCCGAGAATGTCGCTGCTGTCGCCAAGGTAATCGGCAGCGGTTTCGAATACACCCCCTGGCTGGCATAAGCTGGCCGGCGACCCCAAACCACTTTCATTTCCAGACATGGCACAACTCACTGGCACCAGCGGCAACGACATCCTGAGCGGCAGCGACACCAACGACGAAATCATCGGCTTGGCCGGCGATGATGAACTGAGGGGCGGCCTGGGCAATGACGTGCTCGATGGCGGCGACGGCAACGACAAGCTGCATGGGGAGAGCGGGGACGACATCCTGCGCGGCGGCGCCGGCAATGATTTGCTGACCAGCGGGCTTGGCCACGACCGCCTGGAGGGCGGCGAGGGCGACGACGATCTTTCAGCCTGGAGCCCGGGCTATAAGGTCCTGCTTGGCGGCGGCGGCAACGACCGGCTCGGGAACCGCTATGGCGATACCTCGCAGCTCGATGGCGGCGATGGCGACGACGACATCGCCGGGCACAATGACGACACCATCGTCGGCGGCGCCGGCAATGACTTCATCACCGTCTCGGGCAACAGCTTGACCGGCACCGGTGTGAATGGCACCGTGCACGGCGGTCCCGGCAACGACACCATCAGGATCGATACCGGTGGCCAGGATACATCGCGTGCCGCCGCCTGGGGCGATGAAGGCAGCGATACCTTTCTCGTGCCGTACATCGACCCCTGGGGCCGCTCCGATTATGTCATCAACGACTTCCTGGCCGGCCCCGCAGGCGACAAGCTGAACCTGGAAGACGCGTTGGAGCAGGCCGTGTACACAGGCGCCAATCCGCTGGGTCCGAACGGCGCCATCCGCATCGAGCAAGCGGGCGCCGACACACTGTTGACCTATTACGCCAAGGACCTCCGCGGCGAGGGCAAGGAAACCTTGCTGTTGCGGTTGAAGAACGTCCAGGCATCCTCGCTGACGGCGGCCAATGTTGACGGCGCCTACGCGCCGGATGGCAGTGCCCAGGGCGGCGTCACGCTGTCCGGGACCATAGGGAACGATACGCTGGTCGGATTCTCCATGCGCGACCGCCTGGAAGGCGGCGCCGGCGACGACGAATTGAGCGGACGGCTGGGTAACGACGTACTGCTGGGTGGCGCCGGCAATGATGGTCTGCGCGGCGATGGCGGGATGGATACCGCGGTATTCAGCGGCCCGCGCGCGAACTTCAGCCAGACCGGCTACAGTGCCAACCGATGGATATTGACGGACAAGACCGGCGCCGAGGGACGCGATACGCTGTACGACGTCGAGCGCCTCCAGTTCAGCGACGTCACGCTGGCCCTGGACACCAGTGGCGTGGCAGGCAAAGTCTACCGCCTCTACCAGGCCGCTTACGACCGCAAACCCGATGCCGGCGGCTTGGGTTTCTGGATCAGCCAGGCAGACAACGGGGTGGCGCAAGCCAGCATCGCCGACGGCTTCGTCGGCTCGGCAGAATTCAAGACCCTGTACGGCGCCGCCCCCAGCAACGATGCGCTGGTCAGCCGCATGTACAAGAACGTCCTGCACCGCGATCCCGATGCCAGCGGCAAGGCGTTCTGGGTCGATGTGCTGGACCGCAAGGCCGCGACGGTCGCCGAAGTCCTGATGGGCTTTAGCGAGAGCCCGGAGAACGTTGCTTTCGTCGGCATGTTCATCGGCAGCGGCTTCGAATACCAGCCGTGGCAGGGCTAGGCTGTTGCGCGAATGCCGTAGTGACAAAGTGTGAGCTTCTGCGGCAGATTGCGGCGTAAAGTCTTCGCTGGAGCCGCCGCTCCGGCGTCTCCCCATCCCTCAACAGTATTGAAGGAGACGCCATGTCGGAACTATTACACATCAGCACCACCCTGGCCAAGATCATTGCCCGCATCAATCCTAAGGTGTGGGAAGTGATCGGTGGCGGGCCGCTAGGGAGGAAGTCCGTGTTGGCCGCCCAGCAGGCCGAGCCAGCCCCGCTGCCGTGGCTGGAAGCGTCGCAGCTGGCGGCGGTCGATCTGGCCCAACGCCAGGCCGACGCGGCCGCCGCCTTGCTGGCCCAGGGCGGCGACACCAAGGGCTTCCTCAAGGCCCTGCTGGACGACTGGTGCGGCACCGTGCCGCGCCCGCCGATCAACTGGCCGGGCGGCCCACGCCCGCCGCGTCCACCGCGCCCGGATGAACTGGAAGACTATACGCTGCCGATGGCTGGCGGCCTGGCATTTGTCGCGCTCAGCGAAACGATCGGCAACGAGACTTTTGCCAAGCAGATTGCGGAGCTCGGCGGCAACATCATCGACCGCACCGCCACCCATGCCCTGGAGCACGCTGGCCGCCGCCGCTAGCAAACAACAAAGCCGCCCGAGGGCGGCTTTGTCATGCCGGCAGTGCCGGAAGTTCAGTCTTGCGCGTAAATGTTGTTGTCCTTGGTTTCACGGATGAACAGCGCGCCGATCACCAGGGTCGCCAGGGCCACCACGATCGGGTACCACAGGCCGTAGTAGATGTCGCCCTTGAAGGCCACCAAGGCGAAGGCGGTGGTCGGCAGCAGGCCGCCGAACCAGCCGTTGCCGATGTGGTAAGGCAGCGACATCGAAGTGTAGCGGATGCGGGTCGGGAACAGTTCCACCAGCATGGCGGCGATCGGACCGTACACCATGGTCACGTAGATCACCAGCACCCACAGGATCAGCACCATCATCGGCTTGTTGATCTGCGCAGGATCAGCCTTGGCTGGGTAGCCGGCTGCCTTCACGGTTTCGGCCACGGCCTTCTTCAGGTCGGCTTCCTTCTTCTTCGAGTCGGCGTCGAAGTTCAGGTTATCCGGCGTCATCACGGCGTTGAACGATTGCACTTCCTTGTCGCCGACCTTGATCACGGCCAAGCTGCCCGCCGGCGCATCCTGGCGGGTGTAGGCCACGGACGCCTTGGACAGCATCGAGGTCGCGATATCGCAGGACGATGGGAATTTCTTCTCGCCGGTTGCGTTGAACTGGAAGTGGCACGATGCCGGGTCAGCCACCACCACCACAGGCGAATTCTTAATCGCCGCTTCCAGCTGCGGGTTGCCGTAGTGGGTCAGGGCGCCGAACAGCGGGAAGTAGGTCGCAGCGGCGATCAGGCAGCCGCCCAGGATGATCCACTTGCGGCCGATCTTGTCCGACAGGCTGCCGAAGAAGATGAAGAACGGGGTCGCCAGGATCAGTGCGATGGCGATCAGGATGTTCGCCGTGGCAATATCCATCTTCAGCGTCTGGATCATGAAGAACAGCGCATAGAACTGGCCGGTGTACCACACCACTGCCTGGCCCATGGTCAGGCCGACCAGCGCCAGGATCACGATCTTCAGGTTCTTCCACTGGCCGAAGGCTTCGCTCAGTGGTGCCTTGGAAGTCTTGCCTTCGGCCTTCATCTTGGCAAAGGCAGGCGACTCGTTCATCGACAGGCGGATCCACACCGAAATGCCCAGCAGTGCCACCGACACCAGGAACGGGATGCGCCAGCCCCATGCTTCAAACTCTTCCAGCGGCATCGATTGGCGGCAGGCCAGGATCACCAGCAGCGACATGAAGAAGCCCAGCGTCGCGGTGGTCTGGATCCAGGCCGTGAACAGGCCGCGCTTGCCGTGCGGGGCATGCTCTGCCACGTAAGTGGCCGCGCCGCCGTACTCGCCGCCCAGTGCCAAGCCTTGCAGCAGGCGCAGTACCACCAGGATGATCGGGGCGGCGATGCCGATGGTCGCGTAATTCGGCAGCAGGCCCACGATAAAGGTGGACAAACCCATGATCAGGATGGTCACCAGGAAGGTGTACTTGCGGCCGATCATGTCGCCCAGGCGGCCGAACACGATGGCGCCAAATGGGCGCACAATGAAACCGGCGGCGAAGGCCAGCAGCGCGAAGATGAAGGATGTGGTGGGGTCGCCGACGAAGAATTGCTTGGCGATGATGGACGCCAGCGAACCGTATAGATAAAAGTCGTACCATTCAAAGACGGTACCGAGGGAAGAGGCGAAGATCACCTTCTTCTCCTCCTTGGTCATGGGGGTGGCTTTGCCGTTCCCCATGTTCCGCACGTCGGCGGTGCCAGAACTGATTGCCATGATGCTTGTCTCCAATTGTGTCGTGTGTGTGTGTCCGAATGCTTCAACGGCAGGATGGAGTCTGCCCCCTGTTCCTTACGTCATGCTTGCTTGAAACTTACGCAAAACTTACAAAGCGGATAATTTAACGAACGACCGTGCTAAAGCTGTGCTATGCTGGTCCGCACCAAATCATCAGGAGACATCCATGACCGACGCCGTCATCGTTTCGACCGCCCGCACGGGCCTTGCCAAGTCCTGGAAAGGCGCCTTCAACATGACCCACGGCGCCGCGCTGGGCGGGCACGTGCTGCAGGCGGCCGTGGCCCGCGCCGGCATCGAGGCGGGCGAGGTGGAAGACGTGATCATGGGGTGCGCCAACCCGGAAGGCGCCACCGGCGGCAATATCGCGCGCCAGATTGCGCTGCGCGCCGGTGCGCCGGTCACGGTGCCGGGAATGACGGTCAACCGTTTCTGCTCGTCGGGCCTGCAAACCATCGCCACCGCGGCCCAGCGCGTGCTGGCGGGCGAGGGCGAGATCTTCGCGGCCGGCGGCGTGGAGTCGATCTCTTGCGTACAGCAGGAAATGAATACCCATATGCTGGCCGATGTGTGGCTGAAAGAACACAAGCCGGCCATCTACCTGCCCATGTTGCAGACCGCCGAGATCGTGGCCAGGCGCTACGGCATCCCCAAGGAGCGCCAGGACGAATACGGCGTGCAAAGCCAGCAGCGCGCCGCCGCGGCCCAGGCCGCCGGCCGTTTCGATGCCGAGATCGTGCCGATGACGGTGACCATGGGGGTGGCCGACAAGGCGACCGGCATGCTGGGCACGCGCGCGGTGACGATCGGCGCCGACGAAGGGATCCGCGCCGACACGACGATCGAGGCGGTGCGCGGCATCCGCACCGCGCTGCCGGGCGGCGTGATCAGCGCCGGCAACGCGAGCCAGTTCTCCGACGGCGCATCCTGCGCCATCGTGATGAACGACCGCACCGCCGCTGCCAGGGGCTTGCAGCCGCTCGGCATTTTCCGCGGCTTCGCGGTGGCCGGTTGCGAGCCGGACGAAATGGGCATCGGCCCGGTCTTCGCCGTGCCGAAACTGCTCAAGCGCGCGGGACTCAAAGTCGAGGACATCGGCCTGTGGGAATTGAATGAAGCGTTCGCGGTGCAGGTACTGTATTGCGCCGACCAGTTGGGCATTCCGATGGAGCGCCTGAACGTGAACGGTGGTGCCATCGCGGTCGGCCACCCTTATGGCGTGTCCGGTGCGCGCATGGTCGGCCATGCCCTGATCGAAGGCAGACGGCGCGGCGTGAAATATGTGGTGGTCACCATGTGCATCGGTGGCGGCCAGGGCGCGGCGGGCCTGTTCGAGGTGGCCTGATGGCGTCCCGCCTGCTCTCGCGGCGCGACCTTGCGTTCATGCTGTACGACTGGCTCGGTGTCGAGCGCCTGGCGCAGCGCCCGCGCTTCGCCGACCATAGCCGCGAAACCTTCGATGCCGCGCTCGACACCGCCGAACAGATCGCGACCGAACTGTTCGCCCCGCACAACAAGTTGAGCGACCAGCAGGAGCCGCAGTTCGACGGCCAGCATGTGCGCATGATCCCGGAGGTCAAGCGCGCCCTGGACGCGTTCTCGGCGGCCGGCCTGATGGCGGCCGGCCAGGATTATGCGCTGGGCGGCATGCAATTGCCGCTGACGGTGGAGAAGGCGCTGACCGCGTATTTCACCGCCGCCAACATGGCCACCGCCAGTTACGCCTTCCTCACCATCGGCAATGCCAACACGCTGCTCAAATGCGCTTCGACCGCGCAAGTCGAACATTTCGTGCAGCCGATGCTCGAAGGGCGCTGGTTCGGCACCATGTGCCTGAGCGAGCCGCAGGCTGGCTCCAGCCTGTCCGACATCACCACCCGCGCCGAGCCCGACGCGCACGCCGCTGCGGCTGGCCAGTACCGGCTGACCGGCAACAAGATGTGGATTTCCGCCGGCGAGCATGAACTGGCCGAGAACATCGTGCACCTTGTGTTGGCCAAGATTCCCGGGCCGGACGGCAAGCTGGTGCCGGGCGTGAAGGGCATTTCCCTGTTCATCGTCCCCAAGATCCTCGAGAACGGCGAGCGCAACGACATCGCGCTGGCGGGCCTGAACCACAAGATGGGCAACCGCGGCACGACCAATTGCCTGCTCAACTTCGGCGAAGGGCGCCACCGGCCTGGCGGACGCGCCGGCGCCGTCGGCTACCTGGTGGGGCGCGAAGGGCAGGGCCTGGCCCATATGTTCCACATGATGAACGAGGCCCGTATCGGCGTTGGCCTGGCGGCGGCGGTGCTGGGCTACACCGGCTACCTGCATGCGCTCGATTACGCCCGCGAACGGCCGCAAGGCCGCCATCCGGCCGCCAAGGACCCGGCCTCGCCGCAGCTGCCCATCATCGCCCATACCGACGTGCGGCGCATGCTGCTGGCGCAGAAGGCTTACGTTGAAGGCGCCCTGGGCCTGTGCCTGTACAGCGCCCGCCTGGTCGACGACGAACACACCGGGGAGACGCCGGAAGTGCGCCAGCGTGCCGGCCGCCTGCTCGAATTCCTCACCCCGATCACCAAGTCCTGGCCTTCGCAATGGTGCCTGGAGGCGAACAGCCTGGCGATCCAGGTGCACGGCGGCTACGGCTACACGCGCGAATACAATGTCGAGCAGTTTTACCGCGACAACCGCCTGAACCAGATCCACGAAGGCACGCATGGCATCCACGGCCTCGACCTGCTGGGCCGCAAGGCCAGCATCCACGACGGCGCACTGGTCAGGACCATGGCCGAGGAGATCCGCGCCACCGTGCGCGCTGTGCGCGAGTCCGCCGGGGTGGCCGGCGCCGGGCCCGATGGACCGCGCCAGCTGGAGCGGCACGCCAACGCACTGGACGCCGCCTGGCGCCGGGTTGAAGAAGTCACCCAGGCACTGTATGCTGCCGGCGACTTGAACAAGACCCTGGCCAATGCCACGGTCTATCTGGAAGCGGTGGGACACGTGGTGGTCGCCTGGATCTGGCTGCAGCAGGCCACGGCGGCGGTGGCCAGCCTGCCGGAAAACGATGGTTTCCGGCGCGGCAAACTGCAAGCCTGCCGCTATTTCTACCAATGGGAGCTGCCCAAGGTCCACCCCCAACTGGACTTGCTGGCCAGCCTCGATACCACCACGCTCGACATGCAGGATGCGTGGTTTTAAGGAGCACGAATGATCAAGCACATCGTCATGTGGAAGCTGAAAGACCACGCCGAAGGCGCCGACCGTGCCACCAATGCCGCCCGCATGAAGGAGCGGTTGCTGGCCTGCGCCGGCATTGTGCCCGGCATCGTCAAGCTGGAAGCCGGCCTGGCGGAGCCGGGCCTGGAAGCCACGTACGACGTCGTGCTGTATTCCGAGTTCGACAGCAAGGAAGCGCTCGACGCCTACCAGTCCCACCCGCAGCACGCCGTCCTCAAACCCTTCTTCAGTGCTGTGCGCGATGCGCGCCAGTGCATGGATTTCACCGCATAGGAACCCTGACGATGACCACCACCCTCGAATTGTTCAACCTCCAAGGCAAGACCGCACTCGTCACCGGCGGTTCGCGCGGCCTGGGCCTGCAAATGGCGCTGGCGCTGGGCGAACTCGGCGCCAGGGTGGTCGTCACCTCGCGCAAACAGTCCGACCTGGATGAAGCGGTCGCCGTGCTGAAGGAGCAGGGCGTTGAGGCCTATGCCATCGCCGCGGACCTGGGCCAGGAAGCCGCCATCGACCCGCTGGTCGACGCGGCGCTCGATGCGCTGGGCGGCCACATCGACATCCTCGTCAACAACGCGGGCGCCACCTGGGGCGCGCCGGCCGAAGAGTATCCGCTGGAAGCCTGGGACAAGGTAATGAACCTGAACGTGCGCAGCATCTTCCTGCTGTCGCAGGCGGTGGGCAAGCGCTCGATGATCCCGCGCCGCTACGGGCGCATCATCAATATCGCCTCGATCGCCGGCCTGGCAGGCAACGCCCCGGGCACCATGAAGACTGTCGCTTACAATACGTCCAAGGCCGCCCTGATCAATTTCACCCGTACGCTGGCGGGCGAATGGGGCGGGTACGGCATCAACGTCAATGCGCTGGCGCCGGGGTTCTTCCCCTCCAAGCTGAGCGCCGGGGTGATCAAGGCCCTGGGGGAAGACAAGCTGGCCGCCGCGGCCCCGCTGAACCGCCTGGGGGGCGATGAAGATTTGAAGGGCGCGGTGGCGCTGTTCGCATCCGACGCCGGCCGCCACATCACGGGCCAGACCCTGGCCGTGGACGGCGGCGTGTCTGCAGTTTAAGGAGTTTGAATGAGCAAGTATCGCCGCATCGTGCTGGCTTCGCGCCCGCGCGGTGCCGTCGTGCCGGAGAATTTCCGGCTCGAGGAAGTCGACGTGCCGGCACTGGCCGAGGGCCAGCTGCTGGTGCGTAACCATTACCTGTCGCTTGACCCGTACATGCGCGGGCGCATGAGCGATGCGAAAAGCTATGCCGCGCCGCAGCCGCTGGACCAGACCATGATTGGCGGCACCGTCGGCGAAGTGGTCGGGTCGCGCCATCCTGATTATGCCGCCGGCGACTTCGTGGCGGGGATGTTCGGCTGGGCCGAAATGGGCGTATCGGATGGCAGCGGTTTGCGCAAGGTCGATCCGGCGCACGCGCCGCTGTCGGCCAACCTGGGCGTGATCGGCATGCCCGGCATGACGGCCTGGTACGGCATGCACGAAATCCTGCGACCCATGCTGGGCGAAACGGTGGTGGTGTCGGCCGCCAGTGGCGCGGTGGGCAGCGCCGTCGGGCAGCTCGCCAAGCTGGCCGGCTGCCGCGCGGTGGGCATTGCGGGTGGCAGGGAAAAATGCGACTACGTGGTGCGCGAACTCGGTTTCGACGCCTGCGTCGACTACAAGGCCGGCAACCTGAAAGCGGATCTGGCCGCCGCGACGCCGGACGGCATCGACGCCATTTTCGAGAATGTGGGTGGCGAAGTATTCGACACCGCACTCGGACGCACCAATGCCTTCGCCCGCGTTGCGCTGTGCGGCCTGCTGGCCGGCTATACCGGTGCCGAGATCCCGATCCGCAGCGCCAAGAAGCTTCTGTTGAACCGCATCACGCTGCGCGGCTTCATCGTCACCGAGCATATGGAACTGTGGCCGCAAGGCTTGTCCGAAATGGGCAGGCTGGTCGCGGCCGGCAAGCTGAAATACCGCGAAACGATTTCCCAGGGCCTGGCCTCCGCGCCGGAAGCCCTTATCGGCCTGCTGCAAGGCCGCAACTTCGGCAAACAACTCGTGAAATTGACCCCTTGACGTCCTCCCCGCCCTAAAGGACGGGGATTCCTGCAGCCAGCGTCGCACGTCCGCGA
>CAMLRG010000139.1 GCA_946482335.1 uncultured Duganella sp. | reverse complement strand
CCGACCAGCAGGGTGAGGGCGTTGGCGGCTTGCGCGCGCTGGCGGGCCAGGGCGAGGGCTGCGGCGCGGGCGGTTTCCATCTGCTGCTCGTTGGAGCGCAGGTCGAGGCGCGATGAGGCGCCGGCTTCCAGCCGCTGGCGGGTCAGGTCGAAGGTGCGCTTGCGGGCTTCGTAGGTGCGTTCGGCCAGCGATTGCTGTTCGGCGAAGGCGCGTTCGGTATAGTAGGCTTTGGCGACTTCGGCGACCAGGCTGATTTGGGCGGCTTGTTTGGCTTCCTCGCTCGCCAGGTAGCTGGCCAGGGCCTGGTCGCTCAGGCTTTTGACGCGGCCGAAGAAGTCCAGTTCGAAGGCGGAGATGCCGAGGCCCGCGTCATACCGCTCGCCCACCTGCGATTGGCCGGCGACGCCGGCGAAGGCCGGCGTGCGGCCGCGCGTTTCGCTGAGCGTGGCGTTCAAGGTTGGCAGGCGGTCGGCGCGCTGGATGCGGTAGGCGCCGCGCGCTTCCTCGATGCGCAGGGCGGCGATGCGCAGGTCGCGGTTGTTTTCCAGCGCTGTGGCGATCAACTGCTGGAGGCGTCCATCAGGGAAGAAGGTGCGCCAGGCCGTGTCCACGGCGGACGGGGCTGCAGGCGTTCCAGCGGCCGACGGCGCGGCGGCCGGGGCCGCGCCGTTCGTGCCGGCGGCCGGGGGCACGGCGGGGAAGGCTTCCGCGACCGGCGCACCCGGGCGCTGGTACGCCGGCGCCATCGAGCAGCCGGTGACGGCGCCCGCCAGCAGCAGCGCCGCGGCGACCATGCGCACGGCGGGGACGGAGGATGAGGGCTTCATCATTGCTTCGACTCCGGAAGATCCAGTTGGTGGGCGGCCAGGCGGCGTTGGCGTTCGCTGCCCTTGAAGATGCGGCGCACGACCACAAAGAACACGGGCACCAGGAACACCGCCAGCACGGTGGCGGTGATCATGCCGCCCATCACACCGGTGCCGATGGCGCGCTGCGAGGCGGAGCCGGCGCCGGAAGCGATCACCAGCGGCAGCACGCCGAGGATGAAGGCCAGCGAGGTCATGATGATCGGGCGGAAGCGCAGATGCACCGCTTCCAGCGTGGACTCGACCAACCCTTTGCCTTGCGCCTGCAAGTCCTTGGCGAACTCGATGATCAGGATCGCATTCTTGGCCGACAAGCCGATGATCGCAATCAACCCCACCTTGAAGTACACGTCGTTCGGCAGGTCGCGCAAGTGCGCGCCGAGCAGTGCTCCCAGCACGCCGAGCGGCACCACCAGCAGCACCGCCACCGGGATCGTTTCCGACTCGTACAGCGCCGCCAGCACCAGGAAGGCCGCCAGCAGCGACAGCGCGAACAGCATCGGCGCCTGGGCGCCCGACAGCCGTTCCTCGGCCGACTGGCCGGTCCATTCGATGCCGAAGCCGGGCGGCAGCTGGTCGGCCAGGCGCAGCAGTTCTTCCATCGCTTCGCCGGTCGAATAGCCCGGCGCCGCGTTGGCGCTCAGGCGGTAGGCCGGGTAGCCGTTATAGCGCACCAGCTGGATCGGCCCGGTCACCCAGCGCGTGGTCGCGAACGAGGCGAACGGCACCATGGCCCCGCTGTTGCTGCGCACGTGCAGCCGCAGGATGTCTTCCGGCTGCATGCGCCGCGCCTGGTCGGCCTGCACGATGACGCGCTGCTGGCGGCCGCTGTTGGCGAAGTCGTTCACATACGACGAGCCAAGCGAGGTGCCCAGCGTGGCGGCGATATCGGCAAACGCGACGCCAAGCGCGTTGGCCTTCTCGCGGTCGACGTCGACCTGCATCTGCGGCGCATCTTCCAGGCCTTCCGGACGCATGCCCGCCAGCACCTTGCTCTTGCCCGCCATCTCCAGCAGCTGGTTACGCGCCGCCAGCAAGGCTTCGTGTCCCTGGCCGCTGCGGTCCTGCAGGCGCGCCGTGATACCGGTCGCGTTGCCCAGCTCACGGATCGGCGGCGGGCTCAGGGCAAACACTTGCGCATCCTGGATATGGGCCAGGCCGGCGAAGGAGCGGCCGGCGATCGCTTCCGCCGACTGGTCGGGACCGCGCTCCTTCCAATCCTTCAAAGGAATGAAGACCAGGCCCGCGTTCTGCCCGCTGCCGGAGAAGCTGAAGCCCGCCACCGCAATGGTGCGCGCCACGCCCGGCTGGCTGCGGAAATACTTGTCCACTTCCGCCAGCACGGCTTCGGTACGGCCGCGCGCCGCGCCGGGCGGCAGCTGCACGTTGGCGATGATATAACCCTGGTCTTCGTTCGGCAGGAAGGAGGAGGGCAGGCGCACATACAGCCATGCCACGATGCCCAGCAGGGCCGCGAAGATCAGCATGAAGCGCCCGGTGCGCTTCAGGATCTGCGCCACCCAGCCCTGGTAATGCGAGGCGGTGGAGGCGAAGCCGCGGTTGAACCAGCCGAACAGGCCGGTCTTGGCATGGTGGTGGCCGGCCTGCACCGGCTTCAGCATGGTCGCGCACAGGGCCGGCGTGAGCGACAGCGCCATCAGCGCCGAGAACACCATGGCCGACACCATCGACAGCGAGAACTGGCGGTAGATCGCGCCCACCGCGCCGCCGAAGAAGGCCATCGGGATGAACACGGCGATCAGCACCAGCGTAATGCCGATGATCGCGCCGGTGATCTGCGACATGGCCTTGCGCGTCGCATCGCGCGGCGACAAGCCTTCCTCGCTCATGATACGCTCGACGTTCTCCACCACCACGATGGCATCGTCCACCAGGATGCCGATGGCCAGCACCATGCCGAACATGGTCAGCACGTTGATCGAGAAGCCGAACACCTGCATCGCCGCGAAAGTACCCATCAGCGCGATCGGCACCACGATGGTGGGGATCAGGGTGTAGCGGAAGTTTTGCAGGAAGACGTACATCACCAGGAACACCAGTGCCACGGCTTCCAGCAGGGTCTTCACCACCTCTTCGATGGAAATCTTGACGAACAGCGAAGTATCGTAAGGCACGGTGTACTTCAGCCCGGGCGGGAAGAACTTCTGCAGCTCGTCCATCTTGGCGCGCACGATATTGGCGGTGGCCAGGGCGTTGCCGGTCAGCGATTGCTGCACGGCGATGGCGACGAAGGGCTCGCCGTTCAGGCGCGCGCCGACGCGGTAGCTGGCGCCGCCCAGCTCCAGCCGCGCCACGTCGCGCAGGCGCACCAGCGAACCGTCACGGTTGGCGCGCAGCACGATCTTGCCGAATTCCTCGACGGAGCTCAGCTGGCCGGTGACCACCACCGGGGCGAACCAGGTTTGCGAGCGTTCGTTGGGCAGGTCGCCCACCGTGCCCGCCGCCACCTGGGCGTTCTGCTGGCGGATGGCGGTGGTGACGTCGCCCATATTGAGCTTGTAGCCGGTCAGCTTGTCGGGATTGACCCAGATGCGCATGGAGCGCTCGGTGCCGAACAGCTCGGCCTGGCCCACGCCGGGCAGGCGCTTGATCTCGTTGACCACGTTGCGGGCCAGGTAGTCGCCAATGGCCGTGGTGTCCATGCTGCCGTCGGTCGACGCGGCGCCGACGAACATCAGGATGTTGGAGCGGGCCTTGGTCACCTGCACGCCCTGCTGGATCACCGCTTGCGGCAGGCGCGATTCGACGCGCTTGATGCGGTTTTGCACGTCCACCGCCGCCAGGTCCGGATTGGTGCCGGGCTGGAAGGTGACGGTGATGCTGACCGAGCCGTTGGAGTCGCTTTGCGATTCCACGTACTGCAGGCCGTCGGCGCCATTCATTTCCTGCTCGATGACCGAGGTCACGGCATCGTCCAGCACTTGTGCCGAGGCGCCGGGATAGGCGGCGCTGATCACGATGGAAGGCGGCGCGATGGTCGGGTATTGCGCCACCGGCAGCACGGTGATCGCCAGCGCCCCACCCAGCAGGATGAAGAGGGCGATCACCCACGCGAAGACGGGGCGGTCGATAAAGAATTTTGCCATCTGGCGGCCCCTTTACTTGGCTGCCGTGGCGGAGGCGGCGGGCGCAGCGCCGGCCGGGGCCGGGCCGGTCACAGCGGCGCCAGGAGCCGGTCCTGCCGCCGGCCCCTTCCACGGTACCGGGTTGACCGTGCCGCCCGGCTTGGTCTTCTGGAAGCCTTCTACGATGACGCGCTCACCGCCCTTCAGGCCGGAGCTGATCACCCACTTGCCGCCCGCCGAGGCGTCGGCCTTGACCGGCACCGAACTGACCTTGTTGTCGCTGCCGACCACCAGCACGGAAGCGCCTTCAGCGCCGCGCACGACCGCTTGCTGCGGCAAGGTGATGGCCGCCTCATTGACGCCCTGTTCAAGGCGCGCGCGCACGTACATGCCAGGCAGCAGGGTACGGTCCGGATTCGGGAATTCGGCCCGCATCGACACCGCGCCGGAAGATTCGTCAACCGCCACGTCGGAGAACAGCAGCTTGCCATGGCGCGGATATTCCTGGCCGTCCTCGGTCAGCAGGGTGACGCGGGCCTGGTCCTTGCCCGCGCTCTTCAGCGTTCCCTTGGCCAGCGCCTGTTTCAGGCGCAGCAGCTCCGCCGAAGACTGGCTGATGGTGACGTAGATTGGGTCGAGCTGCTGCACGGTCGCCATCGGCGTCGCTTCATTCTGGCCCACCAGCGCACCTTCGGTGACCAGGGCGCGGCCCACGCGGCCGGCAATCGGCGCCGTGACGGTGGCGTAGCCCAGCGTCAGGCCGGCATTCTTGCGCGCCGCACGGGCCGACTGCAGTTCGGCGCTGGCCTGCTTCTGCGCCGTCACCGCATCGTCGTATTCCTGCTGGCTGACCGCCTGCGCGGCGAGCAGCGGCTTGTAGCGCTTTGCCTTCAGGTCCGCCTGCGCCAGGTTGGCTTCGGCGCGGGCGATGGCCGCATCCGCGCTGTCCACATTGGCCTGGAATTGCGCCGGATCGATGCGGAACAGCACTTCGCCAGCCTTGACGTCGCCGCCTTCCCTGAACACCCGTTGCAGCACGATGCCCGGCGTGCGCGCACGTACCTGGGCGATGCGCGACGCTTCGACGCGGCCCGGCAGTTCATTGGTCACGGTCACTTCGCCGGTGGCGGCAGTGACGACGGAAACGGTGGGAGGGGGCGGGGCAGCCTTGCCGGCGTCTTTTTTGTCGCCGCAGGCCGCGAGGGTGAGCGACAGGGCGGCTGCTGCCAGGGGCAGGGTGCGCAATACAGGTTTCATGGGCGTCTCATAACGGGTGGTGGGACTGCGCCGGAAATTGTATAACACTGGCAATTGTAACGTTTTGTACAACAAAAAAGGCGCCGAAGCGCCTTTTTTGAAGCCGAAGCGGGGACGATCAGCGCATGGCCGAAATCATCTGTTTCAGCTTGTTGGAATCGGCCACGAAAGCGCGGATGCCCTCGGCCAGCTTCTCGGTCGCCATCGCGTCTTCGTTCAGCATGAAGCGGAAAGTCTTCTCGTCGACCGTGATCTTGACGGCGGTGCCGGTGTCGGCCGGGGTCAGCTTGCGCTCGACCGGTGCCTGGGTGTCGGCCAGCTTTTGCAGCAGGTCCGGCGAAATGGTCAGCAGGTCGCAGCCGGCCAGTTCCAGGATCTGGCTGGTGTTGCGGAAGGAGGCGCCCATCACTTCGGTCTTGTAGCCGAACTTGCGGTAGTAGTTGTAGATGCGCTTGACCGATTGCACGCCCGGGTCTTCCGCCCCCTGGTAATCGATGCCGGTGGACTTCTTGTACCAGTCATAGATGCGGCCGACGAAGGGCGAAATCAGCTGCGAGCCCGCTTCGGCGCAGGCGATGGCCTGGCACAGCGAGAACAGCAGGGTCATATTGGTGCGGATGCCTTCCTTCTCCAGTTGCTCGGAGGCGCGGATGCCTTCCCAGGTGGAGGCGATCTTGATCAGCACGCGCTCGCGCGGGATGCCGGCTTTCTCGTACAGGGAAATCAGTTCGCGGCCCTTGGCCACGTTGCCTGCCACGTCGAAGGACAGGGCGGCGTCGATTTCGGTCGACACGCGGCCCGGCACATACTTCAGGATCTCGGTGCCGAAAGCGATCAGCAGCTTGTCGATGATGTCGCCGGTCGTGGCGTTCGGGTTGTCGCGCACGGCCTTTTCCAGCAGCGGCTTGTACTCGTCTTTCTGTACCGCCTTCAGGATCAGCGAAGGGTTGGTGGTGGCGTCTTGCGGCGCGTACGCCTTGATCGACTGGAAATCGCCGGTGTCGGCAACTACGGTGGTGTATTGCTTGAGCTGTTCGAGCTGGTTCATTGCAGTCCTGGAAACGTTGGGGACGAAAAGAGCATATTGTACTAAATCGGCGCGGGCCACTCCGTTGCGTTTAGAATGGCCGTATTCCGTGTTTTTTCGCAAAGAAGGATGTCGAATGAAGAAGTTGCCTGTCCTGTTACTCCTGATGGCTGCTGGTAGCGCCATGGCTGCCGATGATGGCGCGCTGTTGCGCTGCCGTGCCATGGCCGAGGCCTCCGCGCGCCTGGCCTGCTACGACGCCATCCCGGCCGCCACCACGCCGGCCAGCGCCCAGGCAGCGGCAAGCGCCGCCACCGTTGCCGCAGGCGCTGCTCCGGCAACGGCGCCGGCCGCCGCTGCAGCGCCGGCAGCGGCAGCGGCTCCGGCCATCAATCCTGCCTTCGAGCTGCAATCGAAGGTGCGGCAGGAAGCGCGGAAAGTCGAGAACAATACGCTGACCTCCAGCATTGTCGGCAAATTTGAGGGCTGGGACCGCGGCACGCTGATCAAGCTGGCCAACGGCCAGGTGTGGCGCGTGGAAGACGACAGCTCGGAAATCGTCTATCTGGACAGCCCGAAAGCCACGCTGCGCCGCGGCGCGCTGGGCTCGGTCTACATCGATATCGAAGGTGCACGGGGCGCGCCGCGCGTACGCCGCGTGCAGTAATCCAGGGAGGTTGCCATGATCCTTGCCATCGTTGGAGCGCTGCTGCTGGCGCTGGGCCTGTTCTCCGGAGCTGCGCTGGTCATGGCGCAACTGGGCGTTGGCGGCTTGGCAGCCGGTGCCTCGCTGTGGGTGATGTTCCCCTTGTTCAGCGTGACGGGCTACCTGATGTTTGCCACCGGCGCGCGCGTGGCCAATTTCCGCGTGCTGTCGTTTGCCGTCTCGATCGCCTTGCTGTTGCTGGCCCTGGGCTGCGCGGCGGTCCTGGTGGCCGATGCCACCGCCCTGATGGCGCTGCATGGCGGCACGGGGGCCCTGTGGTACGTGCTGCTGATTGCCGGCGTGCTGGGCGCGACCGGCGCCGCTTCGCACGGAAAGGTGGCGGCGCAGTGAAATGACGTCCATTGCAGTAATCGGCGGCGGTATCACCGGCGTCACGACCGCCTACGCCCTGGCGCGGCGCGGTTTGCAGGCAACACTGTTCGAGCGGCACCGCTATCCGGCGATGGAAACCTCCTTTGCCAATGGCGGGCAGCTGTCGGCCTCCAATGCCGAAGCCTGGAACAGTTGGGCCACGGTGCGCAAGGGCCTGGGATGGATGCTGCGCAAGGATGCGCCGCTGCTGCTCAACCCCCGGCCCGCCTGGCACAAATTGTCCTGGCTGGGCGAATTCCTGGCCGCCATCCCCCACTACGAAGACAACACGATCGCCAGCACCCGGCTGTCCATCGCCGCCCGCGAGCACCTGTTCGGCTGGGCGCGCGAGGAAGGCATCGACTTCGACGCAAGGCAGCAAGGCATCCTGCACGTTTGCCGCGACAAGGCGGGCTTCGAACATGCCACACAGGTATCGGCGCTGCTGGCGCAGGGGGGCTTGCAGCGGCGTGCCGTCACGCCGGAAGAAATGCGGGCCATCGAGCCGGCGCTGGCCGGCCGGTTCTACGGCGGTTTCTTTACCGAGAGCGACAGCACGGGCGACATCCACAAATTCACGCAGGGATTGTCACAGGCGGCGCAAGCGCGCGGCGTGCGGCTGGCCTGCGGCACCGGCGTGCGGCACCTGCGGGCGGGGGCGGACGGCGGCGTCCGCGTCTGCTTCGCGCACGACGGTGTGGAACAGGAACAGTTTTTCGATGCGGTGGTGGTGTGCGCCGGCACCGCCAGCCGCGCGCTGGCTGCCATGCTGGGGGACCGCGTCAACGTCTATCCGGTGAAAGGCTATTCGATCACGGTCATGCTGGAGGATGAAGCGAGCCGCGCCGCGGCGCCGAACGCCAGCCTGGTGGACGACGCAGCCAAGCTGGTGACCAGCCGCCTGGGCGACGGCCGCCTGCGCGTGGCGGGGACGGCAGAATTCAACGGTTTCAACCTCGATATCCGCGCCGACCGCATCGCGCCGCTGGTGCAATGGGTCGAGCAGTGCTTCCCCGGCGTCAGCACGCGCATGGTGGTGCCGTGGGCCGGCTTGCGGCCGATGATGCCGGACCTGATGCCGCGCGTTGGGCCGGGCAAGCGGCCGGGCGTGTTCTACAACACCGGCCATGGGCACCTGGGCTGGACCATGTCGGCCGCCACCGCCGAAATCGTGGCGGGCCAGGTGCAGCACGCGGTGGCTTGACTGGACAGTGCCGCAGAATGGTCTATGGTGAAGATTGGCGGCCATCGCTGCCAATCCTGAAGGAGACCATCATGCCCCGCTATATTGTTGAGCGTACTTTCCCCGAAGGCTTGCATATCCCGATCACAGCGGATGGCGCCAAGGCGTGCGAACAGGTGGTTGGCACCAATGCCCTGAGCGGCGTCACCTGGATACATTCGTATGTGAGCGATGACTTGCGCAAGACTTACTGCCTGTACGAAGCGCCATCGCCCGATGCGATCCGCCAGACCGCCGAGATGAACCACCTGCCGGTGGACAAGATCACACCGGTGACCGAGCTCGATCCCTACTTCTATCGCGGTTAGGCCGGCTGGTCGACGATGACGCGGTTGCGGCCTTCGCGCTTGGCCGCATACAGGGCGCGGTCGGCGGCCTCCAGCAGCGATTTGGCGTCGTTCAGGCGCTCCCTGTCGAAGCTGGCGACGCCGATGCTCAAGGTGACGTGCGGATGCACGGCGTTGGGCGCGTGCGCCATGTTCAGCGACTCCACGTAGGCGCGGATCACTTCCGCATGCTGGGCCGCCTGTTCGGCCGTGGTATCGGGCAGCACGGCGGCAAACTCCTCGCCGCCGTAGCGCGCCGCCAGGTCGGCCGGGCGCTGCAGGCGCGAAGCGAAGGCTTCCGCCACCAGGGTCAGGCAGGCATCGCCCTGCTGGTGGCCGAAATGGTCGTTGTAAGCCTTGAAGGAATCGATGTCCATCAGCAGCAGGGACAGGCTGCCGCCCTGGCGGTGGGCGCGGCGCAGTTCGCGGTCGAGCGCCACGTCGAAGTGGCGGCGGTTGGCGATGCCGGTCAAGCCATCCACATAGGATTGCGCGCGCAAGGCCTCGGCCTGGCCGCGCAGCTGGCGCTCGCGGCCCACGGTATTGCTGACGTCCGCCACCTCCACCAGGCAGAAGCGCTCCCTGCCCTCATTGAAAGGCGTCAGGGTCACCGACTGCTCGATACGCTCGCCGCCCCAGGTGCCCGCCGCGAACAGCGGGAAAGGCGAGCGGTTCTGGTTCTGCGGCAGGACCGAGGGCAGGTTGTTGGCCAGGGCGGAATGGATGGCTTGCTCGATGCGCTGTCCCGCCAGCTCCGGAAACGCTTCCAGCAAGCCCAGTCCCTGCACGCGGGACGCCGCCATGCCGGAGCGGCTGGCCAGCCACTGGTTCCACAGCACGATACGCTGGTCCGCATCCAGCACCAACAAGCCAAGGTTGGCCAGGCCGAGCACGCGGCCATACAGTGTAGTTTCTTGCATGCGCCGATTATACGGCAGAGCTACTTCTCCACAGCAAGATCGGCGGCACGGGCTGCGGGGGCATGCACCGCTTGCCGCGCCGGGCTGCACTCGACGGGGGAGTCGACCAGGCGGTCGATCTCGGCGCCGACCAGCCCTGCCGTGCCATCGAAGTAGTGCAGGTGGGCGCCTTCTCCGACGCAGAAATCATAGGCACCGTGCGGCGTGGCCGGCGGCGCCGAGCGTTCATTGCCGCCCCAGAGGCTGCGGCCGACATAGTCGCCGGTCCGGTAGCCGTTGGCCCAGGCGCAGACGCCAAGCGTGGCGGGACTCGCCGTGTGGATCCAGCCGTACCAGTCGGGGAAGCGCTGCGCGTAAAGCTGTTGGAGCGGGCAGCCAAGCGTCAGCAGCATGATCCGGGACTTGGGCCATTGCTCCAGCACGCCGGTTTCCGTCAGAAGTTTGAGCGTATCGGCGGAGATGACGGTGCCCTGGCTGTACGAGACGATCACGACCCGGTCGTATGCCTGTTCCTTGACCAGGTATTCCAGCAGGGCGATGTAGCGTGTCATGATCCGGCCGCGTGGATTGCAGTCCCAAGGACGCTCGCGCAGCCAGTTGCTGACGTCGAGCATGATATCGAGCAGCGCGGCGGCAACACCCGGTATGTAGCTGCGCAGCAGGACAGCCAAGGGAATCGCGGCGGCCATGATGCCGCCGGCCGTCAGGAACCACGACAGGTTGCCGCCCTGGCTGGCGGCGCCCGGCACCAAGGGCAGGATGCCCAGCACCAGCCAGGCGCCAAGCACCACCAGTTCGGCCACGATGAGCGGACGGTATGCATTGTCCAGCCAGCGCCATAATTTGCTGCGATTGCCCGGTGCCGCGCCGCTCCGGTCTGGAACGGCCTCATACCACGCGCTCGGGATGATGGCGGCAACCAGCAGCGCCAATGCCGCTGCAACCAGGGCCAGGAACCAGTTGCCGGAGCCATTGGTACTGACGTTGAACAAGCATTGGCCGACTTCCCGGAAATTCAGCCCCGGCGCCCCGCATAGCCCCGACAACACAGCCGGCACGGTGAATTGCAGCTTGTCCATGCTGGTTTTGCCGGCCAGGTTGAAGACCCAGGACCACAGCAGCAAGGTCGTGATGAGGAACAGCGTGGCCGATGCCAGCAAGCCGATACGCCCGGTACGGGCAGCCCGGTAGCCGGCGGGGTCGCTGACCAGGAATGGCGCAATGGCCGCCGCGACCATCAGGACAAACAGCAGCTTCCACAGGACGTTGAGGAGTTTGAACACCATCAGGAAGGCGCTCCCTGCCAGGCTGGCGATGCCGGCGTTGTGCGGGAGCAGGAGGTATCCCAGGCCCAGCACGGCCAGGGCGGCAAGCAATCCGCCCCACCGCGCGCACCGCTGTAGCGTTTCGCCGTAGCGCGACGTCAGTGCCGACGTTCCCAGCCACGCCAATGCCAGTCCGGCGAAGAGCAGCAGGGCACCGAGGAAGGTGTGGCCGTCGCCGTAAGCGTACACCAGCCATCCGGCCGCTGCGGCGGGCACCAGGGCCGGCCAGCCCAACATGGGATTGCCGACGGCGTAAGCTGCGCGGTAGAGCAGGCCAAAGGACAGCAGGCCGGCAAGCAAAGCCGCGGCGACGGCGGCACTTTGCCTGGTCAGGGCAAACGCCAGCAGCGGCAGGAACATGGGGACCAGGTACAGGTTGGCGATCGGGATGGAAGTGGGCAGCAAGGTGGCGATCAAGCGGTGTACGTTGCCAAGGAAGCCCAGCGCAGGAGCAGGCGCATGCTTGCACGCTTCGAGTACCGTCTTCCGGCCCAGCGATGCCAGGTGAAACAACAGCTGGTAGAGCTCCGCCAGGATGCGCGGCGTGTTGCGCGAGACCGAAGAGAAATCTTCCCAATACATCTCGTAGCAATCGATGTCCTTTGCCGCCCGTTTGCCTCCGAGGCGGCCGGACAGCTTCAACGTGCGGTAGCGCCTGACGTCATCCGTATGAACCAGCTCGGGATGGATGGTCTTGTAGCTGAATGCCGTGTCGGGGCTTTTCGGTGGCTCGGGGAACGAGCCGGCGGTCAGCGGCGTAACCGGGATGTGCAGCGAAGTTTCGGTGAAGGGCGAGTAGTCGTCCGACGCACGCTGCAGCAGTTCGACCACCTGGCGCAGCGTTTCGCCTTTTTCGGGCGAGCCGACGCCATGCACCGCAACAATGGCAACCCGCTTATCGTGGAGATCGCTTTGCGTGACCATGTCTTCCTTCCCTCCAGGGTAGGGCAAATCCTACTCCCGAAAGGATGGAAGAAATATCACACTTTGTCACCGCTGGAGCCAGGGGCGGCGTTTAGCCGATGAAGGAGTCGAACTGCATGTCGAATTCCTGCAGCGCTTTCTGGGCGTTCTGCATCTTCTTGCGGAATTCGGGACCGCGCTTCAGTGCCAGGCCGACGGCGAGCACGTCGATCACCACCAGGTAGGCCAGGCGGGCCGAAATCGGGGTGTAGGGGTCGGTGTTGAAGATCAGGTCGATCGGGATCAGCACCGTGGCCATGTCGGCCAGCGGCGTGCCCGACGGCGCCAGCACGATCACGTCGGCGCCGCCTTCGCGCGCCAGCTTGGCCGAGCGCACCAGGGCCGGGCTGTTGCCGCGTTGGGAAATCGCCACCACCGCATCGCCGTCGTGCAGCAGGGCGGCCGAGATGCTGTGGATCGCCGGGTCGGCATAGGCCACGGTCGGCACGCCGGAGCGGAAGAACTTGTGCTGCGCGTCCGCCGCCACGATGCCGGAGGTGCCATGGCCGTAGAACTCGATCTTGCGGGCGCGCGACAGGATGTCGAGCGCCTTCTGCACCGGTTCGGCGTTCAGGTTGTTGCGCAAATCCAGCAGCGTGTTGATGGAGCGGCTGCAGATCTTGTTCACCAGGTCCGCTGCCAGGTCGTCCTGCGCCGGCTGGTCGTTCAGGCCGGGCAGGGCGAGCGCCAGCCCCTGCGCCAGCTTGAGCTTGAATTCGTGCCAGCCGTCATAGCCCAGGGTGCGGCAAAACCGCACCACGGTCGGCTCGGACACTTGCGCACTTTTGGCCAGCGCGGTGATATTGGCGCCCACGGTGCGGGCCGGGTTGTCGAGCACGGCCAGCGCGACCTTGCGCTCCGATTTGGAGAGCGAGTCGAGCTGGGTGCGGATGGAGTCGAGCAGCATCAGTCTTCGGGAAGGGCTTCTTCACGCCATTGTAGCCCGTCGCGGCCGATCAGTGCACTGGCAGCGGCCGGGCCCCAGGTGCCGGAAGCGTAGGGCAGCGGGGCGGTATCGTCCTGCTCCCAGTTGTTCAGGATCGGCTCGACCCATTCCCATGCCGCTTCCAGCTCGTCACCGCGCATGAACAGGGTCAGCTGGCCGCGCAGCACATCCAGCAGCAGGCGCTCGTACGCGTCCATGCGCGGCATCTTGAAGGTTTCGCGGAAGTCCAGTTCCAGTTCCGCCGGTTTCAGGCGCATGCCTTCGCCCGGGGTCTTGGCCATCAGGTTCATGCGCAAGCCTTCGTCCGGCTGCAGGCGGATCACCAGGGAATTCGGCTGGAAGCTGGAAGTGGGCTGGTTGAAGATCGAATGCGGGATCTGCTTGAAGCGCACCACGATCTCGGCCAGGCCGTCGGCCATGCGCTTGCCGGTGCGCAGGTAGAACGGCACGCCGGCCCAGCGCCAGGTGTCGATTTCCACCTTCATTGCCACGAAAGTCTCGGTGCGCGAATTCTGCGGCGCTTCCGGCTCGTCGCGGTAGCTTGGCACCGGCTTGCCGTCCACGTGGCCGGCACGGTACTGGCCGCGCACGATGTTCTGCGCCAGCGTGGTCGGGGTGAAGTGCTTCAGGGAGCGCAGCACTTGCAGCTTGGAGTCGCGCACGGCGTCGGGGGCGATCGAGGTCGGCGGCTCCATGGCCACGATACACAGCAGCTGCAGCAGGTGGTTTTGCAGCATGTCGCGCAGGGCGCCGGACGTGTCGTAGTAGCCGATGCGGTTGCCCACGCCGAGTTTTTCGGCAATCGTGATCTGCACGTCGGAAATCCATTCGCGGCGCCACAGCGGTTCGAACAGGATGTTGCCGAAGCGCAGGGCCAGCAGGTTCTGCACCGTTTCCTTGCCGAGGTAGTGGTCGATGCGGTAGATCTGGTGTTCGTCGAAGACCTTGCCCACTTCCTTGTTGATCTGCTTGGCCGAGGCCAGGTCGCGGCCCAGCGGCTTTTCCAGCACCACGCGCGAGTTGGCGGTCGCCAGGCCATTGGCCTTCAGGTTGTCGCAGATGCGCGAGAACAGGGCTGGCGGCGTGGCCAGGTAATACACGCGCGTGACGCCTTCGTCATTGCGCAGCGCATCGACCAAGCCTTGGTAGGTGGCCGGATCGGTGGCATCGAGCGCGACGTAAACGATACGCCCGATGAAGCGGTTCCAGTTCTCGTCGGTGGCCGTGGGCGACTTGATATGGGGACGCGAAGTCGTCGTCACCATATTGATGAACTCTTCCTGCGTACTCTCCTGGCGGCCGACGCACACGATGCGCGCGGTCGGCGGCAAGTCGCCGCACACATCGCGGCTGAACATGGCAGGCAGCAATTTGCGCATTGCGAGGTCGCCGCTGCCGCCAAACAGAACCAGGTCGAAATCAGAGAGAGCCATAATCGTCTTCAGTTAGGGATGATCAAAAAAGGGTATTTCAGTCTACGTATGCCGGTTCGGCGCGGCCGGTGACGGGCACGCGCACGGAC
>CAMLRG010000138.1 GCA_946482335.1 uncultured Duganella sp. | reverse complement strand
ACCTGGCCGCCGGTCAGGATGGCGATGTCTTCCAGCATGGCCTTGCGGCGGTCGCCGAAGCCAGGGGCCTTCACTGCGCAGGTCTTCAGGATGCCGCGGATGTTGTTGACCACCAGGGTCGCCAGCGCTTCGCCTTCGATGTCTTCAGCGATGATCAGCAGCGGACGGCCGGCCTTGGCCACTTGCTCCAGTACCGGCAGCAGGTCGCGGATGTTGGAGATCTTCTTGTCGCACAGCAGCACGAATGGGTTCTCCAGGACGGCAACTTGCTTTTCCTGGTTGTTGATGAAGTATGGGGACAGGTAGCCGCGGTCGAACTGCATGCCTTCCACGATGTCCAGCTCGTCGTGCAGGGACTTGCCGTCTTCCACGGTGATGACGCCTTCCTTGCCCACTTTTTCC
This sequence comes from uncultured Duganella sp., assembly GCA_946482335.1. The sequence goes on along the minus strand of CAMLRG010000138.1, from coordinate 14,276 downwards.
ATCGCTTCAGCGATACGCTCGCCGATCGAGGTGTCGGAGTTGGCGGAGATCGCGCCAACCTGGGCGATTTCCTTGGAGGTGGTGCATGGCTTGGAGATGGACTTCAGCTGTTCGACGGTGGCAGCAACTGCCTTGTCGATGCCGCGCTTCAGGTCCATTGGGTTCATGCCGGCGGCAACGTATTTCATGCCTTCGCGCACGATCGCCTGGGCCAGCACGGTGGCGGTGGTGGTGCCGTCACCGGCGTTGTCGGAGGTCTTGGAAGCGACTTCCTTGACCATCTGCGCGCCCATGTTCATCAGCTTGTCTTTCAGCTCGATCTCTTTGGCGACCGAGACGCCGTCCTTGGTGACGGTTGGGGCGCCGAAGGAACGCTCCAGCACCACGTTGCGGCCTTTCGGGCCCAGGGTGACTTTCACTGCGTTGGCGAGGATGTTCACGCCTTCGACCATCTTGGAACGTGCGGAATCGCCGAAAATGACTTCTTTAGCTGCCATGTTAGTTTTCTCCTGAATTCTGTAGATCTGGGGACCTGGTGATTACTTCTGCACCACGGCCATGATGTCTTCTTCGCGCATTACCAGCAGTTCCTGGCCGTCTACTTTGACGGCTTGACCGGCGTATTTGCCGAACAGAACGCGGTCGCCCACTTTCACTTCCAGAGCGCGCACGGTGCCGTTGTCGGCAACTTTGCCGTTGCCAACTGCCAGCACTTCACCCTGGTCTGGCTTCTCGGCGGCTGCATCAGGGATGATCAGGCCGGAAGCGGTCTTGGTTTCCTGGTCCAGGCGTTTGACGATGACGCGGTCATGCAAAGGGCGAAGGTTCATACAAAACTCCTTTAACTCGGTTTATTAATCGTTGTTAGCACTCTCCGCTAACGAGTGCCAACAATTATAGGGACGACACTTTCCCTTTTCAAGGGAATTTCTTTGCGTTCGATCAAGCGTTGATTAGATATTAATCATGTAATTGTGATAATCCTGTCTAGACTGGAAGGGTGATCGCTTTGGCGCGGAGGGGGCGATGCCGTCGTTTCTATCGATAACAGTCCTGGCGGCGGTGGCGTCGCTGGCGCCGCCGGACCAGGGAATCTATCAGGCGCCCAGGGCGGGCGGCGCGCGCGTGCCATGGGCACTGGCGCCGGGGGAGCCGGGCCTCGCGCTGCCAGCGGCCCGGCGGCTTGGGACGGTGATGCTTGCCGGCTGCCGGCAAGTGCACTGGCAGGTGGCCGATGGCGGCGGCAGCTTTGCCGCCTGGCTGTACTACTCGCCGGACGCGGGCGCGCACTGGCGGCTGGTCGGCGCGGCGGAGGGGCTTGGGGCGCAGGGCAGCATGGCGGTGGATTTCGATGGTTTGCCGGGCAGCGCGGCGGGCGCGGCGCGATTGCGGGTCGTGGTATCGGATGGCGTGCAGTTCAGCGATGCGACCTCGGCGCCTTTCACGGTGGCGCGCAAGCGCCCGCAGGATTTGCTGATCGTGTCGCCGGGCCTGGACAGCACTGTCGCGGCGGGCGCCCAGGTGCGGCTGGAAGGCAGCGCTTTCGATGCGGACGATGGCGTGCTGCTGGGGCAAGCGATTGCCTGGCATTCGGACCGCGACGGGCCGCTGGGCCGGGGCATCATGCTGCGCACGTCGGCCCTGAGCGTGGGGCGGCACCGCTTGACCATGACGGCGACCGATAGCGATGGCAATGCCGCCAGCGCCTCGGTCGACTTGCGCGTGGAGGCATTATGACGACGACGCGGCGCCGCTGGATGCGCCGCAAGGCGCAGGCGCTGGCGGGGCTGCTGGCTGGCGCGGCGGCGGGATTGCTGGCGGGAGCGGTCCTGCTGCTGCTTCAGGCGGCGCTGGATGGGGGCCTGCCTGCGGCATCGGCCACGCCGGCCAGCGTGGCTGGCAGGGCGGCGGCAGGGGAGGCCGGTTCCGCGGAGCCCGCCAGTCCGGCGGCGCGTCCCACCGCGCCGTGACCGGAGTCGGCGGCAGGCACCGTCAGGCTGAAGGTGACTTGCGTTGGCGTGCAGTCAGCCAGGCGCAGTTCGCCGCCGTGCGCGCGCGCGATTTCGCGCGCCAGCGCCAGGCCCAGGCCGACACCCGAAACGCGGCGGTTGTGCGCCTGGTCCGCGCGGTAGAAGCGGTCGAACAGGCGGTCGCGGTGTTCGAAGGCGATGCCGGCGGAGGCATTGGATATGTCGATTTGCCAGCCGGCGCCCGCACGGCGCGCCGCGATGGCAATCCATCCTTCCGGCAAACCGTACTTGACGGCGTTGCTGACCAGGTTTTGCAGCACTTGCCGCAGCAGGTCGGCATCGCCCAGCGCGTCCATACGCGGCGGCAGCTGCAATTGCAGCGGGCGCTCCGGCGCCATCATGTCCAGGTCGTCGGCCAGTTCGCGCAGCATCGGCACCAGGTCCAGCGGCTGTACCGGGATCTGCAGCTGGCCGGCATCGGCGCGCGACAGCATCAGCAGCTTGCGAACGATGCCGTCCAGGCGCCGCACCTCGTCCAGCATGTCGGCCAAGGCCTGTTCCAGCTCGGGATTGTCGCCGGCCCGCTCGAAAGCGCGTTCCAGCTCGCCCTGCAGGATCGCAACCGGCGTGCGCAGTTCGTGCGCCGCGTCGCCGGAAAAGCGCACCGCCTGCAGGAAGCTGCGCTCCAGCCGGTCCAGCATATCGTTGAACACGGTCACCAGGCGGTCGAATTCCAGCGCCTCATCGTCGGCCGACACGCGCTGCCGCATGTCGCTGGCGCGGATCCGTTCCATGACGATGGTGAGGTGTTCGATCGGCCGCATGGCGCGCCCCGCCAGGTACCACGCGGCGCAGCCCACCAGCAGGCACAGCACCACCACGGCCGCACCGAACAGGCCGATGGACGCCTTGAGCTGGGCTTCGGACAAGGTCGTGTTCACGCCCAGCTGCACCAGCACGTCGCCGCGCCGGACCTGGCCGATGCGCCACTGGATGCCGCCGCCGTAATAGGTACGCAGCCCTTTGTCGCCGGCCTCAGGCACCAGCAGCGAAGCCGGCCAGTTCGGGCTCTGGTAGACCGTGCCGGTCTTGTCGTTCACCGCACGCAGGATGGAGAAGTTCTCGGTGCTGCCGACCGGGGCGAAGCCGCTGAAGCTGGCATTCAGGTGCGCGTCGATGGCGGGCCAGGCCTGCGCCGACGTGGTGCCGAAGCCGGGGCCGGCCAGGTGCGCCAGCATCATGCGGTCCAGGATGCTGCCGCGCCGCGCCATCACCGTCAGCGTGGTGGCAATGAACAGGACCGCCACCACCCCGATGGCCAGGCCGGTCGTGATCAGCGCGATGCGGACGCGGAAGGAGCGGATGATCGGCCGGCGTGCAGGATTCATGCGTCGGCGCCGGGTTTGCGCAGGCGGTAACCGACGCCGCGTACCGCTTCGATGGCGATGTGCTCAGGCAGGCTCAGTTTCTTGCGCAGGCGCTGCATGCAGACATCGACCATATTGGTCTGGGGTTCGAAGTCGTAGCCCCAGACGTGCTCCAGGATCTGGGTACGGGTATAGACACGGCCCGGTGAACGCATCAGGTACTCCATCAGGTTGAATTCGCGGCTGGTCAGTTCGATCTCGCGCCCTTCCAGCTGGGCGACGCGGGTCAGGCGGTCCAGCTTGAGCGGGCCCACCGCCAGCACATTCTGGCGCTCGCCGCTGACCCGGCGCAGCAGGGCATGGATGCGGGCGATCAATTCTTCCACGTAAAACGGTTTGGCCAGGTAATCGTCGGCGCCCAGGTTCAAGCCTTGCAGGCGGTCGTCCAGCTCATTGCGCGCCGTCAGCAGGATCACCGGCGTATTGTGGCCTTCCCGCCGCAAACCCTTGAGGATGGCCAAGCCATCGCGTCCCGGCACCATGATGTCGAGCAGGATGATGTCGTACTGGCGCGATAGCGCGTAGTCATAGCCAAGATTCCCGTCCTCGCAATGGTCGACCAGGAAACCTTGTTCGCGCAGGCCGCTGCACACAAAACCGGCAATCCGCTGTTCGTCTTCTACCAACAGTGCTTTCATTTTTACTATTTTTCCCGAAATACAAAAGCGCCGTCAATGCGGCGCTCGATTACAGAATTGTAATCAAAGTGTAAGGCATTTTGTCATCTTCCCTTGATGTAATGAAACAGTAGTCAATCTTTTTCAACATTAGGGAGGGAGACCATGGGCTTCGGCAACTGGTTCAAGAAGAACGTCGTGAAACCCGTCGTCAAGGTGGTCGACAAGGTCGGCGATACGATGAAAGACCTGGGCAACGACTTGAACGACATCGGCAGCGCCTTCAAGGACGTCGGCGGCGACATCGCGGCGGCGGCCAAGAAGATTTCCGAACTTGGCTATACCAAGAAGAGCCTGGGCAATGGCGACAATAACTACACCGCCAGCTCGCTCGGCGCCAACATCATCCATGGCGATGGCGGCAATGACAGCATTACCGTCAACGCGGGTGCTTATAACAATATCTACGGCGACGATGGCAACGATACGCTGACCGTCAAGGTCGGCGGCTACAACGTGATCGACGGCGGCAACGGCAACGACACCATCCGCATCGACGTCGGCATCTACAACAAGGTGTCGGGCGGTGCCGGCAACGACAACGTCACCGTGGCGGCCGGCGCAGCGGCCGAAGTGAACCTGGGCGAAGGCGACAACAGCCTGTCCATCAACTCCGCCTACAACAAGATCAGCGGCGGCAGCGGCAGGGACAATGTCACGGCCAACGGCGGCTGGAATGAAGTCAGCGTCGGCAACGGCGACAATAGCGTGACGGCCAACGGCGGTGCCAACAAGGTGAGCACCGGCGACAATAATGACAACATCACCGTCAATGGCGGCTCCAACGTGGTCAACGCAGGCCACGGCAACAACACCGTTAACGCCGGCGGCGCGTCCAACGTCATCAACACCGGCAACTGGGACGACACCGTGGTGGCCGATGGCGTGAGCAACGTGATCAACACCAACGGCGGCGCGGACCGCATCACCGTCAAGGCGGCCAACAACCAGGTGAACGCGGGCGACGGCAACAACACCATCAACGCCGAGGGCGGCCGCAACAAGATCAATGCCGGCAGCCATAACGACACCATCAGCGCCGGCGGCGCGTCGAACGAGATCAACGCCGGCGGCGGCGACAACAGCATCACCCTGAACGGCGCCAGCAATGTGTCCAACTCGGGCGATGGCGGCGACCGCGTGGTGGCCAATGGCGCCTCGAACGTGATCAACGCCGGCAACGGCAACAACCACGTCACCGTCAACGCGGCCTCCAACGTGGTCACCACGGGCAACGGCGCGGACAAGGTGGACGCCAAGGGCGGTTCCAACGTGATCAACAGCGGCGCCGGCAACGACAACGTCAGCGCCATGGGCGGCCTGAACGTTGTCAACGCGGCCGATGGCAGCGACAGCGTGCTGGCGCTGGGCGGCGGCAACGGCGTCAACGCCAACGACGGCAACGACACCATCATCGCCGGCGGCGGCGCCAACGTGATCGTGGATGGCGGCGGCAGCAACAAGATCGTTGCGGGCGGCGCAGTCAACATCGTGTACACCGGCGGCGCCAACAACAAGATCGGCGCGCTGGGCAACACCAATGCGCTGGTCAGCAACCAGGGCGGCAACCTGCAGGCTGCGGTCGGCATGAACAACGTGGTGCTGGCCAATGGCAGCGGCAATACCACGCTGGGCCTGGGCGCCGGCAACCTGATCGCGGCGGCGGTCGGCGGCAACACGTCCATCGCGCTGGGCGGCACCAACGTGGTGCTGACGGAACTGGGCGGCATGGTCAAGGCGGCAGGCAATGGCCTGGGCAGCGTGCTGTCGAGCGTAATGCCAAGCAAGGATGCGGCCAAGGCGGTGGAAAACGCCGCGGGCAAACTGACCGCCGCCATCAACAGCGGCAGCGGCAACGATATCGTGGTGGCGGCCGGCGGCACCAACGTCGTCTACACCGGCGCCGGCAAGGACGTGGTGACCGCGGTGGGCGGCAACAACATCGTGCTGGCCAATGGCGGCGACAACGTCACCACCGCGCTGGGCGGCAACAATATCGTCGTCAACACGGCCGGCAACAACGTGGTGACGGCGGGTGGCCAGAACAACGTGATCGTGACCGGCCTGGGCGAAGGCCTGGCCGATATGAGCGCCAAGCTGGGCAACGCTGCCGGCGGCGTGACCAAGCAGGTGACTAACCTGATCGGCAAGAGCCTGGCCACCGGTACCGGCAACGACGTGGTGACCGCCATCGGCGCCAACAACGTGGCCTACACCGGCAACGGCAACGACGTCACCACCATGATCGGCTCCAACAATATCGCCTGGACCGGCAGCGGCAACGATACCACCACCGTGTTCGGCGCCCGTAACCTGGTATGGGGCGACAGCGGCGTGGACAAGGTCACCGCGGTCGGCATGAACAACCTGGTCGCCACCGGCAATTACGCCGAAATCGGCGCCACCGCGGTCGGCCTGGTCGACTCGATCGCCGCCGGCGTGGCCGCGACCGACCTGGTCGCCAAGGCCGGCCTGTCGGCTGCCGCGACCAGCCAGTCCGGCATCGAAGTGATCACGGCCTTCGGCAAGAACAACGTGCTGGTGGGCGGCAGCGCCGCCACCGTCGTCACGGCGGCTGGCCAGAACAACCTGGTGGCGACCGGCGCCGGCAATGACGTGATCACGGCCGCCGGCAGCAAGACCGGTATCGTGGCCGGTGCCGGCAACGACGTGGTGACCGCCATCGGCACCTACAACGTGGTCGTGGCCGGCGAAGGCAACAACGTCGTCACCACCCTCGGCAAGGGCAACCTGGTCGAAGGCGGCAGCGGCAACGACGTGCTGACCGCGCTGGCGTTCGGCAGCGCGGCCAAGGTCAATGTCAACGGCAACGTGCTGCTGGCGGGCGACGGCAACAACGTCGCCACCGTGGTCGGCAAGGACAATGCCGTGGTGACCGGCAGCGGCAAGGACGTGATGGTCATGATCGGCTATGGCGGCTCCAATACCAAGGAAACCACCACCCAGACCGAAGGCTCGCAGCAGACCACCACTTCCCAGACCACCGGCAGCACCCAGCTGAACGTGGGCTGGACCGGCGCCGGCAACGATACCGCCGTGGTGTACGGCGACCATAACGTGGTGCTGGCCGATGCCGGCGACGACGTCCTGGTGGTGCTGAACGCCGGCAGCAAGCTGTCCTATAAGAGCACGACCACCGAGGCGGTCGAAGGTTCGGACAAGTCGCAGCAAGTCAGCTCCAGCAAGGTCAGCATCGACACCGGCATGAACTTCGTGCACGCCGGTTCGGGCAACGACACCATGGTGCTGGCCGGCACCACCACCATCGGCATGGGCGGTGAGGGCAACGACCTGATCGTCTCTTCCGGCCAGAACAACGTGGCGGTGGGCGGCGCCGGCAACGACGTGATCGTCGGCCTGGCCGAGATCACCGTGTTCAATGCGGCCGAAGCGCTGGCCGAGAACGAATACGAGTCGGCGGGCGACTGGGTGGGCGCGGCAATGAATGCCAAGTTCATCAAGTCGCAATACGGCTCGCTGGCCAAGGGCGACCTGGGCAAGCTGAACCTGGTGGGCAATGTGATCGTCGGCGGCGACGGCAACGACACCATCTTCGCCACCAACGCCGGCACCTATGTCGGCGGCGGCAAGGGCAACGACGTGATGATGGGCCTGGGCTGGGGCGTGGTGGACAAGCTGCTGGTGGGCCACGGCAATGCGATCGGCGGCGCCATGTCCGACCTGGGCGCCGGTTTCGACGCCGTCACCAAGTACCTGAACAAGGCGCTGGGCGACGAGCTGAGCAAGGGCTGGGACAGCCTGTCGGCCGCCATGAAGGCCGAGCTGTCGAAGGCGGCCGCCAATGCGGGCGACCTGGTCGACGACCTGAATAGCGCCGGCAGCAGCGCCGTCAGCGCCATCAGCGGCGTGGCCGGCCTCGGTTCGGCCGACTTCGATATCGCCAGTGCGCTCAAGTCCGCCATCAACGGTGGCAAGAGCGGCCTGGAGGCGGCCATCAACGGCATCGGCAGCGGTGTCGATTACGTGGCCGACGCCGACGTGGGCAGCGCGATCAGCACCGCCGTCAACTGGTCGGCCGATGCGATCAGCACCGCCTCCGACGCCAGCGGTTCCGGCATCAACTGGTTGGGCAAGCAGCTGGGCATCAACCTCGGCCTGGGCGAATTCAAGGGCATGGACTTCCTGTTGTCCGGCTTCATCGCCTACACCGTCGGCTATAAATATGCGGGCAACAACCGCCTGTGGGGTGGTGCCGGCGACGACACCTTCTACAGCGGCATGGGCAACGACCACCTGCACGGCGCCGAAGGCAACGATATCTATGTGATGTCGATGGGCGACGGCAAGGACACCATCCATGAGGTGGCGGGCGATGCCGACATCCTGCGCTTCACCGGCAACAAGCTGTTCGACAAGGTGGAGATGGCGACCGCCAACGTGAAGGTGAACTTCGAAGGCAGCGACATGGTCATCAACTACGTCAGCGACGGCAAGTCCTACGCCCAGTTCACCGTGGCGGACTACAAGTCGGCCGGCATCTCGCAGCTTGACGTGGTGAACGCGGCCGGCAGCACGGTGGGCACGCTCACCCTGGCGCAGCTCGAAGCGCTCGGCCAGCAGGGTGAAAGCCCGTACGAAATGGCATCCGTCTGGACGGTCGACCGCCTCCACGACTTCGCCGACCTGGTGGGCAACGCGCTCACCGGCCAGGCCGGCTAAGGAAGCCGAATGGACATGCATGCTACAATGGCATGCATGTCCAACATCAAGTTGACCGTGCAATCGTGCGGCCCTATAGTTGCGGGATGATCGCAGATTTCCAAGACCTTTCCGATAAAATCGACCGCCTGGCGGAACTCGCGCAAACCTTGCGCCGGGAGAACGCACAGTTGCGTCATTCCAATTCGCTGCTGGTGGCCGAAAACAATGAATGCCATCGCCGCCTGGGCGAAGCGCATGCGCGCGTGATGGCGCTGCTGGAGAAAATTCCCGCCGCCGAAGCGCACACCCCCGAGGATGCCCAATGATCCATGTCGATGTGACCATCATGGGCCAGCCTTATAAGCTGGCTTGCAAGGCCGACGAGGAGCGCGCGCTGCGCGAAGCGGCCAACCTGCTGGACAAAAAGATGAGCGCGATCCGCGACGCCGGCAAGGTCAAAGGCAACGACCGCATCGCCGTGATGGCGGCGCTGGGCATGGCGGCCGAGTTCCTGGCTTCGAAAACCGGCAATGGCGGCCCGTCCATGCTGGAGATGCAGGAGAAACTGGGCGCCATGCACAAGGTGCTCGACAACGCACTGACCCCGCAAGAAAATCTCTTCTAATAATTGTCTCAAAGGCCTTTTCCGGAAAACGTTTGAGGAGTAAACTTCGTGTCACCCTGCGGTGTTCGAGATTTGCCATATATTCCTTGAACCATTTACACGCATCGGTTGCGGGAATTTGTTCGACGGGCGTGAGCGTCGCTAGTCCGATGAACCCGAAGTTGAACTAACTGCAACCACCTTGAACCGTAAGGTTCGGGATGCCGGCATAACGGCACAGGCGGGGCCTCATTCCACACGAAAGCGGTTGCCAGCACCCAAGGGTGCGCAACCGTTTTTTTACGTCCAGAGGAGAGCCATGCAATACTGGTTGATGAAATCCGAGCCCGACGAAGTGAGCATCGACGATGTCATGTCCGCCAAGGGTAAGACGGTGCCCTGGTTCGGCGTGCGCAATTACCAGGCCCGCAACTTCATGCGCGATGCGATGAAGATTGGCGACGGCGTCCTGTTCTACCATTCCTCCTGCCCAGAGCCGGGCATTGCCGGCATCGCGGAAGTGGTCAGCGGGCCGTACCCGGATGCCACCCAGTTCGACCCCAAGAGCCATTACTACGACCCGAAGGCGACGCAGGAGCAGCCGCGCTGGATTTCGGTCGACGTGAAAGGCGTGCGCAAGACGCGCTTGCTGTCGCTGGCGCAAATGCGCTCGCTGCCGCAGCTGGAGGACATGGTGGTGCTGCAAAAAGGCAGCCGCCTGTCGATCACGCCGGTGACGCCGGCCCAATGGAAGCATGTGATGGCGCTGCTGAAGGGCGATTGATGGATTGGAGCCTGGTTGGCATCCTGCTGCTGATGGGGGCTGCGGGCGGTTTTGCGGCGGGCTTGCTCGGTATCGGCGGCGGCATGGTGCTGGTGCCCTTCATTACCATGATCTTCACCGCCAAGGGTTTCCCGCCGGAGCTGGTGGTGCACATGGCGATTGCCACCTCGCTGGCGACCATCATGTTCACATCGCTGTCTTCGGTGCGCGCGCACCACAGGCATGGCGCGGTGCAGTGGCGTATCGTGGCGCTGCTGGCGCCCGGCATCGTCCTCGGATCCTGGCTGGGACCATGGATCGGCAAGCAGATGAATACGACGGCGCTGTCGCTATTGTTTGCGGTGTTCGTCGCCTTTTCGGCGGCGCAGATGCTGCGCAATAAGAAGACGGCCGCGGGGCGCGAGCTGCCGGGCGCGCCCGGCATGTTCGCGGCGGGCGGCGTGATCGGTACCGTGGCCGGGCTGGTTGGCGCGGGCGGCGGCTTTATCTCGGTGCCGTTCATGAGCTGGTGTAATGTACGGATCCATCACGCGGTCGCGACCAGCGCGGCCCTGGGATTCCCGATCGCCTTGTCGGGCACTTTGTCGAACATCTATTTCGGCTGGTCCGAGCCGGGATTGCCGCAGTACTCGCTGGGCTTCATCTATCTGCCGGCGCTGGCGGTGATCGCGGCGGCCAGCGTGACCATGGCACCGTTCGGGGCGCGCACGGCGCACAAGATGGATGTGGCGGCGCTCAAGCGCGCGTTTGCCGTGGTGCTGTTTGCACTGGCGGGGTATATGTTCTGGCACGCGTTCGCGTAGGCGGAGGGGACATGCAGGAAACACGCATCGGGTGCTGGGCACTGTTCAAGGTCTTTTCCCATATGGCCTTGCAAGGTTTCGGCGGCGTGCTGCCGTTCGCCTACCGCCACCTGGTCGAGCGCACGCAATGGCTGACGGCGGCCGAATTCGGCCAGCTTCTCAGTATCGCCCAGCTGTTGCCGGGACCGACGATCTGCAACCTGTCGGTCATGGTCGGCCAGCGCTACGCCGGCGCGGCGGGCGGCTTCTCGGCGTTGGCCGGCCTGCTGCTCGGCCCGTTCTTCATCGTCATCGCCCTGGGCGCAGCTTACCAGGGCCTGGCGCACCAGCCGCTGTTCGTCAACGCCCTGCGCGGCATGGCCGCGGCGGCGGCGGGGCTGATCCTTGCCACCGCGCTGAAACTGGCAGCCGGCATGCTGCGCGGCGGTGCTGCGGCGAAGCGGTCAGCGGAAGCGGACGGCGGCTCCGGGGAGGGCGCCGCCGGCCTGGCGCAGGACGCCGCCGCCCAGGCGCGTACCAGGTTCTGGCGCGGCGTGGCGCAAGTTGCGCTGCTGGCGGCCGCTTTCGTCGGGCTCGGCGTTGCCAAAGTCGGGCTGATCACGGTGGTGGCCATCCTGGTACCGATCGGCTTCCTGCTGTTCGCTTTCGTGTTGAGGAAGCCATGAGCGACGACGTCAAGCTCGGCGGCCTCGCCTGGCACCTTGCCATCCTGTCGCTGACCGCGATCGGCGGCGGGGTGGTGCTGGTCGCGCCGGACGTGCACCATTACGTGTCGGTGCAAAATCAATGGCTGAGCGACGAACAGTTTGCCGCGGCCTATGCGCTGGCGCAGGCGGCGCCCGGCCCGAACCTGTTGTTCGTCACCTTGATCGGATGGATGATCAAGGGCTGGCTGGGCGCCATTGTGGTAACGCTGGCGGCAATCGTACCTTCATCCTGCCTGGTGCTGGCGCTGGGGACGTTCATCAACCGCCATGGCGGCAGGGAAGGGCGCTGGACCGGCGCGCTGCGCGACGCGTTGGCGCCGCTGGCGTCGGGCATGCTGGCCGGGGCGGCATGGACTTTCCTGAGCGTGGCCGGCGCCGGCTGGCGCGGCATGGCGCTGGCATTGGCCGCAGCTGGGGCGGCCTATGCGACGAAACTGAACCCGCTATGGCTGATTGCGCTCGGCGCCCTGGCGGGCGCCGTTGGCCTGGTCTAGGTCAGGCGGTGCGCGCCACCGGCTGGCGGTAAGCCCACACCAGCATGGCGATGGCGCCGATGATCATCGGCAGCGACAGCATCTGGCCCGACGTGATGGGCAGGCCTGCCACCGTGATTTCCCAGTCAGGGGTGCGGAACCACTCGGTGAAGAATCGCGCGCAGCCGTACAGCAGCACGTACAGGGCGCCCACAGCCAGGCGCGGACGGGCCTTGCGCGCGAACGGCCACAGGATGCAGAACACCAGGATGCCGTCCACCAGCATCTGGTAGATCGCCGACGGGTGGCGCGGCATATCGCCGACGGCCGGGTAGATCATGGCCCATGGCAGGGTAGGGTCGCTGACGATGCGGCCCGGCAGTTCGGCATTGATGAAATTACCCATGCGGCCAGCCGCATAGCCCAATGGCACCAGCGGCGCGATGAAGTCGTAGACGTCCAGCAGGTTGCGCTTGCGTTTGCGGGCCCACAGCGCCATGGCGATCAGCACGCCCAGGAAGCCGCCGTGGAAGCTCATGCCGCCTTCCCATACCTTGAAGATGCGCAGTGGCGTCAGCAGCATTTCCGGCTGGTAGAAGAACACTTCGCCCAGGCGGCCGCCCAGGATCACACCCAGCATGCCGTAGAACAGCATGTCGTCCAGGTCTTCCTTCTTCCAGCCCTGCGCCGCGATATGCGGCTGCCTGATGCGCACGCGGCCGAGCGCGATGAACATTGCGAAGGCCAGCACATACATCAGGCCATACCAGTGGATCGCGACGGGACCGAGGTGGATGGCGACCGGATCGGGCATCGGATGGATCAGCGGCATTCAGATTCTCTTTCTCATTAATTCCAGGAAGCCCCGCAGCACGGGCGAAGCATTGTCGCGCCGCCAGGCCAGGCCGGTTTCCACCAGCGGCGTGCCCTGGAGCAGGGGCAGGTATTCCACGCCCGGCCGGCGCAAATTCGACACGGATTGTGGCACAAGTGCGATACCCATGCCAGCCGACACCAGGCTGACGATGGTTTGCATCTGGATCGCCTCCTGTGCCACCTCGGCGGTAATGCCGGCATCGCGGAACACGGACAGGATGGCGTCATACAAACCGGGCGAAATATGGCGCGGGAAGATGATCAGCGGCAGGCCCGCCACCGCGCGCAGGTCGACCGGGCTTGCGGCGGTCGTTGCGCCGTGCGCCGCCGGCCCAGGCGGTGCCGCCGTGCGCTGCGTCCGCCGTGCGCCCGGGGCGGCCAGCGCCGGCAAACCGGCCGGCGCGGCCAGCACCAGCGGCTCGCGCAGCACCGGCAGGTAGTCCAGCTCCTGGCGCGCACGGTCGGGCAGGGGCGGGATCAGCAAGCCGGCATCGACCCGGCCTGCCAGCAGATCGTCCAGCTGCAAGTCCGAGGTGGCTTCCTTCAAGGCGATTTCCACGAGCGGGAACTCGGCGCGGTAAGCGCGCAGGGTGGGCGGCAGCACGCTGTAGTCGGCGGACGACACGAAGGCCAGCGACAGCCGTCCGCTGGCGCCGGTGGCGGCCCGCTGCACCAGCTCCGCCAGCCCGGCCGCCTGTTCCAGCAGGCGGCGCGCTTCCGGCAGCAAGGCTTCCCCGGCCGCCGTCAGCGCCACGCCGCGCCGGTTGCGCTCGAACAGCGGTGCGCCCAGCATCTCTTCCAGCGCCATGATGGTTTGCGACAGCGGCGGCTGGGTCATATGCAGGCGGCGCGCCGCGCGGCCGAAGTGCAGTTCCTCGGCCACGGTGACGAAGTAGCGTAATGGGCGAAGCTCGATATTCATTCGTAAAGCATATCACAGACGCGATTATCATATATTTGACAACTCGCCATGGGCAGGGCACCCTTGGAGTCTTACCGAGGAGACCCCATCATGCCGAAATACCGTTCCCATACCACCACCCAAGGCCGCAATATGGCAGGCGCCCGCGCCCTGTGGCGCGCCACCGGCATGAAAGATGGCGACTTCGACAAGCCGATCGTCGCCGTGGTCAACTCCTTCACCCAATTCGTGCCCGGCCACGTCCACCTGAAGGACCTGGGCCAGCTGGTCGCCCGCGAGATCGAAGCGTCCGGCGGCGTGGCCAAGGAATTCAACACCATCGCCGTCGACGACGGCATCGCCATGGGCCA
>CAMLRG010000137.1 GCA_946482335.1 uncultured Duganella sp. | reverse complement strand
TGCATGGCCGAATCGCTGGGCACCTCGCTGCCGCACAACGCCGCCATCCCCGCCGTCGACGCGCGCCGCTACGTGCTGGCCCATATGTCCGGCATCCGCATCGTGGAAATGGTGTGGGAAGACCTGCGCCTGTCCAAGGTCCTCAAGCGCGAAAACTTCGAGAACGCGATCCGCGTCAACGCCGCCATCGGCGGCTCGACCAACGCCGTGATCCACCTGAAAGCCATCGCCGGCCGTATCGGCGTGCCGCTGGAGCTGGAAGACTGGACCAAGGTGGGCAAGGGCATGCCGACCATCGTCGACCTGATGCCGTCCGGCCGCTACCTGATGGAAGAGTTCTACTACGCCGGCGGCCTGCCTGGCGTGATCCGCCGCATGGGCGAAGCGAACCTGCTGCCGCACCCGGACGCGCTGACCGTCAACGGCAAGACCATCGGCGAAAACTGTGCCGAAGCGCCGATCTACAACGATGAAGTGATCCGCAAGATCGACAACCCGCTGATCGCCGACGGCGGCATCTGCATCCTGCGCGGCAACCTGGCCCCGCGCGGCGCCGTGCTGAAGCCTTCCGCTGCCTCGCCGCACCTGATGCAGCATCGCGGCAAGGCTGTGGTATTCGAGAACTTCGACCACTACAAGGAACGCATTGTCGATCCGGAGCTGGACGTGGACGAGAATTCGATCCTGGTGATGAAGAACTGCGGCCCGAAAGGCTATCCGGGCATGGCGGAAGTGGGCAACATGGGCTTGCCGCCGAAGCTGCTGGCCAAGGGCATCAAGGACATGGTGCGCATCTCCGACGCGCGCATGAGCGGTACCGCTTACGGCACCGTGGTGCTGCACGTGGCGCCGGAAGCGATGGCCGGCGGCCCGCTCGGCGCTGTCAAGGACGGCGACTGGATCGAGCTCGATTGCGCCAACAACAAGCTGCAGCTCGAGATCAGCGACGAGGAATTGAAGGCACGCCTCGCCGAGCGCGCAGCGCAGCAGGAGCCGCCGAAGTCCGGCTACCAGCAACTGTATATCGACCACGTGTTGCAAGCCGACGAGGGCTGCGACTTCGACTTCCTGGTCGGCTGCCGCGGTTCCGCCGTGCCGCGCCACTCGCACTAAGGAGAACTTATGCTGCTCGTACAATTCACCACCGCCGCCAACGAACGCCGCGTCGCTGCCCTGGAAGGGGATGTGCTGCGCGTGCTGGACGGCGTGTCCACCACCTACGAACTGGCGCAGCGCGCCATCATCCAGTGCAAGGGTCTGGCTGAAGTTGCTCAAGCGGCCATCGGCGCCGCCACCGAACGCTACGAAGCCGTGGCGAGCGCCGGCCGCATCCTGCCGCCGCTGGACCACGCCGACCCGGCCCACTGCTACGTGACCGGTACCGGCCTGACCCACCTGGGCAGCGCCGACGCGCGCGACGCCATGCACCGCAAGATCGGCGGCGACGTGGAATCCCTGAGCGATTCCATGAAGATGTTCCGCATGGGCGTGGAAGGCGGCAAGCCTGCCGAAGGCCAGCGCGGCGTGCAGCCCGAATGGTTCTACAAGGGCGACGGCTCGATCGTGGCCGCGGTCGGCCAGGCGCTGACCATGCCCGAGTTCTCGCTCGATGGTGGCGAAGAGCCGGAAATCGCCGGCCTGTACGTGATCGGCAAGGACGGCCAGCCTTACCGCCTCGGCTTTGCGATCGGCAATGAATTCTCCGACCACGTCACCGAACGCCAGAATTACCTCTACCTGGCCCACTCCAAGCTGCGCAACTGCGGCCTGGGCCCGGCGCTGCGCGTGGGCGAGCTGCCGCAGCACATCGAGGGCACTTCGCGCATCCTGGCCAAGGATGGCAGCGTGCGCTGGCAGAAGGCGTTCGTCAGCGGCGAACAGAATATGTCGCACACCATCGCCAACCTGGAATACCACCACTTCAAGTATGGCCTGTTCTGCCGCCCTGGCGATGTGCATATCCACTTCTTCGGTACCGCGACCCTGAGCTTTGCCGACGGCATTTCGGTGCAAGCCGGAGAAACCTTCGAAGTCGAGGCGCCAGCCTTCGGCCCAGCACTGCGCAACCCGCTGCGCGTCCAGGAATCCCGTTACCAGAAAGTGAACCAGTTATGACCATTACCGGCGAAGCACTCATCGGCGGCGTTGCCGTCCGCGGCGAAGGCGGCGCGCAGCGCGCCTTCAACCCAGGCACCGAACAGCAGTTCGGCGAAGAATTCAATGCCGTCAGCGTGGAGCAGGTGAACGATGCCTGCCGCCTGGCCGGTGCAGCGTTCGACACCTTCCGCGCCACCAGCGATGCCGCCCGCGCGGCACTGCTGGACGCCATCGCGCGCAACATCATGGACCTGGGCTCGGAACTGATCGAGCGCGCCATGGCCGAAACCGGCCTGCCGCAAGCCCGCCTGGAAGGCGAGCGCGCCCGTACCTGCAACCAGCTGAAGATGTTCGGCACGCTGCTGCGCGACGGTTCCTGGTGCGACCCGCGCATCGACGTGGCGCTGCCGACCCGCACGCCGCCACGCGCGGACCTGCGCTACCGCCTGATCGGCGTCGGTCCGGTGGCCGTGTTCGGCGCATCGAACTTCCCGCTGGCGTTTTCCGTTGCCGGCGGCGATACCGCTTCCGCGCTGGCCGCCGGCTGCCCGGTGGTGGTCAAGGCCCACTCGGCCCACCCCGGCACGTCCGAGCTGGTGGCACGCGCCGTGGTGGCCGCGGTCGCGCAGTGCGGCCTGCCGGCAGGCGTGTTTGCCCTGCTGACCGGCAGCGGCAGCCATATCGGCCAGACCCTGGTGGCGCATCCGGCAATCCAGGCGGTCGGCTTCACCGGTTCCCGCAGCGGCGGCACTGCGCTCATGGCGACCGCCGCGGCACGCAAGCAACCAATCCCCGTGTATGCGGAAATGAGCAGCATCAACCCGGTGTTCCTGCTGCCGGAAGCGCTGGCGGGGCGTCCCGACAGCATCGCGGCCGGTTTCGCGGCTTCGCTGACGCTGGGCGTCGGCCAGTTCTGCACCAATCCCGGCCTGGTGCTGGGCATCGATGGTCCCGGCCTGGAGCGCTTCTGCGCCAGCGCGGCGCAAGCCCTGGGCGGCGTCGCGCCGGGCACCATGCTGAGCGCGGGCATCGCCGGCGCCTACCAGCGCGGTGTGCAGGCGCTGGCTTCGCATGAAGCGGTGGACACCGTGCTCGCCACGCCGCACGGCGGCTGCAAGGGCGGGGCGGCGCTGTTCCGCACCACGGCGCAGGCTTTCCTGTCGCAGCATGCCTTGTCGGACGAAGTGTTCGGGCCGGCTTCGCTGGTCATCGCTTGCCGCGATATCGATGAAATGATCGCCGTGGCGGAGCACCTGGAAGGCCAGTTGACCGCCACCCTGCAGATGGCCGATGGCGATGCCGAGGCGGCGCGCAAGCTGCTGCCGGTGCTGGAGCGCAAGGCTGGCCGTATCCTGGCCAACGGCTACCCGACCGGGGTGGAAGTGACCAGCGCCATGGTGCATGGCGGACCGTTCCCATCCACTTCGGATGGCCGCAGCACTTCGGTCGGCACGGCGGCGATTTACCGTTTCCTGCGGGCGGTGTGTTACCAGGACTTGCCGGCTTCCCTGCTGCCGCCGGTGCTGCAGGACGAGAACCCGGCCAATACCTGGCGCCGCCGTGATGGGGTTCTTGGCCAGCATTGATTGCACGCAAAGTGCCTGACCCTGCGGGTCAGGCACTGGTTTGCCGGTTTAAAGCGGCAAAACCGGTAAACCGGTGTCAGACCCGCAGGGTCAGACACCCATAAAAATATTGGAGACAGCATGACCCAAGCAGCCAACTACCCCAGCCTGAAGGGCAAGCGGGTATTTGTCACCGGCGGCGGCACCGGCATCGGCGCCAGCATCGTCGAAGCCTTCGCCAAGCAGGGCGCCCGCGTCGCCTTCGTCGACATCGCCAGGGAGGCGAGCGAAGCCCTGTGCAACACCGTCGCAGCCAATGGCGCCGAGCGCCCGCTGTTCCGTGCCTGCGACATCACCGACATTCCCGCCCTGCAGGCCACGATGAAGGAACTGGCGGCCGAGCTGGGCGATTTCGACGTCCTGGTCAACAACGCCGCCAACGACCAGCGCCATTGCGTCGAAGATGTAACGCCCGACTACTGGGACCAGCGCATCGCCATCAACCAGCGCCCCCTGTTCTTCACCTGTCAAGCCGTCCTGCCGGGCATGAAAGCCAAGGGCGGCGGCTCCATCATCAACGTCAGCTCGATTTCCTGGCACGCCAAAGGCGGCGGCTACCCGGTCTACGCCACCGCCAAGGCGGCCTCGCACGGCCTCACGCGCGGACTGTCGCGCGACCTGGGCAAGCACAATATCCGCGTCAACACCGTGACCCCGGGCTGGGTCATGACCCAGCGCCAGGTGGACCTGTGGGTCGACCAGGCGGCGGAAGAGGAGATCGCCCGCAACCAGTGCCTGCCGGGCAAGCTGATGCCGGAACATATCGCTGCCATGTGCCTGTTCCTGGGCGCGGACGACAGCGCCATGTGCACGGCGCAGGACTTCATCGTCGACGCCGGCTGGGTGTAACTGGAGGCCACCATGCAAAAGCTCGCCCTTTCGGCAGTGCTGGCGGCCGCCTGTGCCTGCGCGTTGGCGCACGACATCGCCAGCCCCGACAACCAGCTCAAGGTGCAATTCGACCTGTCGCCGCGCGGCGAACCGACTTACGCGGTCGAACGCGCCGGCGAGCCGGTGCTGTTGACATCGCGTCTCGGCCTGCGCCTGAAGTCGGCCGACCTGTCGCGCGGCCTGAGCCTGGCCTCCGCCGGCGCCGTGCAGCGCATCGCGGAGGATTACACGCTGGCCACCGGCAAGCGCCGCAACAACCACTACGAAGCCAACGAACGCCGCTTCGCCCTGCGCGACAAGCAGGGCCGCAAGCTCGACATCGTGTTCCGCGTTTCCAACGATGGCGTGGCATTCCGCTACGAGACGGCCGGCGGTACGGTCCGCAGCGAAGCGACCAGCTTTGCCTTCCCGGCCACGGCGCGCGCCTGGCTGCAGCCGATGGCGGTGGCGCAGACCGGCTGGTCGAACGTCAACCCTTCGTATGAAGAGTACTACCAGACCGACATCCCGGTCGGCACGGCATCGCCGCTGCCTGCCGGCTGGGTATTCCCGGCCCTGTTCCGCAACGGCGGGAACTGGGTCGCGCTGACCGAAGCGGGCATGGATGGCAGCTGGCACGCCTCGCGCCTGCAAGCCAGGTCGCCGGGCGGCGAATACCGCATCGGCGGCCCGACGGCGCCTGAAGCCTTTCCCGGCGGCGCGCTGATGGGCAGCGGCGCCAAGTCGCCTTGGCGCGTGCTGGCGGTCGGCCCGCTGGCCACCGTGATGCATTCCTCGCTGGGCACCGACCTGGCCGCGCCGGCTATCCCGTTCGACGCGGCGCTGGTGCAGCCGGGGCACGCATCGTGGAGCTGGGCCATCCTGAAGGACGATGCCACGGTGTACGACGTGCAGAAGAAGTTCATCGATTACGCGGTGCAGATGAAGTGGGACTACACCCTGGTCGATGCCGACTGGGACCGCAAGATCGGCTACGAGCGCACGCGCGAACTGGCGCAGTATGCGGCCGGCAAGGGCGTCGGCCTGCTGGTCTGGTACAACTCGTCCGGGCCGTGGAACAAGACCGAGTATTCGCCCAAGAGCAAGTTGCTGACGCACGAGGCGCGCCGCGCCGAATTTGCGCGCCTGCGCGAAATGGGCATCAAGGGCGTGAAGGTCGACTTCTTCGGCGGCGACGGCCAGTCGATGATCGCTTACTACGTCGATATCCTGAAGGATGCCGCCGAGGCGGGCCTGCTGGTCAACTTCCACGGGGCCACGCTGCCGCGCGGCTGGAGCCGCACTTATCCCAACCTGATGACGGCGGAAGCTGTGCGCGGCTTCGAATTCGCCACCTTCGAGCAGGATGGGCAGGACAGGGTGGTGAAGCATGCCGCCATGCTGCCTTTCTCGCGCAACCTGTTCGACCCGATGGACTTCACACCGATGGCATTCGGCGATATCCCCAAGATCAAGCGCGCCACGCGCAACGGCTTCGAACTGGCGCAAGCCGTGCTGTTCACCTCCGGCATCCAGCACTTCGCAGAGATCCCGGAAGGCATGGCAACGGCGCCGTCCTATGTGCAGGACTTGCTGCGCGACCTGCCACGCAGCTGGGACGATGTGCGCTTCGTCGAAGGCGTGCCGGCCCATTACGTGGTGCTGGCGCGGCGCGCCGGGGACACCTGGTATGTGGCCGGTTTCAACGCGCAGGACAGCGCGCAGGAAGTTTCAGTGGACCTCGGCGCCGGCATGCTGGTGAGCGATGGCGAAGGAGAGCGCGAATTCAGCCAGCGGCCTGTGGCCGCCGGCAAGCAAAAGATCACGATGCGGCCACGCGGCGGCTTCGTTGCAGTTTTCAAACAATAAACAAGGAGATGCTATGAAAAAGACGATGATCGTGCTGGCGCTGATGGCGGCCGGCTTCGCGCAAGCCGCCACCACCGTGAAGGTCGACACTGCCAAGCCAGGTCCGGTAATCCATAAGGACGTGTACGGCCAGTTCGCCGAACACCTCGGCAGCGGCATCTATGGCGGCATGTGGGTGGGTCCGAACTCGAAGATCCCGAATACCCGCGGCTGGCGCAACGACGTGATCGGCGCCCTGAAGAAGCTGCACGTGCCGCTGGTGCGCTGGCCGGGCGGCTGCTTCGCCGACGAATACCATTGGCGCGAAGGCATCGGCCCGCGCAACAAGCGGCCGGTCAAGATCAACACCATGTGGGGTGGCGTGGACGAGGACAATGCCGTCGGCACCCATGAATTCTTCGACCTGGTCGAGCAGCTGGGCGCGGACGCCTACGTGAACGGCAACCTGGGCACCGGCTCGCCGCAGGAAATGGCGGAATGGCTGGAGTACATGACCTCCGATAACAAGTCCACCCTGCCGGAGCTGCGCCGCAAGAATGGCCGCGACAAGCCGTTCAAGGTGGCTTATTTCGCCGTCGGTAACGAAGCCTGGGGTTGCGGCGGCAATATGACGCCGGAGTACTATACGAACCTGTACCGCCAGAGCGCAACCTTCCTCAAGACGCCGGCCAATGCGCGTCCGAAGTTCGTCGCCAGCGGTGGCAACGACAACGACACCAACTGGACCGAAGTATTGAGCAAGTCCGCCAAGAATTTGACGGACGGTATCAGCTTCCACTACTACACCATCCCGACCGGCAACTGGGACGTGAAGGGGGCGGCCACCGGCTTCCCGTCCAAAGAATGGTTCTCGACCCTGCACGCCACCCTGAAGATGGACGACCATATCCGCAAGAACGTGGCAGTCCTCGACAAGAACGACCCGGAGAAGAAGCTTGGCTTCTACGTCGACGAATGGGGCACCTGGTATGACGTGGAGAAGGGCACCAACGCCGGCTTCCTGTACCAGCAGAACACCCTGCGCGATGCCCTGGTGGCCGCGCTGAACTTCAACATCTTCCACGCCCACGCCGACCGCGTGCGCATGACCAATATCGCGCAGATGGTCAACGTGCTGCAGGCCATGGTACTGACCGATAAGGAGAAGATGTTGCTGACGCCGACCTACCACGCCTACGAAATGTACGTGCCGTTCCAGGGTGCCACCACGCTGCCGCTGGCACTGGAAGGCAACCGCGAGTACAAGGAAGGCGACAAGAGCATTCCGCAGGTGAGCGCATCGGCCGCACGCGGCAAGGACGGCAAGGTCTACGTGGCGCTGGTGAACACCCACCCAAGCGATGCCGAAGAAGTCAGCATCGCCGGCGTCGGCGAAGGCAAGGCCAGTGCGCGCGTGCTGACCGCCGGCGCGATGGATGCACACAACACCTTCGCCAAGCCCGAAGCCGTGAAGCCGGCCCCGATGGCAGTGCAGTCGGCCGGCGGCAAGCTGACCGTGAAAATGCCGGCCAAGTCGGTCGTGGTGGTGGCAGTCGGGGGCTGAGATGGAAAACATCTCCGTGCAGCGCCGTGCGCTGTTGCGCACGGCCGCTGCCGGCGCCGTGCTGACGACCCTAGGCGGCTGCGGCGGTGGCGGTGGCTCGACGGCCACCGTCAGCCCGGCGGTCACGCCGCCGGTGACGCCGCCGGCAACGACGGTCGCCTTCGCCAATGTGTCTGTGCATGACCCGTCCGTGATCAAGGTGGGCGACACCTACTATGTGTTCGGTTCCCACCTGGCGGCCGCCAGGTCGACCGACCTGATGAACTGGACCAGGATCGCGGATGGCGCCAATGCTGCCAACCCGCTGTTCAACAACGTCACCGTTGCGCTGGCGGAAGCGCTGTCCTGGGCCCAGGCCAGCACGTTGTGGGCACCGGATGTGGTGCAGCTGGGCGACGGCAAGTTCTATATGTATTACAACAGCTGCAAAGGCGATTCGCCGCGTTCGGCGCTCGGCGTGGCGGTGGCGGACAGGGTGGAAGGCCCTTATGTCAACAAGCAGCTGTTCCTGAAATCGGGCATGTGGGGCGAGGCCAGCCCGGACGGCAGCATCTACGACGCGGCCAGGCATCCGAACGTGGTGGACCCCAACGTCTTCCGCGACACGGCCAACCGGCTGTGGATGATTTACGGCTCCTATTCGGGCGGCATCTTCATCCTGGAGATGGACCCGGCCAGCGGCCTGCCCAAGCCGGGCCAGGCTTACGGCAGGCACCTGATGGGCGGCAACCACGCGCGCATCGAAGGCGCCTATGTGCTGTACAGCCCCGAGTCGAAGTATTACTACCTGTTCGTATCGTTTGGCGGACTGGATGCCAACGGCGCCTACCACATCCGCGTGGCACGCTCCTTGAACCCCGACGGGCCGTATGTGGATGGGGCGGGCACCGACATGGCGGCCGTCAAGGCCAATCCGGCGCTGCCGCTGTTCGACGACGCCAGCATCGCGCCGCATGGACAGAAGCTGATGGGCAACCACCAGTTCGCGCTGGCGGCGGGCGAGACCGGCACGCCGCCGGGCTACGTTTCGCCGGGCCACAACTCGGCTTATTACGACGCGGCGAGCGGCAAGTACTTCCTGCTCTTCCACACCCGTTTCCCGGGACAGGGCGAGCTGCATGAAGTGCGCGTGCACGAAATGTTCATCAATGCCGATGGCTGGCCTGTGGCGGCACCGTTCCGCTATGTGCCGCTGTCGAAGCATGCCACCACCCTGGCGGCGGAGGTGGCGGTGGCCGACGTGGCCGGCACCTACAAGATGGTCAATCACGGCAAGGATATCTCGGCCGCCATCAAGCCATCGCAGGTGGTGACGCTGGCCGCCGGCGGCGCCGTCAGCGGTGCACTGTCGGGCACCTGGACGCACCAGGGCGGCAACAAGGTCAGTATCGTGTTGTCCGATGGGACGACCTACAATGGGGTGTTGTCGCGACAGTGGAACAGCAATGCCAGCGCCTTCGTGGTGACCTTTACGGTGCAATCGAAGGCTGGCGTTGCGCTGTGGGGCGCACGTACCGGTAACTGAGGCGGATTATGAAGATGACATGGCGGATGGGTGCCGGCGCGGCGATTGCCGCGCTGGCGGGGCTGACGGCGCAGATGGCGCTGGCCGGGCAGGTGAGCGTGCACGATCCCGTGATGGCGAAACAGGGCGACACGTATTACCTGTATTCGACGGGGCCGGGCATTACTTTCTACAGTTCGAAGGACATGGTGCACTGGCGTCCGGAAGGGCGCATCTTTGCCGGCCATCCGGCTGCCGCCAAGGCGGCGCCTGGCTTCAATGACCATGTGTGGGCGCCCGATATCCAGTACCACAAAGGCAAGTACCTGCTGTACTACTCGGTGTCGGCATTCGGCAAGAATACCTCGGCCATCGGCGTGACGGTGAACAAGACGCTCGACCCGCGCTCGCCCGACTACAAGTGGGAGGACCAGGGCATCGTGGTGCAATCGGTGACGGGGCGCGACCTCTGGAACGCGATCGATTCCAATGTGATCGAGGATGACAAGGGCACCGGCTGGATGAGTTTCGGCTCCTTCTGGGGCGGGATCAAGCTGCTCAAGTTGAACAAGGACTGGACGCGGCCGGCGGAACCGCAGGTCTGGCGCACCATCGCCGCCCGCGAGCGTCCAGCCTTCGTGCGCGACGACAACGGCGGCCCGGCCGAAATCGAAGCCCCGTTCATCATGCGCAAGAACGGCTGGTACTACCTGTTCGTCTCCTGGGGCCTGTGCTGCCAGAAAGAGAAAAGCACTTACCACGTGGTGGTGGGCCGTTCGCGCACGGTGACGGGACCGTATCTCGACAAGAATGGCAAGGACATGGCGCTCGGCGGCGGCTCGCTGGTCGTGCAGGGCAATGCCGCCTGGAAGGCGCTCGGCCACAACAGCGCTTACACCTTGAACGGGAAGGACGTGATGGTGCTGCATGCTTACGAGACGAAAGACAAATACCTGCAGAAGCTGAAGGTCATGGACATGCGCTGGGACAGCGCCGGCTGGCCGGTGGTGGACCCGGCTGATCTGGACCGTTACCAGAGCGTCGAGCAATGAGCGCCGCCCGCCAATTGCAGGCCCCTGGGGCGCGGCTCGTTCAGCGCGCGATCGCAACGCTGCTGCTGTGCGCCGGCGCCGTTGCGCCGGCTGCGGCGCTGGCCGCCGAACTGTTCCCGCTCCAGGACGTGCGGCTGCTGCCCAGCCCCTTCCTGCAAGCCCAGGAAACCAACCGCCGCTACCTGCTGGCGCTCGATGCCGACAAGCTCCTGGCACCGTTCCGCCGCGAGGCCGGCCAGCCGCTGCCGAAACCTTCCTACGGCAACTGGGAATCGAGCGGCCTCGATGGCCACATGGGCGGCCACTACCTGTCCGCCCTGGCCCTGATGTGGGCCGCAACCGGTGACGGCACGGTGCGCGAGCGCATGGATTACTTCGTGCAGGAGCTGAAAAAAGCCCAATCCCCGGACGGCTACCTCGGCGGCGTACCCGGCGGCCGTGCGGCATGGAACGATATTGCCAACGGCAAGCTGCACGCCGACAATTTCTCGGTCAACGGCAAGTGGGTGCCGTGGTACAACCTGCACAAGATCGCCGCCGGCCTGCGCGATGCCTGGCGCTATGCCGGCAATGAAGACGCGAAACAGATGCTGGTCAGGTTCGCCGACTGGACGGTCAACATGACCGGCGCCCTGAGCGACGAGCAAATGCAATCGATGCTGCGTGCGGAGCATGGCGGCATGAACGAAGTGCTGGCCGACGTCTACCAGCTCACCGGCGAGCAGCGCTACCTGAGCGCCGCCAGGCGCTTCTCCCACCAGGCCATCCTGCAACCGCTGGCAGCGGGGCGCGACGAGCTGACCGGCCTGCATGCCAACACCCAGATCCCGAAGGTGATCGGTTTCGAGCGCATCGGCGGGCTGACCGGCGAACGGCAATGGCACGATGCCGCCAGCTTCTTCTGGCGCACCGTGCACGACCATCGCACCGTGGCCATCGGCGGCAACAGCGTCAAGGAGCACTTCCACTCCGACAAGGACTTCTCCTCGATGAGCAGCGAGGTCGAAGGCCCGGAAACCTGCAACACCTACAATATGCTCAAGCTCACCGGCCTGCTGTTCCAGCGCGATCCGAGCGCCGCCTACAGCGACTACTACGAGCGCGCCCTGTACAACCACATCCTCTCCTCGCAGCGCCCGGAAAGCGGCGGCTTCGTCTACTTCACGCCGATGCGCCCCAACCACTACCGTGTGTATTCCGAAGTGGACAAGGGCATGTGGTGCTGCGTAGGGTCGGGCATCGAAAGCCACGCCAAGTACGGCGAGTTCATTTATGCCCGCGATGGCGACGCCTTGCTGGTCAACCTGTTCATCCCGTCGCGCCTGGAATGGCGCGAAAAGGGCATCGTCCTGACGCAGTCGAACCGCTTCCCCGACCAGGCCGGCACGCGCCTGAGCATCGACAGCGGCGGCAAATTCACGCTCAAGGTCCGCTATCCCGGCTGGGTGGCAAAGGGGGCGCTGACGGTGCGGGTGAACGGCAAGGCCGTGCCGGTGCGCGCCGCACCGGGCAGCTACGTCGAACTGGCGCGCACCTGGCGCAAGGGCGATACGGTCGACGTGCGGCTGCCGATGCGCACCACCCTGGAGCAGATGCCCGACAAGTCGAACTATTACGCCGTGCTGCATGGCCCCATCGTGCTGGCCGCCAAGACTTCGCCGTTCCCCGGCGAGAAGCTGGAGTTCATGGCCGACGATTCGCGCATGGGGCATATCGCGCATGGCCAGGTCTGCCCGCAGGAGGCGGCGCCGGTCTTCGTCAGCGACAGCAGGAATTTCCTCGACAAGTTCAAGCCCGTGCCCGGCCAGCCGCTGACGTTCACGGCGCCGGACCTGGTGCAAGGTTCGGCAGCGCAGGGTGCCGGCGGCGCTGCGCTGCGCTTCATCCCGTTCTTCCGGCTGCACGATTCACGCTATATGTTGTATTGGCAGCACACTACGCCAGCCGGACTGGCCGATATGCGGGCCAGGGCGGCTGCCGCCGAATCGGAGCGGCTGGCGCTCGATGCGCGCACAGTCGACCAGGTGGCACCGGGCGAGCAGCAGCCGGAGTCCGACCACTTCTTCAAAGGCGAAGGGGCCGACGCGGGCTTGAACGGCACGCGGCATTGGCGCCACGCCAGCGGATGGTTCAGCTATGAGTTGAAGGACCGCGAAGGCGCGGGCCGCCTGCTGCGCCTGACCTTTGCCTCCGGTGATGCGGGGCGCAAGTTCGACGTGCTGCTGAATGGGGCCCTGCTGCAGACGCTGACGCTCGAACGCAAGGGGGATGCCTTCTACAGCGTCGACCTGCCGCTGCCTGCCGGCGCCGCGCGCGACGGCAAGCTGGAGGTGAAATTCGTCGCCCATCCGGGCTCGATTGCCGGCGGCCTGTATGGCTTGCGCCTGCTGCGATAACCAAATTGATATAGATCCTGCAAAAAAATGAATTAGATCGGCATTGCATAATCTCCTAAGATTAATCTACAACAATTTTGGAGACCGGCATGACAGTCACCCGCAGGACACTTCTCGGCGGCGCGTTCGCCCTCGCTTTTGCTGCATCGGGCAGCGCATTCGCGGCCAAGCCGCTGGTTATGGGATTCTCCCAGGTGGGCGCCGAAAGCGAATGGCGCACCGCCAACACCGCCTCCATCAAGGAGGCGGCCAAGCAGGCCGGCATCACCCTGAAATTCGCCGACGCCCAGCAAAAGCAGGAAAACCAGGTCAAGGCCATCCGCTCCTTCATCGCCCAGCGCGTCGACGTGATCGCCTTCTCGCCGGTGGTGGAAACCGGCTGGGAAACCGTGCTGCGCGAGGCCAAGGCGGCCAAGATCCCGGTCATCCTGACCGACCGCGCCGTCAAGGTGGCGGACAAATCCCTTTACGTCACCCTGATCGGTTCCGACTTCGTGGAAGAAGGCCGCCGCGCCGGCCGCTGGCTGGCCGACTATGCCGCCAAGTCCGGCAAGCCGGTGCTGAACGTGGTGGAACTGCAAGGCACCGTCGGCTCGGCGCCGGCGATCGACCGCAAGGCCGGTTTCGAGGAAGTCATCAAGGGCAACCCGAAGCTGAAGGTGATCCGCACCCAGACCGGCGAATTCACCCGTGCCAAGGGCAAGGAAGTGATGGAAGCCTTCCTGAAAGCGCACGGCAAGGACATCAACGTGCTGTTCGCGCACAATGACGACATGGCGATCGGCGCTATCCAGGCGATCGAGGAAGCGGGCCTGAAACCGGGCAAGGACATCATCATCGTGTCGATCGATGGCGTGAAGGGCGCTTTCCAGGCCATGATCGCCGGCAAGCTGAACGTGTCGGTCGAATGCAGCCCGCTGCTTGGCCCGCAACTGATGGCGGCGGCGAAGGACGTGGTGGCAGGCAAGCCCGTGGCGCCGCGCATCGTGACCGAAGAGCGCGTGTTCCCGGCGGAAGTGGCGGCCAAAGAACTCCCCAACCGGAAATACTGATGGCACATTCGGCGGCACCGGTGCTGGAGCTGTCCGGCATCCACAAGGAATTCCCGGGCGTGAAGGCGCTCAGCGAAGCGGGCCTGCGGCTCTACCCCGGCGAAGTGCATACGCTGATGGGGCAGAACGGGGCGGGCAAGTCCACGCTGATCAAGGTGCTGACCGGCGTGCATGCGCCGGAGCGCGGCCGCATCGTGATGGAAGGGCGGGAAATCCGCCCGGCCTCGACGCTGGAAGCGCAGGAACTCGGCATCTCGACCGTGTACCAGGAAGTCAACCTGTGCCCGAACCTGTCGGTGGCGGAGAATATCTTCATCGGCCGCTATCCGCGCAAGTGGGGCATGGTCGATTGGGCCGGCATGCGCACGCGTGCCACAAGCTTGCTGCGCGAACTGGAAATCGATATCGACGTGACGGCGCCGCTGTCGCGCTATCCGCTGGCGATCCAGCAGATGGTGGCGATCTCGCGCGCGCTGAATATTTCGGCGCGGGTGCTGGTGCTCGATGAGCCGACATCCAGCCTGGACGAGGCGGAAGTGCAGCTGCTGTTCCGCGTGCTGCGCCGCCTGCGCGAGCAGGGCATGGCGATCCTGTTCGTGACGCACTTCCTGGACCAGACCTACGCCATCTCCGACCGCATCACCGTGATGCGCAACGGCGAGCGCGAAGGCGAATA
>CAMLRG010000136.1 GCA_946482335.1 uncultured Duganella sp. | reverse complement strand
ACTGGGGCGTCAAGGTGCTGCGCTACGAAATCAAGGATTTGACGCCGCCGCAGGAAATCCTGCACGCCATGCAGGCGCAGATCACGGCGGAACGCGGCAAACGCGCCCTGATTGCCGCCTCCGAGGGCCGCAAACAGGAGCAGATCAATATCGCCACCGGTGAACGCGAAGCGGCGATTGCACGGTCCGAAGGCGACAAGCAGGCCGCCATCAACCGCGCGCAAGGTGAAGCCGCCGCCATCCTGGCCATTGCCGAAGCCACGTCGGGCGCACTGAAGCAGGTCGGCAGCGCCATCCAGCAGCCGGGCGGCGAGGCCGCCATGAACCTCAAGGTCGCCGAGCAATACGTCAATGCGTTCGGCGAACTGGCCAAGACCACGAACAGCCTGATCGTGCCGGCCAACGTGGGCGAAATGAGCAGCCTGATCGCCACCGCGCTGCAGGTGGTCAAGACGCAGAAAGACGGGTGAACCGGTAAAGGTCCCCGGGTCGCGGAGGTGCACTTGCTGCCGCGCTGAAATCCGCGCTGAAATCTGTACAATTGCGCCTATACCGAACAGGAGGCGCTAGTGGGAACCTGGGCTATTGGACCGTTTGGCAATGATTTCGCGCAGGATTGGGCGGAGGATTTGCAGGAGTCGAAAGACCTTTACTTTATCGAGGACACGCTGAACAACGTGCTCCAGGCTGAAACCACGGAATACCTGGAGGCGCCCTACGGCGCTGAAGCGTTGGCTGCCGTCGAAACCTGGTCGCGCCTGCAAGGCAAGGGCGGACCGCAGGACGAGGATTCCGCCGGCATCGACGCATGGGTGGCCGAGGTGCAGGCGAAGCTGGGCAAACCCCGCCCCGATATCGCCGACAAGGCCCGGCGCGTGCTGGCGCTGGTGCTGTCGGAAGGGTCCGAGTTGCGCGAACTGTGGCAGGACAGCGAGCATTACGCGGAATGGCACGCTTCGGTGGCCGATTTGCAGCGCAGGTTGGCGTCATGAGGGGCATCGCCGCAAACGCACTGGCTGCCTGCGCTGCGCTGGGCACGGCGGCCGCGCTGTCGCTGTCCGCGCCAATCGCCGCCTACGCTGCGAACACCACGAACGCCGCCAGCGATGCAGCGACCGGCGCGGCACTCGCTTCCCGCATTGCCGGCATCCGCGCCATGCCCGCCGCCGCCGATACGGCAGCAGCAGGCGCCCAGCGCCGGGAACTGGACGCCGCATGGCGCTACTTTGGAGATTATCGCGAAGACGCGATCCCGCTGCTGCGCCGCGAACTGGCGGCCGAGTTGCGCGCGGCGCGCCCCAGCCAGCAATTGCTGCTGGACGCCGCCTGCTTCCTGCTCGCTTACGGTTCGGATGCGGATAAGCCGCTGGCCGCGCAGGCCGCATTGGCCATCGATCCGCAAGCGCTGCTGGACGGTCCGCAGCTGTTCCGCCTGTTCCACGCCGCCGCCGCGGGCCGCGACGCTCGCCTGCTGCCGCAGCTCGACCGCATCTTCCTGCGCAAAGCCGTCACCGTAGCGCTGCCGCAGCAAGGCAGCGCGATCGACGAGGCTGGCGTGCGCGCCTTGCTCTATGGCCGCTTCGGCACTACGGGCGAGCGCCACCTGGCCGCGCTCTTGCGCGACGCCGCCCTGGCCAAGCCGGTGCTGGAAACCCTGGCGATGGTTGGTTCGCCGGACAGCGTGCCGGCCGTGACGCCATTGCTGCAAAGCGCCGATGCGGAAGTGTTCGGCCGCGCAGTCAATTACCTGCTGCGCGCGGGCGGGCCGCCAGGCCGCCAGGCGCTGCTGGCACTCAAGCCCCAGGGCTTGTCGAAAGAAGCCATCGATTTCTTCGCACCGATCCGCCGGCAATTGGCGCAGCAGCCGGCACCGCAGGCGGGCAAGGGCACTGTGCCCGACGCCGAAGTGCGGCGCCAGCTCGATGCGCTGGAAGCGGCCCACGGCCGCTATGAAGGGATCGATCCCGCCGCCATCGCGCAATCGCGCCTGCCGAAACAGGAATTGCTGGAGCGCCTGGGCCGCATCCGCGAGCGCACATTCGCGCGCGCCACGAATGAAGCGCTGGCCGATGCGGAAATCACCAGCGCCTTGCTGAACGCGGCGCACTACCGCGACCAATAGAGGAGCCATACACCATGCTGCAAATGCGCCCCAACTGCGAATGCTGCAACAAAGACCTGCCGCCCGGCGCGCAGGACGCCTTGATCTGTTCATTCGAATGCACCTTCTGCGCCGACTGCGCCAACGACAAGCTGCACGGCAAATGCCCGAATTGCGGCGGCGATTTCTCGCCGCGTCCGACCCGTGCCGCATCGAAGCTGGAAAAGTATCCGGCCTCGACCGAACGGATTTTCAAACCGGATGGATGCGCTGCGCTTGACTGAGCGGGACCTGCCGCACTCCCTGGCGCAATTTTTGGCGCGCCACCGCCGCGTGCTGGCCCTGACCGGCGCCGGCTTGAGCACAGCCTCCGGTATCCCCGGCTACCGCGACAAGGATGGCGTGCGGCGCGGGCGCACCCCGATCCAGGGCCCGGAATTCCGCCGCAACGAAGCCGTGCGGCGCCGCTATTGGGCGCGCAGCATGGTGGGCTGGTCCACCATGTCCCGCGCCGAACCGAATGCGGGCCACTGCGCCATGGCGCAACTGGAAGCCGGCGGGCACCTTCACAGCGTGATCACGCAGAACGTGGATGGCTTGCACCAGCGCGCCGGCAGCCGGCGCCTGATCGAACTGCACGGCAACCTGCACCACGTGGTCTGCCTCGCTTGCCAGGCCCGCTATCCGCGCGCCAGCCTGCAGCCGCAGCTCGAGCGCGACAACCCCGACCTGGCCAATGTGCTGGCACAGCCGCTGCCCGATGGCGACGCGCAGGTCGAGCCGGATGCGCTGGACGATTTCCGTGCGCCGGTCTGCGTGGCCTGCGGCGGCGTACTGATGCCGGACGTGGTGTTCTTTGGCGATAACGTGCCGCCGGAGCGCACCGCGCAAGCGATGGCGGAGATGGAAGCGGCCGACGCCTTGCTGGTGGTCGGTTCGTCGCTGATGGTATTTTCCGGTTACCGCTTTTGCCGCATGGCTGCGGCGGCCGG
This sequence comes from uncultured Duganella sp., assembly GCA_946482335.1. The sequence continues at coordinate 11,736 of CAMLRG010000136.1, read as the reverse complement.
CAAGCCGATCGTGGCCATCAACGCGGGCAAGACCCGCGCCGATGACCTGATTTCACTGAAGCTGGAATTGCCGGCGCAGGAAGTGCTGCCCAGGCTGGTGGACTTGCTCAGCGCCCCATGAGCATGGAGCGCACCACGCCATCCTTGGCCAGCACGAAGTCATTGGCTGCCAATACGTGGTTGGTCTGCGGGTTCACCACCTTGATGTTGACGAACACCGCGTCGCTGGTCTCGGCGTAGGACCCAACCACCACCGCCTGGGCATTGTGGCTATGCGCCACTTCGCCCACTTCGCGCGTCAGCATCATTTCGCCTTGCTGGCGCTTCATGTAGACCGAGGTGCGCAGCTTCATTTCCAGCATGCGCAAGCCGCCTTGCGCCAGGCGGGTCGAAATCTGTTCCGACACCAGGCGGCCCAGCGTCGAGCTCTGGTCCAGCGCATCGATATTCACCACCGTGGCCATGATCAGCGGCTTGTCCGAGGCCAGGCGGCCGGAGAGCTGGTTCAGCAGCGAATCGGCGGCCTGGTAGTTGGCGGCGACGAACTGGTTCTGCGCCGTTGCGGCATATTTGTTTTCCGGCTTATCGGTCACGTTGGCGCAGGCGGCAAGGCCCAGCGCCAGCGGCAGCAGGAGAGCGGCAAAAGCGCGCATCAACGGTCTCCCTTCACCTGGAACAGCGTGCCCTTTGGCATGCGGGGATCGTCATCGATCCCGTACAAGGCCCGGTCGGCGTCGGCCACGTAATACGTATTCGTGGCGCGCACATAGTAGCGGTACTGGTCGGTGACCGAAGCGGTGATGATCAATTCGGTGCTGGGCGTCGGGCCGGCCGTATATTCGCTGTCGTACCAGTTGTAGGCATCGATTGCGCCGCCGATGCCGACTGCCTTCACCAGGCGGCCGACCTTGCCGGCCGAGCTATTGAAGGGATTGTGCTCGTTCACCAGCCACACGCCGGTCGCCAGCGCGGTCGGCACGCCGATGGGGAGGTTCTTCTTGCGGTCGGGGGCAAAGGTGAGGGCTTGCACGTCCAGGTTGAGCTGCAGGGCGCCCGCAGGCGAGCGCGATACGACGTAGCCATCCTTGACCAGCGAGGAAATCAGTTGCGCGGTCAAGGCTTGCTGGAATGGCGATGGCTTGGCCGGGCTGGCGACGTACAGCGGCCGCGGCGAGGACTTTTTCAGCTCCGCAGTCACCTGTTGTTCGATATGTTTGCCAATGACGCCCCAGTGTGCCGCCGCCTGCAGCGTTTCCTGTTTGGTGGTCGGAAAATTGGTGGCCAGCGGTGTCGGTGAATACGGGGCCGAGCAAGCACCTAGTGTGACAGCCGCTATCACAGCGATTGCTGTTTTGGTAAGCATTTCATTCCCCGGGAAAAAAATCGTCAGTACGCAAGTGTAGCATCCGCGTTTCCGAATGGAAACACGGAATCGGCGCCTCGGCCCCGGGGCGCGACGCGGACGCAACACCGGGCTGGCAATCAGCGCCGGTGCTGTTTCATCGCTTGCTGGACTTCGCGGTTGGCATCGCGATCCTTCTCGGATGCACGTTTGTCGTGCTGCTTCTTGCCCTTGGCCAGGCCGATTTCGCACTTGATGCGGCCGCCCTTGAAGTGCAGGTTCAGCGGCACCAGGGTGTAGCCGGCGCGCTCAACTTTGCCGACCAGCTTGTCGATTTCCTGGCGGTGCAGCAGCAGCTTGCGCGTACGCACGGCTTGCGGGTGGATGTGGGTGGAAGCGGTCGGCAGGGCGCTGATATGCGCGCCAAACAGGTACAGTTCGTTATCGCGGATGGTAACGTAAGCTTCCTTGATCTGAACGCGCCCATCGCGGATCGCCTTGACTTCCCAGCCTTCGAGCGCGATCCCGGCTTCATATTTGTCTTCAATGAAGTAGTCGTGGAAGGCTTTGCGGTTATCGGCAATGGTCATGGGTAAAAATGCGTGGGTCGGTTAAACTACGGTTCTTTGGACAACATCATAGCAAACGGTTACTCAATGGCAGTAGTGCACAAGTCGGTATTCCTGGGATACAGCGCCGAGCAAATGTTTGATTTAGTGGCAAAGGTCGAGGATTATCCCAAATTTTTGCCCTGGTGTGGCGGCGTCGATGTCCGCGAACGGGGCGAGAACCATGTTGTGGCCAGCGTTGGGATCAATTTCCATGGTGTGAAGCAGCATTTCACCACGTCCAATACGAATACCCCTTTCACGGCAATCCGCATGAAGCTGGTCGATGGGCCGTTCAAGACGCTCGACGGTACCTGGACTTTCAAGGCCTTGCGCGAAGACGCCTGCAAGGTAGAGCTGGATTTGCATTACGAATTTTCCAGCAAGCTGCTGGAACAGGTGATCGGTTCCGTATTTGGCATGATCGCCAACAGCATGGTCGACTCCTTCTGCAAACGCGCCGAGACGGTCTATGGCTGAGAAAATCAAGGTGACGGTGTGCTATGCGCCGGCTTCCGAGCCGATCCTGTACGCGCTGGAAGTGGAGGAGGGCACGACCATCGGCCAGGCGATCGAGATCAGCGGCATCCTGCAGGCGGCGCCCGAGATCAACCTCGTCACCATGCCGGTGGGGATTTATGGCAAGAAGAAGTCACTGGATACCGTGCTGCGGGCCCGCGACCGGATTGAAATCTACCGGCCCTTGATCGCAGACCCCAAGGATGCCCGGCGGCGCCGGGCCAAGAAGGCTTAGAAGACGCCTGCCAGGCGCAGCAGCGCGCCAATCACTGCCAGTTGCGTGGTCAGGAAGACCATCGTCATGAAGCGGCGGTCGCGGTGGAATTCCTGCCGCAGTGCCTCGATATTGCGCTCCACGCTTTCGCGCAGCGCTTGCTGCTCACTGCGCATTTCGATCCGAAATTCCTTGAGCTCGCGCTCGATGCGCTCCAGCGTGTGCTGGATGTGTTTGACGGCCTCTTCCAGCCGCGTGATGCGGGTCTCATGGTCATGCAACATTTTTTCTACAGGTCCGTTGCCATTCATGGTCGCCTCCATTGCGGTTTTCCCTCTCCACGCATGCTTAGAGCAGGGCTGGCGACCCGAGTTCCCGGCTATTTGCAGGTTTTGTTGTAGGCATTCCGGTTTTGCTGCAGCGTTTTGGCGCGATCTTCGTCGGACATGAAGTTGCGTTCACCGTTCGGCCCCAGCTCAGAAACGCGCATGCCGCTTTCCAGCATGGCGATCTGGTTCTTCGCCTCCGCGCAATACTTGGCCTTTTCGTTGGCGTGCTGCGCTTCCGCCTCAGCCTTGGCATTCTTTTCCGCCGTTTCCTTCTGGCGCTTGTTGAAGTCGGCATTGCGCTCGGCCAGCGTCGGCCTGGGCGGTGGCGTCTTGGCGTCGGCCGGCGGCGCATCCTCGCCTTCGGCAGGCGCAGCGGCGGCGGCCATGTCCTTGCGCAACTCGGCGGCGGCCTGCCCGCGCGGGGCTTTCAGGATGCGGCTTGGCGGCGTGCCGGGCGGCGGCGGCTGGTCGGACAGTTGTTTCACGCCCTTTTCATTCACCCACATCCACTGAGCCTGGGCGAGGGAAGTGCAGGCAATCAGCGCGGTTGCCAGCACGAGGCGGGTAATTCGTTGATTCATTGGGGATTTCCTTGGGTGAGAGTGCACATTTCACCCCGAAATCCCCACGCTGTCAAATTTATTTCCTGAAGGCATTGTTGAGCTTGAGGTGCAGCTCCAGGTAGCGGCACAGGTCCGGCGCGCAAGGCTCGGGCGCCGGGGCGCCCAGGTAATCGTGCAGCATCCGTTCCAGCAGGTTGACATAGGCCAGGCGGACGATCGGCTTGCGCGGGTTGTGGCCCTCGGCCGGGTCGACCAGCAAGGTGACCCGCTTGCCGGCCGCGTCCAGCTTTGCCACGTATTCGTTGACGCTCGCGATCTCGACCTTGTCATCCTTGCCGCCGGCCAGGATCACGAGCGGGCGCATCACGCGTGCCGTATTGGCCATGGGCGAATCGGCGCGCAGTGCTGCCATGGCGGCGCTGTTCGACTGGCTGATGCCCATTTCGTTGAAGCGCATCGAGGTCGGCAAGTCTTCGGTGCCGGCCAGGTTCTCCGTCGCAGCGAGTTCGATCACGCGGCTGAAGTCCGATGGCGGTACGGCGGCCAGGCCGAACTGGAACATTTTCGGCGTATGGGTCAAGGCCATCAGCGTGGAATAGCCGCCGAAAGAGTCGCCCAGGATGGCCAGGCGCGACTGGTCGCCGATCCCGTTCGTCAGCAGCCATTGCACGCCTTCGATGATGTCGCGCTGCACGCGGCCATTGCCGAAGTCCATGCTGGGCGCCAGCATATACTTTTCGCCATAGCCGGTGGACGCGCGGAAGTTGGGCTGGAATACGGCGACGCCGCGGTTGGCCAGCCATTGCGCCAGCCAATGGTAGTCGCCGTCGAAGCGCGACCACGGGCCGCCGTGCACCATCGTCACCAGCGGCGTCCTGGTAGCGTCCGCACCGCGTGGCAGCGTGAGGTAGCCGTGGATTGCCATGCCGTCCGATGCGCGGAAGGTGATGGCATGCTTGGGTGCCAACGCTTCCTGCGCCAGGGGCTTGCCCAGCGCGCGTTCGGCTTGCAGGATCTCGGTCGACTTGCGCGTGGCGGCGTCATACAGCCAATAGCGCGGCTGCTGCAGGTCGCCGCCCGATTCCGTGACCATCCAGCGTTTGCCGCCGGCGGAGGCGGAAAGGGCGAGGCTGCTGCCGGCGAAGCGTTCGCCGATATCGGCCAGCGCGCGCCCTGCGCCTGGCGCGGCGGCGTACTGGCGGCGCACCGGCAGATCGTAGCCGACAGCGAGGACTTCTCCGCTTTGCGGGTCGGGAGCATAACTGCGCAGGTCGGCGATGCCTTGCGGGTCGCTGTGCAACAGGCGTTGGCCGCCGGTCCTGGCATCGACCAGGACCAGTGCCGTGCGGTCTCCCTGGTAACCCATCATCATCTTCAGGCGTTTGCCGTCGGGCGTAATTTCCAGCATGGTGCAAGGGCGGACCGGCTTGCAGCGCATGACTTCCTTCCAACCATCGCCCTCCCGGCGCGATATCACCTGGGTGAAATCGGCGGCCAGGGATTTAATGAAGAGCGGCTGGCCTTTTGCGTCCAGCATGGCGTCGCGCAGCGGCGGTCCCTGGTACAGCTGTTCGCGGCTGCCGTCGGCGCCATAGCTGGACAAGGTGTATCTGCCTGCCTGGCGGTCGAACACGCCGACCAGCATGTGGCGGGGGCGGCGCAAGTCCACGTTCAAGACCTTGTTTTCCAGTTTGGCGTCGTAGACGGCGACTTTGGCGATGGCGCCATCCTTGATGCTGATGGCACTGATGCCTGCCGCGTCGTCGATGAAGAGCGTGCTGCCATCGGTGGACCAGGTCAGGGTACCGCGCGGAGCTTCCTTCGTGAGGACGCGGGTCGTGCCGCTGGCGATGTCGTGCAGGTGCAGGCTGGCGGCGGGTCCGGCCTGCATGAGGAAGGCTACCGCGCTGCCGTCGGGCGCGAGACGCACTTCGCGCATGGCGGCTCGGGCCGCCAAGGCGTCCAGGGGGAGCCTTGCCGCCGGGGCGAGGGCCGCATTGCGCACAGCGATCGCGCGCAGCTCCGCCGCGCTGGTCGTGGGTATACCCGAGGCTGGGACGTTGGACTGGGCGTGGGAAGCGCCCTGTTTGGCGGCGGGGGCGGCCGGGGCGGCCGTGGCCAGGCTGATAGTTGCCAGCAGCATTGCGCAAATCGCAGGGCGAGCGAAGCCCGCCCGCCCTGTTTGGGGCGAGTGAATCATGGTGGTCTCCTTGGGTTGGAAGTTCAGGCCGCGTGGGCGGCGGCGTGTTGTGCAGTCCTCGTCAGAGGCATTCTCTCGCGCCGCCGCTCCATGACGGCCAGGGTCAGGAAGGCAGGCGGGCCAAGGGCCAGGCAGGCGGCGATCCAGCCCACCTGCCGTCGCGGCGATACCGTGGTGCGCCGCAGCCACCACCATCCCGCGAGCCCGGAAGCCAGCGCCACGGCCAGGGCGGCCGCCCATGCCAGGACTGGGCGCGGCAGTACGGGCGAAATCGGCGGGAACACGGCGGGCGTCGTCAGCAGCCTGGCGGGCAGGGCATCGACAGCGTGCAGCACTGGCGAGATCCACCAGTCCTTGTGTTCGAACAGCGTAGGGAAATCGTGGGTCAGCGCGCGGCGGGCCACTTCCGTGGCGTGGCCGGTGCGGTCAACGTGCAGCACCACCTGGTCGCCGCCCGGTACACCATCGATCATGCGGGCGCCGAAGACAAAGCTGACCAGCGCGCCACCTGCCACTTCGGCCACGTCGACGCCAGCCAGGTCCTGGCCAGCCCCCGGCAGGTCGATGCCGAACACCTCGCGCATGGGCGGCTTGCCTTCCATGACCACCACGCGCCTGCTGGTCACGATGTATTGCCTAGCCGGCATGCCTGGCGCTGCCGGCCCGAGGATGGTTTCATCGGCAGGTACGCGCAGGATGTCGCGCCACGACAGGGTAGCCGGATCATAGGCAGCGATTCGGTGCGGGAAGAGCGCCTCGCCCGTCATCGGCAAACGCACGCCAAGAATCGGCAGCGAGTCGACCGGCAATGCCGCCTTGCGCACGCCGGTGAACTGGGCGCGTCCGATGAAGGCTGCCGCATCCTGGCTGTAAGTCCAGCTCAGCTTATTCACCGGATCGGAAAATTCATGGTTCGACATTGGGCCGGCCTGGTTATGGATCGGATAACTGTCGATGAAGGCATGGCGCGCGATGGTATTGCCTTTCACCTGCGTGCGCCAGGCCGCGGCACGCGGATCGCGCGAAGCCGCCAGCCCAAGCAGCATCCGGGCATCGGGTTCGCTGCGCACGGCCTCGGTGTAGCCGCCCGCCGGGGGCAGGTCCGTATTGAGCGGGTGCGAACCGAGGATGATCGCAGCGTACTGGTAGAGCATGCCGCCGCCCGCAGTCAGCACGAAATAGCTGGCAAGCAGCAGCGGCAGGGCAGTCGCCAGCACGGCGGCCGAACCCTGTGGCGGCGCGTGCCGGTTGGGTTTCATGGCCGTGGCCACCATCGCGCCCAGCAACGCGATACAAAGCAGGTCGAGCAGCAGCAGCTGGTAGATCGAGGTGAGCGTGAACATCAATGTGAAGGGCAGCACGACCACGGCCGCCCCAAGCTTGCTTCGGTTCAGCATGACGTAGCCGGCACACAGCCAGGCGGCAAGCGCAAACAGGGTGCCGTGCAGGACAACGGCATAGTGGTACACATCGACCACGCGCGTGGTCAGCACCTGGTTGCCGGCCAGGGCCAGCAAGCCGGGCAGGCCGATCACGAGCCCGATCAGCGTTGCCGATGCCCCGCCAATGGCGCCCGCCACCTGGCGCGACCGCATGGGCCGGTGCATCAGCCAGACCCAGCGGTTGGGTTGGCGATAGCTGCCAAACTGGTACAGCCCGAAACCGAAGGCCAGCACCACATACACAAACAGCAGCAGCAACTGCTGGTGCATATGCGCGTGCATGAAGTCGCGGAAGCGCAGCACCAGGAACAGGCCAAGCAGGTGCAACGGCGCTGCCAGCAGGGCCGCTTTGCGGAAGCGGCGCAATTCGGAAAGATAGAGTTCGCGCATGGTGTCTCCTCAGGCAGCGCGTTTGGACGAGGCGTGGCCACGGCTCAGGAAGCCATTCACGGCGCGCTCCAGGGTGGCCGGCATCGACTGCACCGAGCGCGCCCCCATCAATTTGAGGCGGGCGCCGAATTCGTCCGGCTGGTCGAACACGGTCAGGTGCGTCAAGCCTTCGATTTGCTGCGCCTCGAGCAGGCCAGGCAGCCCGCCAAGGTCCGGCACAGCGAACGGGAACTCGGCGACCCACAGCCGTACGCGTTCGCAGAAGTCGTCTGGCGCTGACATATGGCGCAAGCGGCCACGTTCGATGATCACGAGATTGTCGGCAACGCGTTCGATCTCTTCCATCTGATGCGAGCAATAGACCACGGTCGCGTCGTCGTCGAGGGCAGTGAACATCAGCGATTCCAGGAAGGCGCGTTTGGCCACCACGTCCAGGCCCAGCGTAGGTTCGTCCAGAATCAGCAGCTCCGGGCTTTGCGCCAGGGCCAGGGCCAGGCTCACGCCGGCGCGCTCGCCGCGCGACAGCTGGGCAATGAACTGCTGCGGCAGCACATTGAAATTGCCGACCACCTCGTCGAAGCGTGCCTGCTGCCAGCGCGGGTACAGCTTGCGCTGCATCGCCGTGACTTCGGCCACCCGCAGCCAGCCGGGCAGCGAATGCTCCTCGTTGACGAAGCCGATCCGCCCGCGCAGCTGCGGGGTCAGGGCTGCGCTATCGCAGCCGAGTACTGCCGCCCGTCCCGCCGTCGGCGATTCGAAGCCGAGCAGCACGCGGAACAAGGAGGATTTGCCGGCGCCATTGGCCCCTACCACGGCGTGGATGCCGCCGCGCGGCAAGACCAGTGTCATGTTGTCCAGGGCCAGCTTGCCTTTATACGCCAGGCTCAGGCCCTCGGTCAGGATCGCGTCATCCATGGCTATGCGCTCTTCTTAGGGGTCAGAAAGGACAGCTCTTCATCGATGCGGCGCAGGACCTGCTCCTTCGGCACATCCAGCGCGATCACATCGCCGACGAAGCGCTGCACTGCTTCATCCAGGCGCCGTTCACGTTCTTCCGGCGCCAGCACCTGGCGCGGCGGCGCCACGAACAGCCCCAGGCCGGCGCGCGCATCGAGCCAGCCTTCCGCCGCCAGCTCGTTATAAGCCTTGGCCACCGTATTCGGGTTGATGGTCAATTGCTGCGCCAGCCCGCGCACGCTGGGCAGGGCCGCGCCGACCGGCAATTCGCCGCTGGCGATCAGGCGCCGCACGCCATCGACGATCTGGCGCGTGATCGGGCGCGGGTCGCCCGGCGTAATTTGCAGCATCAAAGGGGTTCGGCGGCTCATCGTTAAACTCCACTGTACTAGTACGGATAGTACAGTAGCCGGAATCCGCATGGTTCGTCAACTGGTTTGTGGGGATTGCCGAGACGAAAGCGATCATTTCCTGTATAATCTGCTTTTGCGCCTATAGGAAATACTATGCGTCTTCTTCAAAAAGCACTCACCTTCGATGACGTGCTGCTCGTCCCAGCGTATTCCAACATCCTGCCTGCGGATACGTCCCTCAAGACTCGCCTGACCCGCAATATTTCGCTGAACATCCCGCTGCTGTCCGCAGCGATGGATACCGTCACCGAAAGCCGCCTGGCCATCGCCATGGCGCAAGAGGGCGGCATCGGCATCATCCACAAGAACCTGAAGCCGAAAGACCAGGCGCGCGAAGTGTCGAAGGTCAAGCGTTTCGAGGCGGGTGTGCTGCGCGACCCGATCACCATCCCGCCGGACATGAAGATCCGCGAAGTGATCGCGCTGACCGAGCAATATGGTATTTCCGGCTTCCCTGTGGTGCAGGGCAAGGAAGTGGTGGGCATCATCACCAACCGCGACTTGCGCTTCGAACAGGAGTTGGACGCCGAAGTGCGCGCCAAGATGACCCCGCGCGAAAAGCTGGTCACCGTCAAGGAAGGCGCCAGCACCGACGAAGCCAAGCGCCTGATGAACAAGCACCGCCTGGAGCGCGTGCTGGTGGTGAACGACGCATTCGAGCTGCGTGGCCTGATCACCGTCAAGGACATCCAGAAATCCACCGAACACCCGAACGCATCGAAAGACCAGCACGGCAAGCTGCTGGTTGGCGCGGCAGTCGGCGTCGGCGCGAAAGATGAAGAGCGCATCGACCTGCTGGTCGCCGCCGGCGTGGACGTGCTGGTGGTCGACACCGCCCACGGCCACTCGCAGGGCATCCTGGACCGCGTGAAATACATCAAGACCAAGTACCCGCACGTGGATGTCATCGGCGGCAATATCGCCACCGCTGCCGCCGCCAAGGCGTTGGTCGAATACGGCGCCGACGCGGTCAAGGTCGGCATCGGCCCAGGCTCGATCTGCACCACCCGTATCGTGGCGGGCGTCGGCGTGCCCCAGATCACCGCGATCTCCAACGTGGCCGAAGCGTTGAAGGGCACCGGCGTGCCATGCATCGCCGACGGCGGCATCCGCTTCTCGGGCGACATCTCGAAAGCGCTGGCAGCCGGTGCATCGACCGTGATGATGGGCTCCATGTTTGCCGGTACCGAAGAAGCGCCGGGCGAAGTGATCCTGTACCAGGGCCGTTCCTACAAGTCCTATCGCGGCATGGGCTCCCTGGGCGCAATGGCGGACGGCTCGGCCGACCGCTACTTCCAGGACACCGCCATGAAGCAGGACAAGTTCGTCCCGGAAGGCATCGAAGGCCGCGTGGCTTACAAAGGCTCCGTGCTGGCGATCATCTTCCAGCTGGTGGGCGGCGTGCGCCAGTCCATGGGCTACTGCGGTTGCGCCACCATCGACGAACTGCGCGAAAAGGCGGAATTCGTCGAGATCACCTCGGCCGGCATGCGCGAGTCGCACGTGCACGACGTCCAGATCACCAAAGAAGCGCCGAACTACCGCTCCGAATAAGATCCTCCGCAAAGCGGCGACCAAGTGTCGCCGCAATTTTTTTTTGCCTCCCATATGCACTCTAAAATCCTCATCCTCGATTTCGGTTCCCAGGTGACCCAGCTGATCGCACGCCGCGTGCGCGACGCGGGTGTGTTCTCCGAGGTTTATCCGTACGACGTAGACGACGAATTCATCCGCAATTACGGCGCGTCGGGCATCATCCTGTCCGGCTCCCACAATTCCACGCTGGAAGGCGATTCCCCGCGCGCACCGCAAGCCGTGTTCGAAATCGGCGTGCCGGTGCTGGGCATCTGCTACGGCATGCAGACCATGGCTGCGCAACTGGGCGGCAAGGTGGAGAATGGCCTGGTGCGCGAATTCGGCTACGCCGAGGTGCGCGCCCGCAACCACACCTCGCTGCTGAACGGCATCAACGATTTCGTCACCGACGAAGGCCACGGCATGCTGAAGGTCTGGATGAGCCACGGCGACAAGGTGCTGGAAATGCCGGCCGGCTTCAAGCTGATGGCCTCCACCGAATCCTGCCCGATCGCCGGCATGGCCGATGAAGAGCGCAAGTTCTACGCCGTGCAATGGCACCCGGAAGTGACCCACACCGTGCAGGGCAAGGCCATGCTGGGCCGCTTCGTGCACGAGATCTGCGGCTGCAAGGCCGACTGGAACATGCCGGACTACATCTCCGAAGCGGTGGAGAAGATCCGCGCACAAGTGGGCAAGGATGAAGTGATCCTGGGCCTGTCCGGCGGCGTCGATTCTTCCGTGGCTGCCGCCCTGATCCACCGTGCCATCGGCGACCAGCTGACCTGCGTCTTCGTCGACCACGGCCTGCTGCGCCTGAACGAAGGCAAGATGGTGATGGACATGTTCGCCAAGAACCTGGGTGTGAAAGTGATCCAGATCGACGCGACCGAACAGTTCATGGGCCACCTGGCCGGCGTCACCGACCCGGAACAGAAGCGCAAGATCATCGGCCGCGAATTCGTGGAAGTGTTCCAGGCCGAATCGGCCAAGCTGGTCAACGCCAAGTGGCTGGCGCAAGGCACCATTTACCCTGACGTGATCGAGTCCGCCGGCAAAGGCAAGAAAGGCCAGACCATCAAGTCGCACCACAACGTGGGCGGCCTGCCGGAAACCATGAAGCTGCAGCTGCTCGAACCGCTGCGCGAACTGTTCAAGGACGAAGTGCGCAAGCTGGGCGTGGC
>CAMLRG010000135.1 GCA_946482335.1 uncultured Duganella sp. | reverse complement strand
CGAACTCCGGGGTGTCCTCGAACATGTGGATGAAGCCGTGCAGCTCGCGCAGGATATCGTTGGGGATATGGCGCGAGGTGCGGGTTTCGCCGTACAGGTAGATCGGGATCTCGGCATTCTTATGGCGGATTTCCGACACGAAGGCACGCAGCGATGCCAGCGCGACGTCGGTTTCCTCGGGCGTGCCGCCGCCGAACTCTTCGTCGTCGATCGACAGCACGAAGGCCGAGGCGCGCGACTGCTGCTGGGCGAACTGGGCCAGGTCGCCGTAACTGGTCACACCGAGGACCTCCATGCCTTCCTTTTCCATCGCAGCGGCGAGGGCGCGGATGCCCAGGCCGGACGTGTTCTCGGAACGGAAATCCTCGTCAATGATGACGATGGGGAAGCGGAATTTCATCGATGGTCTCCAGGCGCGACCAAGCGCCGAAAAAAATAAGACCGGGAGTATCGCAGAATTTCCCGGGCTGGTGTAAAAAATATCAAAACCGGTCAGGCGGGGTCAGGCCCACAGGGCCTGACGCCGGTTTACCGGGTCAAGCCAGCATAGCCATGACGCCCAGGCCAAGACCAACGGCCGCCACCCCATACGTGGCATACATCAGCCATTTGCGGTTGGTCAGCAGGGTGATCGCAGCCAGCGCGATGGCGATCTGTTCCGCCGTGGTGGCCAGCGCCCACTGGTGGTGCTTGTGCAGGGCGTGGTCGGATTTATGGTCCCACTCGGCCGACTTGGATTCCCACTGCTCGGCATCCTTCTTGATTTCCGCCTTCTCTTCCTTGTAGCGCGCCACTTCGGACTGGTAGCGCTTGGGGTCGACGTTGGGCAGGGTCATGGCCAGTTCGGCCAGGTTCTGCTTGGACGACTTGGCCTGGTAATAGTTCCAGCGGTTGGCCGCCTCGGTCTTGGCGATGGCGGCATTGTTTTTGAACAGCGCCGCATCGTTTTGCGTAGCGCCGCCCTGGTAGCCGAAGATCGCCCCCACCGTCGCCAGGATAGCCGTGGTCACGGCGATATTGCCGGAGAATTTGTCGTTACTGTGCGCTGCATGTTCCACGGCGTGGTCGTGTGGGCCGTGGACGTGGAAACCGTGTCCGGACATTGTCTATTTCCTGGTATAGCTGATAAATGCATAAGGCAGCCCAGCTGCCGAAACGTGTTCTTCGCGCGCAGTCTCCTGCCATTCGTCCGCATTCACGGCGGGGAAAAAAGCATCGCATTCATAGGTGCGGGCGATGCGCGTAATGACAAGCCTGGCAACCAGCGGCATCGCTTGCCCGTACACCTGGGCGCCTCCAATGACGAAAGCTTGGTCCGCGTCGGCCACCAGTTTGCGCGCTTCTTCCAGTGAGCCGGCGCACTCTACGCCGTCGTGCCGCCATCCCGCATTGCGCGTGATGACGATGTTGCGGCGATTTGGCAGGGGCCGGCCGATCGAATCGAAGGTCTTGCGGCCCATGATGATCGGGTGGCCCGATGTGAGCCGCTTGAAGTGCGCCAGGTCTTCGGGCAGGTGCCAGGGCAGGCTGTTATGGATTCCTATGCCATTGTTGGCATCGGTGGCAACGATGATAGTCAAATTTGTCATGGCCGACATTATATATCGGAGCACTTTGCCATTCGCTCATGTTGCGCGCTTGCGCCAACGCAAGATTTTTACGCCCGGAATCTTCAATTGTGAACTTTGGAGAGTTTTGCCGGCCCCTGCCTGACGTATCGTAGCTCCCGTCGCGCCAGAGATTTCTGTGCAGCAAATGCAGTTGCTCTACCTATAACAACCCGTGGCAGGAGACCCCCTGATGAAACACCCACTCAAGCATCCCAGCGGGATTGCCGGGCGCGCCGTGCTCGCATTGGGCGACGGTACGCTGTTTGAAGGCATCTCGATCGGCGCCGACGGCGCAACGGCTGGCGAAGTCGTTTTCAATACCGCCATGAGCGGCTACCAGGAAATCCTGAGCGATCCGAGTTACAGCCGCCAGATTGTGACCCTGACCTATCCCCATATCGGCAATACCGGTATCAACCGCGAGGACGCGGAAGCCGCGCTGACCCATGCGGCCGGACTGGTGGTGAAGGATGTGCCGTTGCTGGCATCGAACTTCCGCAGCGAACAGGACCTGTCGTCCTGGCTGCGCGAGCAGGGCGTGGTGGCGATCGCCGGCATCGACACCCGCAAGCTGACGCGCATCCTGCGCGAAAAAGGCGCCCAGTCGGGCGCGATCGTGGCCGGTGGCGGCGCTGAGGAAGCGCTGCGCATGGCCCGCCAATTTCCCGGCTTGGCCGGCATGGACCTGGCGCAGGAAGTGAGCATCGCGTTTCCCTATGAATGGACCGAAACGGAATGGATGCCGGGCCATGGCCATGGCCGCCAGCTGCAGCCGGCCCGCCATGTGGTGGCCTACGATTTCGGCGTCAAGGCCAATATCCTGCGCATGCTGGCCCAGCGCGGCTGCCGCGTGACGGTGCTGCCGGCCAAGGCTGGCGCCGCGGCGGCCCTGGCACTGAATCCCGACGGCATTTTCCTGTCCAACGGTCCTGGCGACCCGCAGCCTTGCGGCTATGCGATCGAGGCGGCACGCGAACTGATCGAGCGCGGCGTACCGACCTTCGGCATCTGCCTGGGGCACCAGATCATGGCGCTCGCTTCCGGCGCGCGTACGGTGAAGATGAAGTTCGGCCACCACGGCGCCAACCATCCGGTGCAGGACGTGGAGACCGGCCGCGTGATGATCACTTCGCAGAACCATGGCTTTGCCGTCGATCCGGATTCGCTGCCGGGCAATTGCGCCGTCACCCATATTTCCCTGTTCGATGGTTCGCTGCAGGGTTTCCGCCGCACCGACAAGCCGGCCTTCTGCTTCCAGGGACACCCGGAAGCTTCGCCCGGGCCGCACGACCTGGCTCCGCTGTTCGACCGCTTCGTCAGCATGATGGAGGGCGCACGCCATGGCTAAGCGTACCGATATCCAGCGCATCCTGATTATTGGCGCCGGCCCGATCGTGATCGGCCAGGCCTGCGAGTTCGATTATTCCGGCGCCCAGGCTTGCAAGGCGCTGCGTGAAGAAGGCTACCAGGTGGTGCTGGTGAACAGCAATCCGGCCACCATCATGACCGATCCCGGCATGGCCGACGTCACCTACATCGAACCGGTGACCTGGGAAACCGTGGCGCGCATCATCGAAAAGGAGCGCCCGCAGGCCGTGCTGCCCACCATGGGCGGCCAGACTGCGCTCAATTGCGCACTCGACCTGCACCGCCATGGCGTGCTGGAACGCTTCAACGTGGAACTGATCGGCGCCACCCCGGAAGCCATCGACCGCGCCGAAGACCGCGCCAAGTTCAAGCAGGCCATGGAGCGCATCGGCCTGCTGTCGGCCCGGTCGGGCATCGCCCACAGCATGGCCGAAGCCTGGCAGGCGCAGGAACGCCTCGGCTTCCCCGTCATCATCCGTCCTTCCTTCACCATGGGCGGCAGCGGCGGAGGCATCGCGCGCAATGCCGAAGAATTCAATGCCATCTGCCTGCGCGGCCTGGAATTGTCGCCCACTTCCGAATTGCTGATCGAAGAGTCGCTGATCGGCTGGAAGGAATTCGAGATGGAAGTGGTGCGCGACCGCAAGGACAATTGCATCATCGTTTGCTCGATCGAAAACCTCGACCCGATGGGCGTGCACACCGGTGACTCGATCACCGTGGCGCCGGCGCAAACCCTGACCGACAAGGAATACCAGGTGATGCGCGACGCGGCGATCGACGTACTGCGCGAGATCGGCGTCGATACCGGCGGGTCGAACGTGCAGTTCGCCGTCAATCCGCAGGATGGCCGCATGATCGTGATCGAGATGAACCCGCGCGTGTCGCGCTCCTCGGCGCTGGCATCCAAGGCCACCGGCTTCCCGATCGCAAGGGTTGCGGCCAAACTGGCCGTCGGCTTCACCCTGGACGAGCTGCAGAACGACATTACCGGCGGCGCCACGCCAGCCTCGTTCGAGCCGGCGATCGACTACGTGGTCACCAAGATCCCGCGCTTCGCCTTCGAGAAATTCCCCGGCGCGAACGACCGCCTGACCACGCAAATGAAGTCGGTCGGCGAAGTGATGGCCATGGGCCGCACGTTCCAGGAATCGTTCCAGAAAGCCCTGCGCGGACTGGACATCGGCGTGGACGGCTTGCAGCGCATCGCCACCGGCCGCGACGTGATCGAGCAGGAACTGCGCCTGCCAGGACCGCAGCGAATCTGGTACGTGGGCGAGGCGTTCGCGCAAGGCATGTCGCTGGTCGAGGTGAACCGGCTTTCCCATATCGACCCCTGGTTCCTGGCCCAGATCCAGGATCTGGTGGAAATCGAGGAATGGGTGGCAGCGCAGCCGCTGGCGGCGCTGGAGCCGGACGTGATGCGGCGCCTGAAGCAGCAAGGTTTCGGCGACCGCCGCCTTGCCAGCCTGCTCGGTGTGCATGAGGACGCGGTGCGCGCCCAGCGCCATGCCCAGGGTATCCGCCCCGTGTACAAGCGGGTCGACACCTGCGCCGGCGAGTTCGCCACGCGTACCGCCTACATGTACTCCACCTATGACGAAGAGTGCGAGGCGCAGCCGAGCGGCGCGCGCAAGATCATGGTGCTGGGCGGTGGCCCGAACCGCATCGGGCAGGGCATCGAATTCGACTACTGCTGCGTGCATGCCGCGCTCGCCATGCGCGAGGATGGCTACGAGACCATCATGGTCAACTGCAACCCGGAAACCGTATCGACCGATTACGACACTTCCGACCGCCTGTATTTCGAATCGCTGACGCTGGAAGACGTGCTGGAAATCGTCGCCATCGAGCAGCCGGAAGGCGTGATCGTGCAGTACGGCGGCCAAACCCCGCTCAAGCTGGCCCTGGCGCTGGAGGCCAACGGTGTGCCCATCATCGGCACCTCGCCTGACATGATCGATGCAGCTGAAGACCGCGAACGCTTCCAGAAGCTGCTGTTCGAACTGGACTTGCGTCAGCCCTCCAACCGCACCGCGCGCGACGAGCAGCAGGCAGTGGCGATGGCCGAGGAAATCGGCTATCCGCTGGTGGTGCGCCCATCCTATGTGCTGGGCGGCCGCGCCATGGAGATCGTGCACGAGCGGGCCGACCTGGAGCGCTATATGCGCGAGGCGGTCAAGGTCTCGCACGATTCGCCGGTGCTGCTGGACCGCTTCCTCAATGATGCGATCGAAGTGGACGTCGATTGCGTCAGCGACGGCACCGAGGTCGTGATCGGCGGCGTCATGGAGCACGTCGAGCAGGCCGGCATCCATTCCGGCGACTCGGCTTGCAGCCTGCCGCCATATTCGCTGGCCGACGGCACCGTGGCCGAAATCAAGCGCCAGACCATGCGCCTGGCGCGCGGACTCAAGGTTGTCGGCCTGATGAACGTGCAGTTTGCGGTGCAGCGCCAGAAGGCCGATGGCCGCACGGTCGACCGGGTGTACGTGCTGGAAGTGAATCCGCGCGCATCGCGCACCGTCCCATTCGTTTCGAAGGCGACCGGTGTGCAGCTGGCCAAGGTGGCGGCGCGCTGCATGGCGGGCCGCACGCTGGCGGCGCAGGGCGTCACGGCGGAAGTGGTTCCGCCTTACTACAGCGTCAAGGAGTCTGTTTTGCCGTTTGCAAAATTCCCGGGGGTGGATACCATCCTCGGGCCGGAGATGAAATCCACCGGTGAAGTGATGGGCACCGGGTCGACGTTCGGCGAAGCCTTCCTCAAGGCCGAACTGGGCGCCGGCCTGCGGATCCCACTGCAAGGGCACGTGTATATGCGCGTACGCAAGGCCGACCAGGCGCGCGCCGTAGCGCTGGGCCGCGAGCTTTCCGAGGCGGGCTACTCGCTGTGCGCCAGCGAAGTGACGGCCGCCATCCTGGAAGCGGGGGAAGTGCCCGTCAATACCATTGAAGACGAAACCCTGCTTGGCCTGCTGGCCTTGCGCGAAATCGCCATGGCCGTGGTGACCGTCGACGAAAAGCGCAGCGCAATCGCCGCCACGCGCGCCTTGCGTACCGCGGCGCTTGCAAGCGGTACCGTGATCTTCACCACGATCGCCGCCGCCGAAGCCGCAGCCGAAGCGCGCCAGCATGCCGGCACGCTGGATGTGCGCTCGCTACAGGAACTGCATGCGATGGGCGCCAGCGAACAGGGGAAGGTGCTGCCGGTGCCGCGTCCCGTGCCCAGCGCGGCCGACCTGGCGGCGGCAGCCTGGCAGATCCCCGAGCGCCGCTCGGTACCGCGCCAGCGCAGTGTCGGCTCCGCGCCACTCAAGCTCTTCATCCGGCAACCATTTACCGAGTCGGACGAGCGCGAACAGCGTATGATCGGCGAGATCATGCAGATGATCGATAGCGCGAACGGCTTGCCGCATGCATTCGACTACCTGACTGGCTTGCAGGCAGAAAGCGCAGAGACCTTCCGCGCTTCCTTTGAGCGCAGCCAGGGCAAACCATTCACGCCGCAGAATTTCAGGCGCCACCGCCTGGCATTGCTGGACCAGGCCGACGTCATGATCAATATCCGTGTCGGCATGAGCGAGAGCAGTGCATTCGAGTTGAGCTATCACATATTCAAAGGCCGGCGGACGCCTATCCTGTTCCTGGTATGGAAAGGCGCGCCAATCAAGACCACGCTGCTGCGCGAACTCGAAGACCTGGCCGACATCACCTATATCGAGTTCGACGAAGTGTCGGAATTGCGTGGCCGGTTGCATCAATTTTTCAAATGTCTGGTAAAGGAGTGAGCGATGTTCAATAATTTCAAGATCAAGACCCTGCTGGTAGGTGTGCTGGGTCTGCTGATTGGCTTGATGGCCATCATTGGCGGCCTGGGGATCCTCAGTGCGGAGCGTTCGATCGGCCTGGTGAGGGACGTGACCGTTGCCAACCAGAGGAACATCGCGGAACGCAATGCCATCCGGCTGGACATGGAAACGGGCCGCAGCCAGATCCTGCAAGCGTTGCAGCACAATCCCGACCTGGCCTGGAGCCAGTTGCACGACCACCCGCTGACCAACCATTTCAATATCGTGGACGAAGTGACGGCCCGTGTAGGCAAGCGCTGGGAAGGCTACCTGGCAAGCATCAAGGAACCGGAAGAACGCAAGATGGCGGAGGAATGGTTCGCCAAGAGCGACGGCCTGGGTGTGGCGCACATCCGCGCTGCCACTGCCGCGGTGAAGGAAAACCGCTGGGACGATGCGGAGACGGTGCTGATCAAGAAGATCAACCCTTCCTACCGGATCGGCGACGGCGCGCTGAAGGCGCTGTCCGAGCATGCCGACAAACGCATCATGGAAGACGACGCCAGCGTGGCAGCCAGCCTGAAACGCACCACCACGACGGTGACCGTGGTCCTGGTCGGCGGCCTGGCGCTCAGCGTGTTTGCCGGCCTGCTGCTGATGAAAGCGATCTCCGAGCCCCTGGGCGAAGCAATGGAAGTCGCCAACCGTGTTGCCGAAGGCGACCTGAAAGGCGAAGCCACCTCGCATCCGGCCAACGAGTTCGGCGAACTGCTGCGCGCCCTCGACAAGATGCGCGGCAACCTGGCGTCCATCGTGTCCGAGGTGCGCGGCGGCAGCGACACCATCTCCAGCGCATCGGGCCAGATCGCGGCCGGCAATATGGACCTGTCGCAGCGTACCGGCGAACAGGCCGCCTCGCTGGAGCAGACCGCCTCCTCGATGGAGCAGTTGACCAGCACCGTGCGTCAGAACGCCGACAACGCACGCCAGGCCAACCAGCTGGCCGTGTCGGCTTCGAGCGTTGCCACCAAGGGCGGTGAAGTGGTGGAGCAAGTGGTGGCGACCATGGGCTCGATCAACGAATCGTCGAACAAGATCGTCGACATCATCGCCGTCATCGATGGCATTGCCTTCCAGACCAATATCCTGGCGCTGAATGCGGCGGTGGAGGCGGCCCGCGCCGGTGAACAGGGCCGCGGTTTCGCCGTGGTCGCCAGTGAAGTGCGCAACCTGGCCCAGCGCTCAGCCGCTGCCGCCAAGGAGATCAAGCAATTGATCGATGATTCCGTCGGCAAGGTGGAAAGCGGCGCCAAGCTGGTGAACCAGGCCGGCACCACGATGAAGGAAATCGTGACCAGCATCCAGCGCGTCACCGACATCATGGGCGAGATCACCAGCGCCACCCAGGAACAGACCGCGGGCCTGGAGCAGATCCACCACGCCATTTCGGAAATGGATACCATTACGCAGCAGAATGTGGCCTTGGTGGAGGAGGCGGCCTCCGCTTCCGCCGCCTTGCAGGACCAGGCCAACAGCCTGTCGCGTGTGGTGAGCGTGTTCCAGGTCGACGGCCAACGTCGCGAGCACCCGGCTGCGGTACAGGCCCGGGCCGTGATCCAGGCGGTCCGTGCCAAGCCCGCAGTGGCGGCCAAGCCAGCGCTGCGCGACAGCAAAGCCGCCGCCCGCAAGGTGGCCAACAGCCCGGTCGGGGATTGGGAAGAATTTTAAGCATTGCAACTGAGGAGAATGATTGGACAGCAAAGCGTTCGAACACCTGGTGCGCCGCCTGGAGCTGGATTCACACGCCAGCCCGGCGGCATTTCGCCGCAAGGTCATCGCCATCAGCCTGGCAGCATACGTCGTCCTGTTCGGCGCGCTGGCCGGGCTGATCGCTTTGTTCATCACGCTCATGCAATGGGCGCTGGCCTCGCACCGCACCGTCGCCACCATCAAAATTGGCCTGTTCGGGCTGTTCCTGCTGCCCCTGATCTTCATCGTCCTGCGCGTGATGTTGATGCGGCTGGAGCGTCCCACTGGGCGCGAACTGACGCGCAACGAAGCGCCCAAGCTGTTCGACATCCTCGACAAGCTGTATGCCAAGTTGAAGGGACCTGCCATCCATCATGTGCTGGTGACGGACGACTACAATGCCGCCATCTGCCAGCATGCCCGCTTTGGCATCTTCGGCGGCTACCGCAATTACCTGATCGTCGGGCTGCCATACCTGCTCGGTGCCACGCCCAAGGAGATGCTGTCCGTGCTGGCGCACGAGTACGGCCACCTGTGCGGCAACCACGGCAAGGCGTCGGCCTGGGTGTACCGCCAGCGCCGCCTGTTCGTCAGCCTGTACGAACATGTCGAGGACGGCGCCGGGGACAATCTGCTAAGCGGTGCGATTGCCGGCACGCTGAAGCGCTTCTTCCCGTACTACAGCGCCTATACCTTCGTGCTGGCGCGCCAGGACGAGTACGAAGCCGACCGCACCGCCGCCGGCATGGCCGGCCGCACCGCCACCGCCCAGGGCCTGGTGCGCGGCCACTTGCTGGGGGATTGGGTCGGGCGGACGTTCTGGCCCAAGCTGTACGCCCACGCCGACCGCGCCGAGCAACCGCCGTTCATGCCGTTCGCTTCGATGCGGATGGCGTTCAAGGCCAATCACGACGAGTGGGCCACCAGAAGCGCCCTGGACGCGGCCTGGGCCCAGGCTTCCGGCGTCGAGGATACCCATCCCTGCCTGCGCGAGCGGCTCGATGCGATCGGCGCGCCGCCCGCGTTGCCGCAGCCGGTCGAGTCCAGTGCGGCGGACGTCATGCTGGCGGCCGGCGTCGGCAAGCAGCTGGAAGCTGAACTGGACAAGCAATGGTGGGAAGCCAACGGGCGCGGCTGGCGGGAGCGCTTCCGCCACGTGTCCCAAGCACAGCTGCGGATCGGGGAACTGTCGGCGCGGCCGGCGGACCAACTGACAGTGCCGGATCTGCAGGAACTCGCCCTGCTCAAATTCGAATTCGAGGGCGGCGCAGCGGCCAAGCCTGTGCTGGCGGAGCAATTGAAGCGTCCCGGCGGGCCGTTCCCGACCGCCTCCTTGTTGTACGGCCGCATACTGCTGGAACAGGGCCACCGGCAGGGCCTCGCGCATTTGCGCGATGCGGCGTTGAACGACCGGCGCCTGCTGGAGGAAGCCGCGCAACGCGGCTACCATTTCCTGCTGGAGAAGGAAGGGGAGGCTGCCGCCAACCAGTGGTGGAGCAGCGTCGTCCCCGAGGAAGAAATGGCTTAAACCGCCATCGGCGCCGTCAGCGGTGCATGGTGCTGGTAACCTTCCAGCGTGAAGTCGGAAGGCTCGATCTTTTCCAGCCATTCGGGCTCGTATTTGCCGGTGTCGGCGAATGCCGGCACCCGGCTGTCGATGCGCAGTTGCGGCAGCGGCAGCGGCTCGCGCTTCAGCTGCTCCTGCACCATCTCCATATGGTTTTCGTAAATGTGCGCATCGCCGATGAAATAGCTGAACCAGCGGGGTTGATAGCCGGTCAGGCGCGCCACCAGGTGCAGCAGTGCGGCGCCTTCGGCAATGTTGAACGGCGTGCCCAGGCCGATATCGTTGCTGCGCACGTACAGGCAGAGTGACAGTTCGCGCGTGGTGGCGTTGGGGATGAACTGGTACAGCAGGTGGCAGGCTGGCAGCGCCACCTGGTCCAGCACCGCCGGGTTCCAGCCATGGAACAGGATGCGGCGGCTCGACGGGTTGTCGACGATGGTGTCGAGGCACTCGCGCAACTGGTCGATGGCCTTGTACATCAGCACTTTCCGCACACCGTCTTCCTCCAGCGGGGCGACCAGGCGGAAGCCGTTGCGTTCCGCATCGGCGATCTGCGCTTCGGCTGCGGCATCCAGCACCTTGTAGCCGGGCCATTGGCGCCATTGCACGCCGTAGACGGGGCCCAGGTCGTCGGTGCCGCTGCGGTAAGGATTGGCCAGCCATTGCTGGTTCTCGTTGGCGTTCTGGTCCCACACCTTGCAGCCGAGCGCGCGGAAATCGGCGGCGCTGCGGGAAGCGCGCAGGAAGGCGCACAGTTCGCCGACCACGGATTTGAAGGCCAGCTTTTTGGTGGTCACGGCGGGGAAACCGTCGTTCAGGTCGAAGCGCATCATGGCGCCCGGCACGCTCAGGGTACGGATGCCGGTGCGGTTGTCCTGCCAGCTGCCTTGCTCCAGCACGGTGCTGATCAATTCCTTGTACTGCTTCATGGGTCTCTCCGTTTATCGTTTGTTTCCACGCCCACCGGTCTTGGCGGCCGTGCGGCCGGCAGCGCGGGCGGCCGACTTGGCGCCACGCGTCGCGGTCACGACCACCTTGCCGCCGGCGCCCGCGCCGCTGCGCCCGCCACGCTCGCCGCCGATTCCTCCGCGCGCGCCGCCGCCGCTGCCCGCCCCGGGGCTGCCCGGCCGCGCGCCATAGATCGGCCCGCGCTGGCGTTGCTTCTCTTTCGGCGGCGCTTCCTCTTTAAGTCCGCCGAAGCCGCCAGCGGGGCGCGGCGTATCATCGGGGGCTTTCGCTGGCTGTTTGATCGCCGCTTTTGCCGGCTTGACCGCACCGCGCGCCGGCTTGGCGGCAGCGCGTGCACCGGGCATGGCCGGTACGCTTGGCGTGCCTGTGGACGGCACCCGGTGGTCCGCCTCGAAGCCCGCTTCTTCGGCACGCGGCAGCACGGCACCGGTCAGTTTCTCGATGGCGCGCAGCAGGTCGACCTCGTCCGCGCACACCAGCGAAACCGCTTCGCCTTCGGCGCCCGCGCGGCCGGTGCGGCCAATCCGGTGCACATAATCTTCCGCCACGGTCGGCAGGTCGAAATTGACCACCAGCGGCAAGGCTTCGATATCCAGGCCACGGGCGGCAACGTCGGTTGCGACCAGGATTTGCACGTCGTTTGCCTTGAAGCGCTTCAGGGCCTTGATGCGTGCCGGCTGCGGCTTATCGCCATGGATCGAATCGGCGGAGACGCCTTCGCCCTGCAACAGGCCAACCAGTTGCTCAACGCCCTTGCGCGTCTTGACGAACACCAGCACCTGGCCCCAGCCTTCCTTGCGCAGCAGGTGCAGGAACAGTTCCGGCTTGTTGCGCTTGTCGGTCGTGAAGACCATCTGGCGCACGGTGCGCGCGGTGGCGTTGGGCGCGCTTGCCTGGACCATGAGTGGATCGCGCAGCAATTGCTTTGCCATCGCGCGTATCGAATCGGGCATGGTGGCCGAAAACAGCAGCGTCTGGCGCTCCGCGGGCAGGACGGAAAACAGCAAGTCGAGGTCGGCGGCAAAGCCCAGGTCCAGCATGCGGTCCGCTTCGTCCAGCACCAGCGCCTGCAACTGGCCGAACGCCAGCGCCCCCTTGCGGTGCAAGTCGAGCAGGCGGCCGGGTGTCGCCACCAGTACGTCGAGACCCTTGCGCAGCTTGGCCAGTTGCGGTTCCATCGGCACGCCGCCATAGGCAACGGCGGAGCGCAGCGGCAGGTTGAAGCCGTAGGTGTGGAAGCTCTGGTTCACCTGTTCCGCCAGTTCGCGGGTAGGCACCAGCACCAGGCAACGGATGCAGTTCGGCGCTGCCTGGCCGCCTTCCATCACCAGGCGCTGCAGCAGGGGCAGGGCGAAAGCGGCGGTCTTGCCGGTGCCGGTCTGCGCGGCAGCCAGCAGGTCGCGGCCCGCCAACACTGCCGGGATGGCCTGTTTCTGTACAGGTGTTGGCGTCTTGTAGCCAATCGCGTCGAGGGTGCGCTGCAGCCCGTCGATCAAATCAAGCGAGGCAAAACTCATAGTGCGTCGCTCCAAAGGGTGAGGGCATGCCGGACTTGTTCGTCCGTCAGCGCCAGAAGGTTGTCGCCGACGTACCATTCGGTATAGCTGGCGCCGGGCAATTGCGCATGGGCTGCGCGGTTCAGCAACCAGACGCCGTGGCGCGCCGCGACTTCATTGCGGATCTCCAGCAGCCGCTCGCGTTCGACCGCCACATGGATATGCAGCATATTGGCTTGCGGCCGGGCAGGGTTGGGGCGCAGGCGCGGGAAGTCGCGCAGCGCGTCGACCAGCCATTGCGTGCGGCGGAAATAGGCGGGCATGGCCGCCAGCCGCGCGTCGAACTGCATGGCCGCCGCCACCACGTATGGGGTGCGGTGGATCACGTTGCCGCCCTGGCGCCGGAACCATTCCTGCGCGCGGGCCACGAAAGCGCGGCTGCCGAGCAGCATGGCGCCACCCAGGCCGCCGATGCCCTTGTACAGCGAGACGTACACGCTATCGAAGCCTCGCGCGAGTTCCGCCGGGGCACGGCCATAAGCCGCCGCCGCTTCCCACAGGCGCGCGCCATCCAGGTGCAGGTGGATGCCCTGTTCGCGGCAATAGGCCTTGATCGCCTGCAGCTCGTCCCAGCACGGCGACTGTCCACCCAGTTCGCGCGCCGGCAATTCCAGCGCGACGGCAGCCAGCCGGTCCGGCACGGCCTGCAATTCCGCCAGTGTGAACGGGCGCTGTGGATCGCCCAGCTGCAAGGCGTGGAAGTGGTCCAGCAACTGGTGGTTGCCGCGCTCGTGGCGGAAGATATGGGCGGTCGGGTGCAATGCCACCAGGCGGCTGCCGCGCTCCATGCAGGCCAGGCGCAGTGCCGTGACCTGGGCCAGGGTGCCCGTCATGCAGAAGACGGCGGACTCGAAGCCCAGCAGGTCGGCGACCTTGCGCTCGAAGGATTGGAGCAGCTCACCTTCGCCATAGACGTCATGGGCAACGCCATTGGCCTCGCACCACGCCGCCATGGCGGCAAAGGTTTCGGCCGGCGCCGGCTGGCGGTGGCCAGGCAGGACGGTGTGGCATTGTTGGCGCAATTCGGCGTCGGTCACGGCGAACCCTTTGCTCAGTGCGTCACGTGGACATGGTGGAACTGCAGCGCCGCCAGGTTGGCGTAGATGCCGCCCAGCGCCACCAGCGACTGGTGGGTGCCGGTTTCGACGATCTTGCCGTCTTCCATGACGATGATGCGGTCGGCGCGCTGCACCGTGGCCAGGCGGTGCGCGATGATGATGGTGGTGCGGCCGACCATGGCCGCTTCCAGCGCCCCTTGCACCAGGCGCTCCGATTCGGCGTCCAGCGCACTGGTGGCTTCGTCGAGCAGCAGCAGCGGAGGATTCTTCAGCAGGGCGCGCGCGATGGCGATGCGCTGCCGCTGGCCGCCCGACAGGCGCACGCCGCGCTCGCCGAGGAAGGATTTATAGCCGTTCGGCAGGCGCTCGATGAATTCATGGGCGGCGGCCAGGCGCGCGGCCTGCACCACTTCCTGGTCGGTGGCGTCGGCGCGGCCGTAGCGGATGTTCTCCATCGCGTCGGCCGAGAAGATCACCGTATCCTGCGGCACGATGCCGATGGCGCCGCGCAGGGTATGCAAGTCCAGCAGGCGGATATCGGTGCCGTCGAGACGGATGGCGCCCGATTGCGGATCGTAGAAGCGCAGCAGCATCTGGAACAGGGTGGTCTTGCCGGCGCCCGAGGGGCCGACCACGGCGATGGTTTCGCCCGGCTGGATGTCGAGCGTTACATGGTCGAGCGCCAGCGTATCGGGGCGCGAAGGGTAGCTGAAAGACACGTCGGCCAAGCTGAGCGCAGCGCCGTTGGCCGCACGCGGCGGCAAGGCCTGCGGCTGGGCCGGGTTCTGGATATCGGAGCGCACCGCCAGCAATTCCAGCAGGCGCTCGGTGGCGCCGGCCGCGCGCTGGGCTTCCCCCATCACTTCGGACAGCGCGCCGATGGCACCGGCCACGATGGAAGCGTACAGGATGAACTGGCCCAGGTCGCCGCCCGTCATCGAGCCTTCCAGTACGGCATGGGCGCCCAGCCACAGCACGAACACGATGGTGCCGAACACCAGCACGATGGCCAGCATGGTGAGGAAGGCGCGCGCCTGGATGCGGCGCATGGCGGTGCTGAACGCACCTTCCACCGAGCCGCCAAAACGCTGCGCTTCCAGCGTTTCATGGGTGAACGCTTGCACGGTCGGCATGGCGTTCAGGATTTCGCCTGCCATGGCGGAAGCGTCGGCCACCCGGTCTTGCGAATC
>CAMLRG010000134.1 GCA_946482335.1 uncultured Duganella sp. | reverse complement strand
GCAAGCTATGGCGGCCACCTGGCCAACTGGCTGCAAGCCACCACCACCCGCTACAAGGCCATCGTGTCGCATGCCGGCGAGATGGACCTGGTCATGCAGTGGGGGACCAGCGACAGCATCTATGGCCGCGAAGTGAACGGCGGCGGCCCGGTATGGAGCAACCTGCCGGTGTGGCGCGAGCAAAGCCCGATCATGCAGGGTGCGAACCACGAGAAAGGCACCGGCTTCAAGACGCCGATCCTGATCACCGTGGGCGAACTGGATTACCGGGTGCCGGTCAACAATGCGCTGATGAACTTCGCGGCGCAGCAGCGTTTGAATACGCCGAGCAAGCTGGTAGTATTCCCGGACGAAAACCACTGGATCCTGAAAGGCGAGAACAGCCGCTACTTCTACAACGAGGTGCATGGCTGGCTGGCCAGGCACCTTAAATAAGGAGATGTAGATGACAGTTGCAAACTGGTGTATCGCTGCGGCTTGCCTGCTGCCCATCATGGTGGAACTGACGCCGAAAGTGGCGTCGTTCAAGGGCAAGGACCGCTACGACAATGCCCACCCGCGCGATTGGGAGGGCCGCCAGTCCGGCTGGATGAAACGCGCCCACGCCGCGCACCTGAACGGCTTTGAAGCACTGCCGCTGTTCATCGCAGCGGTCATCCTCGCCCAGCAGGCCCACGCGAACCAGGACAGCATCGATATCCTGGCGATGGCTTTCGTCGTGATCCGCGTGGCCTACAGCATCATCTACATCAGCAACCTGGCCACCCTGCGCACCCTGGTCTGGTTTGCCGGCGTGGGCGTCAGCCTGGCGATCCTCGCCCTGGCCTGAACGCAGCGCCCGGCTACGCCGGACAGCTCACGCCGCCTTGGCCGCGGGCGCGGCGGCGACGGCGGGACGCAAGCGGATCGCCATCACCATCATCGCCGCGACCAGGCAGGCGGCACCCGCCGCGAACAAGGCCGGGTTATACGTCAGCAGCAGCGTGCGCACCTGCCCGGCGCCGAAGGCCGCCACCGCGGCACCCAGCTGGTGCGCCGCGAACACCCACCCGAACACCATGCCGGCTTTCTCCTTGCCGAAGGTGGCGGCGGCCAGGCGCACCGTCGGCGGCACGGTCGCGATCCAGTCCAGGCCATAGAACATGGCGAACAGCGACAGGCCATACAAGGTGAACTCGGAATACGGCAGCCACAGTAACGAGAGGCCACGCAGGCTGTAGTACCAGAACAGCAGCTTGCGGTTGTCGTAGCGGTCCGACAGCCAGCCCGACAGGATGGTGCCGACCAGGTCGAAAGCACCCATCATGGCCAGCACCGAAGCCGCCGGCACGGGCCCCAGGCCGGCATCGCCGCACAGCGAAATGAAATGGGTCTGGATCAAGCCATTGGTACTGAGGCCGCAGATGAAGAAGCTGCCGGCCAGCAGCCAGAACACCGGACTGGCCGACGCTTCGCGCAAGATGCGGAACGGCGTGCCGATGCCGATCGTCATGGCGGGCCGCTCCGGCTGCACGGCCGGCGCAGCCGCGACGGGAACCAGCTGCGGCGCCCCGAACGGCGCCAGCCCGACATCCGACGGGCGGTTACGCATCAGCAAATACACGGCCAGCGCCACCACGCTGCATGCCACCAGCACCGGCACCACCGCCATGCGCCAGCCGAAGTGCTCCACCAGCCAGGCGCCGATCGGCAGGAACACCAATTGCCCGGTCGCGGAACTGGCCGTCAGCACGCCCACCACCAGCCCGCGACGGGTTTCGAACCAGCGGTTCGAGACCACGGCGCTCAGGACCAGCGCCGTCATGCCCGAGCCCACGCCCAGCATCACGCCCCACAACAGCACCAGTTGCCAGAACTGCGTCATGCCCAGCGCCAGCAGCGAGCCGCCGGTGATCAGCATGAGCGCCGTCACCATCACATTGCGCAAGCCGAAGCGCTCCATCAGGATGGCCGCAAACGGCCCGATCAGCCCGAACAAGGCAAAGCGGACCGCCAGCGCGGAAGAAATCTGGTCCACGCCCCAGCCGAATTCCTTGCTGAGTGGCTGCAGCAGCGCTCCGGGCAAACCCAGCGCCGCCGACGACGTCAGACCGGTAAGAAAAGTTAATGCAACGATGACCCACGCGTAGTGGATCCCCCGGCCCTGTAGCCGCATGGAGAGGGAATGAGCGATCATGGCTGACGTTAGTTAAATGATGATCGTCATCATAACAGCAAAAAGAAAAGCCGGCACGCAGTCTCGCCGCCGGCCCAAGGTGCCTATGGCACCGCTTATTTCTTGATCTGGATGGAAGATTTCACTTCCTGCACGCCTTCGACCTTGCGTGCCAGTTCCACCGCCTTGTCGGCTTCCGCCTTCGATGGCACAAAGCCGCTCAGCATGACGATACCTTTCTGGGTCTCCACGTGCACGTCCATGGCTTTCACCAGCGGGTCGGCGGCCATTTCAGCTTTGACCTTGGTGGTGATCATGGTGTCGGACATCGCGGTGCGGGTATCGGCAGTCGCTTCGCGGGTGGTGTTGGCGATGTTGCTGCCTGCGTCGCGCGTGGTATTGGCCAGGTTGGTGCCGGCTTCACGCGTGTTCTGGGCTACGGCAGCCGTGGTGCTGCTGGTGCCGATACCGGCCAGTGCCGTCTTATGGGCGGATTTCGCGTCGGATTTGCAGGCCGACTTCGCCGAGCCGCTCATATCGTCGCAACGTTCCTTGGCCAGGTCATATTCCGCGTCGGCCAGTTTGCGCTTGGCCCTTTCGATGTCCTTGGCGTCGTTCTGGTACTGCGTGGTGGCATCCAGTTCGGCGCGGGCTTGCGCCACTTTGGCTTCTTCCTGGCAGACGTCTTCCGCATTGCGCTTCAGGCTCTTGCAGCCATCTTTCGCCACCTTGTAGTCGGATTCAGCTTTATCCTTGGCCGCTTTGTAAGCGTTGTTGTCGACAGTCTGCGCAAATGCAACCGAAGAGCTGAACAGGGCTGCCAGCGAAATACACAGGATTTTCTTCATGGTTAGTCCCCTTTAGGATGGTTGGCAAAGGCGATTTAACGCCTCCCGGGGACTAATTTCTGTGCGCGACCGAACACAGTCGTGTTATTGCTCGTCTTTAAGTAAGCCTTTGCCCCACAGGACGCGCGCTTGTTCGAAAGGGTTATGTTCGCTATCGAACACAGCCCCGTTGGCCGCCAGCTGAAGCCAGGCGCGGGTGTTGTGCGAACCATGCGCGACCGGCTGGCGCACTTGCATCAGCCAGGCATGCACCTGCTTGTATTGGCTGGGGTTGCTGCGCTGGGTCCAGGCCAGCGCCACCAGGTCGGAGAACGCTTCCTCGCGCCGCGTATCGCGCATCTGTTTCGACAATGCCTGCAATTCGGGATTGTCGAGCTGCTGTTGCGGCGCTTCGACGAAGCCGGACGGCAAGGCGTGCCAGCTGCCGCGCGCCTGGCGCCAGCAATGGCCCACTTCGTGCGCCGTCATCGCCTCGATCAGGACCTTGTGCTGGGCGGCGGGCACGCCCGCCAGCACTTGTTCCGCTGCCGGATTGCCGCGCATGGAGAACACCAGCTTGCAGCGGCCATCGGCAAAGCCCATCGCCAGCGGCACATCGTTGGGCCCGGCTTGCGGCTGGACCACGATATCGATCGGCAGTTTCAATTCCTGCTTGGCATAGGCCAAGACCGGTGCACCGGCCTGCAGCCAGCGCACTTCGGTCTCGGTGAGCTGGGCAGCCCCTGCGGAGGCAGCAAAGAAAGACAGCAGGATTGGCAGGCTCAGCTTCATGGAAAACTCCGGTAACGAGCTTCAACTATACATGCCTTGCGGCAAGCCGTTACCGGAGTTTCCGGGCTGTTACAAAATATTTGCTGAGCTAACAGGCAAGTTTATTTGGCGAGCAATGCCTGTGCCGTCGGGAACGATGGACGGATGTCGTTGGGCACCGTTTTCATCTTGTCCAGGGCCTTCTGCACCTCGGGGCGAATGACGACATATTGGGCCATCATCGCCTTGGCGCGCGCGTAATCGCCGGTGGCTTCGATGGTGAGGAACTCGCGGTCGAGCTCGGTCACCGCCTGTTTGATCTTGCCGAAATCCACCGAGAAGCGGCCATCGCCATGCGCGACGAAGGCGCCCTTGTCCAGCAGGTAGTTCATCTGGATCGCCATGCCGCGCGCATGCGACGACGTCAGGCCGAAGTGCAGCGTACGGAAGCCCGAGGCCAGGAAGGTGGTGAACAGCTTGCGCTCCGCCGCCTCGCCCTGCCCCAGCGTGTCTTTCAACTGGCCCTTGTCCATCATGTAAATCAGGGCAAACAGGCCGGTGATGTCGGCTTTTGCTTCTTCGATGGTGGAGTAGGCTTCCTTCAAATCCTGGCGCGGCGTCGATTCCTTGCCGTCCACCCTGGTGACGTGCGGGCCCAGGCCATGCGTGATTTCATGCGCCAGGATGTGGGTGAAGAAGGAGTTGAAGTCCAGGTCCTTCTGGTCCGCCGGGCGCAGCACGATCTTCGCGATCGGGGTCAGGGTGGCCTTGAATTTCTCTTCCTGCACGTTCTTCAGCATCACGCGCTTGGAGCCGCGCTGGCTGATGATGCGCTCGTCGTTGGGCAGGTTGTAGGCGGCGGTCTGCACGCCCATATTGCCGTCGCCCGCGCCGTACACCTGGTTCACCACCACCATTGGCGCCACCGCGCCGACCTTCGGGTTGCGGTACTGGGGATCGACCGGCAGGTTGTCTTCCAGTTCCTGCATATGCTTGGCGAAGAAGTCCAGCTTGCGCGTTTCCTTCTCGTCGCGGATGTTGACGTAGGCTTCGAAGGCGGCCTTGTAGCCGAACAGTTCGTCGTTATAGGTTTCGTAAGGGCCGATGGTGACGTCGACCGGCGAATCCAGGTCCATCCAGGCGAAATCGGATGGCAGGTAATCGTTGGAGAGGAAGGCATCCGCCCGCAGGTCGAGGAACTTCTTCAGCGAAGCGTTGCCGGTAGCGGCAGCGGCTTGCTTCAGCAGCTTCGACAGCTGCTCCAGTTCCGGCTTGTACTCGTCCGAATACTTGACGATCTTGAACTTGCCGTCGTCGCCCTTGCGGATGGTGGTGAAGAACCACTGCGCTTCCTGTTTTTGCGCTGCCGGCAGGCCGTTGATCCAGGATTCCAGCTCCTCTTTGCCCGCGCCTTCGGGGTAGAAGTTGGCGCCGGCAGGTTTCTGAGCCGGCACCTTGATGCCCGCCACTTCCCCCGGCAGGAAGGACTTGTTCCCGTCGAGGATGGACCATGGGCCCTTGTTCAGCCAGAAGTAGTCGGCGCGCGCCCTGCCCAGCGCCGATTTGTCCTTCTGCAGCGCAGCGTACAGCGCCTCGTTGCCGGACCAGCGCTGGCGCAGCTGCAAGGTATCGATGATCCTGGCCGCCTCGATCAGCTGCCTGATGGCCTGGCGGTCGCCGGCCGACAGGTGCGCAGTGTCGGCCTTCAGTTGCACCGGCGCGTAGCGCTTGGTCATCTTCTGCAACTCGGCAACGTCGGCCGGCGCGGCGGCGGCCGTGGCGCAGGCAATCGCCAGCGCCAAAGGGGTCAGCAGGTTTTTCATGTGGCCTTTTCTCTACAGTTAAAAGGAAGGCCACATTGTATGCCCGCGTTTACCAGGCGCGGTATGTTTTTCCGCTTTCCGCGCCTTCCACGCAACGGCTGTAGGCGCGTGCCACGCGCGCCGCCGGTACCGTTTCGAAGCCGTGGAACAGGGCCTCGAACTTTTCCGCCGACTCATCCAGCAAGGAAGGGTTGACCACGTTGATGCGCAGGCCGCGCTGCAATTCCACCGCCGCGCCGCGGGCGAAACCTTCGACCGCATTGTTCACCGTGACGGTATTGGCGCAGCCGCGCAACGGGTGGTGCGCGTCGACACCGCTGGTCAAGGTGATGGAACCGCCGTCGCTCAGCGCATGCTGCGCCACCAGGGCCACGTTCACCTGTCCCATCAGCTTGGAATCGAGGCCGATATGGAAGTCGGCTGCCGTCATCTCCTCCAGCGGGCCGACGTGCAGCGCGCCGCAGGCCACCACCACGTCGTCCACCCTGCCCGCCTCGGCGAACAGGGCGCGCACCGAGGCGATGTCCTCGATCGCCACGCGGTGGTCGCCGCTGGTGCGCCCTGCCGTGACCACCCGATGCCGCAGGCCCAGCTCCCGTACCACGGCGCTGCCAATGGTGCCGGTGCCGCCAATCACGAGGACAGTACGCATTACCATACGCGGTAAGACTTGCCGGTCTCCGCGCCTTCCACGCTGCGGCTGTAGGCCAGCGCAGCCCGTTTCACCGGCACGGTTTCCATGCCGTAGAAGTAAGCGCCATACACCGGCACCGACTCGTCGACCAGCGTCGGGCTGACGGCGTTGATGCGCAGGCCGCGCGGCAGCTCGATCGCGGCGCCCCGTACGAAACCGTCCACCGCGGAATTGACCGTGCTGGCGTTGGCGCCGTAACGGATCGGATTATGCGACACGCTGCCGCTGGTCAGCGTGATCGAGCCGCCATCGTTCAGGTGCTTCTGCGCCGCCAGCGCGACGTTGACCTGTCCCATCAGCTTGGATTCCAGGCCGGTCTTGAACTGTTCCGCGCTCATGTCCTGCAGTGCGCCGAAGTGCACGTCGCCCGCCGCCACCACCACGCCATCGACTTTGCCGGTTTGCTGGAACAGCGCTTCGACCGAGGCGGGATCCTCGATCGTCACCCGGTACTGGCCGCTGCTGCGGCCGGCGGTAATCACTTCATGGCGCAGGCCCAGTTGTTCCACGATGGCTTTGCCGAGGGTGCCGGAGGCGCCGATAACGATGATCTTCTTCATTTGTTTGCTCCTGTTGGGTTGCGAAGTGGAGCCAGTATGATCTCCGTCACCACAGGAATAAATGGGCTATCATTTAGCAAATTACAAACCAATGGTTCGCAATGGACAAGCTACGCAGCATGGAAGTGTTTGTGGCGGCAGTCGATAGCGGCAGCTTTACCGCCGCCGCGGAACGCTTCGGCATGTCCGCCGTCATGGTGGGCAAGCACGTACGGCAACTGGAGCAGCGGCTGGGCGCCGCGCTGCTGACGCGCACCACGCGGCGCCAATCGCTGACCGAAATCGGGCGTCAATATGCGGAACAATGCCGCGCCATCCTGGCCCAGATCGGCGCTGCGGAAAGCCTGGCCGAAACCATGCGGGTGGCGCCGCGCGGCGTGCTGAAGGTCACCGCCGCCGTTTCCTTCGGCATGGAATGGCTCAGCCCCGCCATCCCCGATTACCTCGCACTGCATTCCGAAGTCAGCGTGGACCTGAACCTGAACGACCGCATGATCGACATGGTGGAGGAAGGGTTCGACGTCGCCATCCGCATCGGCACGCTGGCCGATTCCTCGCTGGTGGCGCGGCCATTAAGGCCGTACCGCGTGGTGATCTGCGGTTCGCCCGACTACCTGGCGCGGCGCGGCGTGCCGCAAGTGCCGGCCGACCTGGCGCAGCACGAATGCCTGGAATTCAGCGGCTGGGTACCGCAATCGCGCTGGCGGCTGAAAGGCGACAAGGATAGCCGCCACGTACCGCTCAGCCGCCTGCGCGCCAACAACAGTTACGCGTTGAAGCAGGCGGCCCTGAAAGGCTTCGGCCTCATCATGCAGGCCGAGATCGTGCTGGCACAGGACATCGCCGCCGGTCGGCTGGTGCGCGTGCTGGACGACTACCTGCCCGCGCCGCGGCCGATGCATCTGCTGTACTCGCGCGACCGGCGGCCGACGCCAAAGCTCACCAGCTTTATCGATTTCATGCTTGAGCGTTTCGGGCCGGCTTCCGAAACCCGGTAAGGCGGGGTCAGACCCTAGGGTCTGACCCGGGTGGGCCGGTTTTAGCGGTTTGCCGTCCAGCCGCCGCCCAGCGCACGGGCCACGCTGACGGTGGCCAGCAGGCGCTGGGTGTTGATCTGCACCGCGGCGCGGTCGGCCGCCAGTGCGCTGCGCTGGGCGTCGGTCACGTCAAGGTAGGTGCTGATGCCGCGCTCGTAACGGGCGCGCGCGACGTCGTAAGCGCGGCTGGCGGCCTCGCGCGACGCCGACTGCACCTTGCCTTGCCGGGTGCGCTGCTGCACGTCGGACAGGGCATCCTCCACTTCGCGCAGCGCGGTCAGCAGCCTGCCTTCGTGGTTGGCGACCGCTTCCTCGTAACGAGCCTTGGCGGCGGTCAGGTTGGACTGGTTGCGGCCACCGTCGAACAGCGGCAGCGACAATGCCAGCGGACCGGCACTGAATGCGCGCGAGCCGCCCTTGCCGATATCGCCCAGGCTCTCGGAAGCGAAGCCGAAGTTGCCGGTCAGGCTGACCGATGGATAGAAGGCCGCTTCCGCCACGCCCACATTGGCATTGGCTGCGCGCAGGCTGGCGACGCTGGCCGCCAGGTCCGGACGGTGCGCCAGCAAGCTGGCCGGCAGCCCCGCAGGGATCGCGGGTGGTGCGGGCAAATCGGCGGCCGCCAGCGGCGCCAGCTGCATCGACGATGGCGACGCCCCCACCAGGACGGCCAGCGCATGCTCCAGCGTATTGCGCTGGCGCTGCACTTCCTCCAGGTCCGCTTCCGCATTGGCGCGTTCGATCCGCGCACGCGAGGTGTCGAGTTCGTTCGACAAGCCGGCGTTGAAGCGCGCGTTCACCAGGTCCTCGGTCTCGCGGCGGGTAGCCAGCGCACCGCGCAGTATCCCCAGTTCCGCATCCATCCCGCGCAACTGCCAGTACGTGGTGGCGATCTGCGAGGACAGCAGCAACAGCACGCCGTCGCGGTCGTGGCTGGCCGCCAGCGCCTGTGCGTCGGCTGCTTCCACTGCGCGGCGCACGCGGCCAAACAGGTCCAGCTCATAAGAGAAGCCCGCCGCCACCGAGTAATTGTTGCCGTCGATCGAGCGGTGGCCCAGCGCGATACCCTGCGAGGTATTGGCCGAGGTACGGGAATTCGATACCCCGGCGCTGAGCGTCACAGAGGGCAGCCGGCTGGCGCGCACCAGCCCCAGTTGCGCTTCGGCCTGGAACAGGCGTTGCGCCGCCGCCTTCACGGTCGGGCTGTCGCGCAGGGCCTGATGTTCAAGCCGGTCCAGCGTGTCGTCGCCGAACACGGTCCACCACTGCGCCGGCAGTTGGGCTTCGCCGGCCGCGCCTTGCGGGGCATGGCGGAAAGCCTGCTCCTGCACGTTGGCAGGCGCCTTGAAATCGCTGCCCACGGTACCGCAGCCTGCCAGCACCGCCGCTGCGCCCACTGCCATTGCAATCATCTTGATGTTCATATTCTTTACCTCAATTAGTGCGCGCCGGCGCCGCCGCCCGACGGGGACTTCACCTTGTCGGACAGCCACAGGATCAGGATGCAGGACAGCAGGATGCCGCCCACGATCAAAAAGCCGTCGTTGTAAGCCATGACGTACGATTCGCGGCGCACGATGCCATCCACCGCCTTCAGCGCCTTGTCCGAAGCCGTCACCGGATCGAAACCATTGCCGATGAAGCTTTGCGTCAATTGGTCCAGGCGCAGCTGTGTCGCGGCCGAGAAGCTGTTCACCGCCTCGCCCAGGCGGGCGGAGTGGAAGTGTTCGCGCTGCGTCAGCTGCGTCGCCAGCAGGGCAATACCGATCGAGCCGCCCAGGTTACGCGTCATGTTGAACAGGCTCGAGGCGGAGGCGGTATCCTTCGGCGCGATGCCGTTCATCGCAAAGTTCGACAGCGTCAGCATCACGAAGGGTTGGCCCAGCGCGCGGATCACCTGCGAGAACAGCAACTGGTCGTAGCCCGTGGTGGCGTCCATGTAGGCGTTCATGATGCAGGAAACGCCAAACAGTCCGAGGCCGATCGAACACAGGATGCGGTTATCGACCTTCATCGACAGCTTGGCCGCGAACGGCATGATGAACAGCTGCGGCAAGCCGGCCCACATGATCACTTCGCCGATCTGCATCGGCGAGTAGCCGGCGATCTGCCCCAGGTACAGCGGCAGCAGGAAGGACGAACCGTACAGGCCCATGCCCATCACCGCCGCCAGCGCCGACGCCACCAGGAAATTGCGCTGCGTGTACAGCCCCAGGTTGACGAAGGGATTGGGCCGCATCGCGCTGGTCACGACCCAGCCCAGCAAGCCGACCAGCGCCAGCCCGGCGAAGGCGACGATGAAGCCGGATTCGAACCAGTCCTTGCTGTTGCCCTCTTCCAGGAAGATGGTCAGGCAACCGAGGCCCAGCGCCATGAAGGCGATGCCCAGCCAGTCGGCGTTCAGCAGTTCGCCCAGCTTGCGCGGTTCCGCATCCAGGCCGTAGGCCACGCCGGCGATCAGCAGCACGCCCGGCACCCAGTTGATGTAGAAGATCGATGGCCAGCCATACAGCTCGCTCAGGTAGCCGCCCAGCGTCGGGCCCATCGAAGGAGCCAGGGTCGCAGTCAAGCCGAAAATCGCCATGCCGATGGCACGCTTGGACGCCGGCAGCTTGGCCATGACCAGCGTCATCGCCATCGGGATCAGCGCGCCGCCGGTGAAACCCTGCATCATGCGGAAGAAGATCATGCTTTCCAGGTTCCAGGCCGCGCCGCACAGGGTCGAGAACACCAGGAACAGGCCGGTGGTGCCGACCATGTAGCCGCGCATGCCGAAGGTGCGCGTCAACAGCGCCGTCAGGGGGATCGCGATGATTTCGGCCACCAGGTAGGCGGTCGAAATCCAGGAGCCCTCTTCCTGGGTCGCGTTCAGCGCGCCGAGGATGTCGCGCAGCGAGGAGTTGGTGATCTGGATGTCCAGCACCGCCATGAAGGCGCCCAGCATGCCCGCCGCGACGGCGATCCAGGTGCGGGCGGAAACCGGGCCTTCCGGCACCGTCATTGGGCCGCTCATTTTGCGTTCGACTTGATGCTGACTTCAGCGATGGCGGACATGCCCGGCACCAGGCGGCCTTGGTACGCCTTCAAGTCTTCCGGCTTGAAGGTGATCTTGACCGGGACACGCTGCACGATCTTGGTGAAATTGCCGGTGGCGTTATCGGCCGGCAGCAGTGCGAACTGCGCGCCGGAGGCCGGCGAGAAGCTGTCGACGCGGCCCACCAGTTCCTTGCCTGGCAAGGCATCGATGCTCAGGCTGACTTCCTGGCCCACGCGCATATCGGCCAGCTGGGTTTCCTTGAAGTTGGCGGTGACCCAGACATTGTCCTGCA
The DNA here is from genome assembly GCA_946482335.1 of uncultured Duganella sp. The sequence goes on along the minus strand of CAMLRG010000134.1, from coordinate 3,660 downwards.
CCAGCGCCACCAGTTGCTGGCCAGGCTGCACGCGCTGGCCCACTTCCAGGGCGCGCTTGCCGATGCGGCCGCCGACCGGGGCCACGATGCGGCTGTAAGCCAGCTGCTGCTGCGCATCTTTCAGTTGCACCTGCAGCACCTTCACCTGTGCCTTCAGCACTTCGCGCGCGGAGGTGGCGGAACCGATTTGCGCTTTCGCGGCGGCGGCGCTGTCCTTGCGCGCCGCCACGTCGGCGGTGGCGCTGGCGCGGGCCGCGTTGGCGGCGTCCAGTTCGGCTTTCGACACGGCCTTCATTTGACTGGTGTACAGCTGGCCGTAACGCTCGGCGTCCTGCGAGGCGCGCAGCAGGTTGGCTTGCGACTGCGCCACTTGCGCGGCGGCGGCGCTGGCTTGCGCGTTGACCTGGGCGATTTGCGCATCGGCCTGCACGACCTGCTGCTCCACGCTGGCGATCTGGGCCTGGATCTGTTCCACCTTCACCTGCTGGTCGAAAGGATCGAGTTCGGCGATCACGTCGCCCGCCTTCACCACTTGGTTGTCGTCCACCAGCACCTTGGTCACCACCCCGGCGATGCGCGAGGAGACCGGATGCACGTGGCCCGCCACGTAAGCGTTTTCGGTCTCCACATAGTGATGGCTGCGGTACCACATGCGGCCGCCGGCGGCCAGGGCAGCCAGGGCGATCAGGCCGGCGATCACCATCACGCGGCGGTTGGGCGGCGTGGCTGCAGGCTTGGCTTCAGGCACGGCGCTGAGCACTTTTTGTTCGGCTGGGTTGTGCTGGGACATGGTGGGAAACTCCCTCAAAATGAAATGGGTCCTGAGCATTATTCTTCAACAAATGAACGAAGTCAAGAAATGAAACGATTGCATTTCATTTTTATTTGGAATAAAGTGGGCGCATCTGATAGCCTTAGGGTATTACGTACGGTTTGCAATCATGTCTGTTGAACAACTCCCCGAACCAGTCAAAGCGGGCCGCCCCAAGGCAGCCGAGGCCGAGGCGCGGCTGAATGACTTGATGGATACGGCCGCCCGCCTGCTGCTGGAAAAGGGCTACAGCAAGGTCAGTCTGGAATTGATCGCGCGCGAAGCCCGCGTCGCGGTACGCACGATCTATGTGAAGTTCGGCGGCAAGGCCGGCCTGCTGAAAGCCATCCTGGCGCGCCGCCGCGCCGAATCCTTCCACAGCATGGAAAGCCTGGAAGATACCCAGCGCCCCATCCGTGAAGCCCTGCTCGACTTCGGCACGCGCTTCCACAGCCTGGTGAGCAATCCGGCGGCCACCGCCCTGTACCAGCTGGTGATCGCGGAAGCCCACACCAGCCCGGAACTGGCCGAAGCGTTTTGGGACGCCGGCCCGCGCCAGACACGCGAAACGCTGGCACGCTATTTTTCCCGCGAAGACATCCGCGCCCAGCTCGCGACCGATGCTGCGCCAGAGCGCCTGGCAGTGCACTTCATGAACTGCATCATGGGCGACCAGCTCAAGCGCTTCCTGTTCGAATCGCGCTGCGGCGTGCCGACCTCACCGGGCCATATCGAGCAAGGGGTCGACCTGTTCCTGCACGGCGTACTGCGTTAAGCGAACCCTAAGCGTGCGCGGCAGCGTATGTGCGCTAGCGCACGGTGGGCGGTCCGGCCGCTGCCGGATACTGGACTCCTCGAGAAACATAAATAAAGTGGGAGGTTGTATGAGCAAGGTCGATCGGCTCGAATGGAGCAGGAAAGTCGCGACGCTCAACGAGCGCATCAAAGGATTCCAGGAAAACCCCAATCAGGAGCACCTGGATGCGGCGATCAATGAACTCAAGGCCTATGCGGAAGCCGCCAGTAGCGGCGGCATTGAAATACCAGAGCGCTTCATAGCGAGCTAACAACAAACCGGGCCGACAACCCGGTTTTTTATTGCAGCAAAGCGCGTCCTGTGTCACGATGCCCACCCCTAGTGTCAACTTTTTGGTAGTAAAACATGAGCGAACAACAACTCACCCCACAGCAGCAGAACGACGACCAGAAATTCTTCGAATACATCGACGCCTACGTCGCCCTGGCCAACGCCCACGAAGGCAGCAACAAAGGCGCCCCGCAACTGGTTGGCGCCAGCCTGATGTTCGCCGCCGCCCGCTACAACACCTTCCTGGTAGCGCGCGCCCAAAACGACCTGGAATCCTTCAACGGCAAGAAGGAAGAAGCCAAAGGCTACTTCATGGACCAGTTCAGCAAGATGCTGGACGATAACTGGACCGACTACGGCCAGCACTTCGAGCAATACCGTAACCAGAAATAAATGTCCTCCCAGGGGTCAGGAACGCTTAAGGACATTTTCGTTCCGCCCCTTGCCCCAACTCTGATTTAAATCAGTTCGCGGCGCTGCCGCGGTGCTATCGTCGGTTCATGAGCCGACCGCCACGCCCCTTGGTCCAGGATGCCTTTTACCACGTAACCGCGCGTGGCAACCGCAAGGCCAAAATCTATCTCGACGAGCGCGATTACCTCACCTGGCACGACCTGGTGGCGCTCACCGCCGACAAATTCGGCTTTATCTGCCATGCCTATTGTCAGATGCCGAACCACTTTCACCTGCTATTGCAAACGCCCTTGCCGAACCTGTCGGACGGCATGCATTTCCTGAACTGCGTGTATTCGCAAAATTTCAATGTGCGCCATGGGCTGACAGGACATGTGTTCCAGGGCCGATTCCATTCGGTACTGTTGGCGCAGGAAGCGCACTTCCTTGAGCTGGCGCGCTATATCACGCTCAATCCGGTGCGGGCAGGCATGGTGGCGAGCGCGCTGGAATGGCGCTGGAGCAGCTACCGGGCGACAGCGGGCCTCATTGCCGCGCCGGAATGGTTGGATGTCGCAACGATACGCAAGCGTTTCCATGGCGACAGCGACGAGCAACGCATGTGCGCTTACCGCTCCTTTGTCGCCGCTGGCCTGGGCCGGGAAGATCCGCTGAGGCCGCCTTCTTCGCCCGCCCTGCCCGAGGTCGACGACAAGCCCGCCCGACGGCAGGCGGTCGCCGATGCGCTGCGCTCCGGCCGCTACAGCCTGGCCCAAATCGCAACCCACTTCAAGATATCGACGAAGACGGTGCAAAGAATACGAAAGGAAAATGTCCACCCCGGTTCCTGACCCCAGGGTGGACATTTTTTTATGGCAAGGCCTTAGCGCTTGCGCGGGGGCGGCAGGTCGGTGCAGACGCCTTCGTAGGCTTCGGCGGCCATGCCGATCGATTCGCCCAGGGTCGGGTGCGGGTGGATCGTCTTGCCGATGTCGATGCCGTCGGCGCCCATTTCGATCGCGAGGGCGATTTCACCAATCATGTCGCCGGCGTGGGTGCCGACAATCGTGCCGCCGATGATGCGGTGCGTCTCCGCATCGAACAGCAGCTTGGTGAAGCCTTCGTCGCGGCCATTGGCCACGGCGCGGCCGCTGGCTGCCCACGGGAAGTGGCCTTTCTCGACCTTGATGCCCTTGGCTTTCGCTTCGTCTTCGGTGATGCCGGCCCATGCCACCTCCGGATCGGTGTAGGCCACCGATGGGATGATCTTGGCATCGAAGTGGGCTTTCTCGCCGTGCGCGGCTTCGGCGGCAACGTGGGCTTCGTGCACGGCTTTGTGCGCGAGCATCGGCTGGCCGACGATGTCGCC
>CAMLRG010000133.1 GCA_946482335.1 uncultured Duganella sp. | reverse complement strand
TGCCAGAGCTGACCCCGACTTTCATAAAAAAAGCCGGCTTGCGCCGGCTTTGGGTTTTCAGGCTTGCGCCTTATTTCAGCTGCTCGTGCAGCAGGGTCAGGATCTTTTCGCCGACCGGGGTATCTTCCGGCGTGTTCTGGTTGGTCCAGACCGACACCTGGGTGGTGTTGACCGAATCCGAACGCACCGAAATGCGGTAGCGCTGGGCTTCCTTGTCCTTGTCGGAACTGAAGTTGAACATGCGCGAGAACCAGCCGCGGGTATCGGTGGTGTCGCTCACGAAGCGTACGTAATACACGCCCTGCACGCGGTCACGGTCTTCCACCGTGAAGCCGGCGCGGTCCAGCGCCAGCCCGACGCGGCGCCAGGTGCGGTCGAAACCTTCGTCGGTCTTGATGAAGCGGCCGGCGCCTTCGCCTACGATGGTCGCGTGCTGGGCCTGCACCACGGCATTGTCCACCGCGGTACGGGCCGTCGCTTCGTCGGCGGTGCCGCCCAGCTTGGCCATCAGCTTGGCCAGGAAAATCGCTTCCAGGTTGGGGTCGCTATTGCGGTGCGACCACATGGTCGATTCGTTTTGCGGACCGGTCACCACTTCCTGGGTGCCGCGGTGGCTGATGTAAATCTCGGTGCCGCCGGCCGGGTTGCGCTCGAGGCGGGTACGGTACTTGTCGCGCTCGCCGCTCGAGTACAGGCCGTCGAAGACCTTGCCCAGCGTATTGCGGATGAAGTCTTGCGGGATCTTGGCGCGGTTTTCATTCCATTCGGTTTCCATCACGCCGGCGGTGGCATTGTCCACGGCCAGGGTGAAGCCCGATTCGACCCAGAACGACTTGAGCTGCGGCCACAGGGCTTCCGGGGTTTGCTGCACCACCAGCCAGCGCTGGTTGCCGGCGCGCTCGACGCGCACCGCCTTGTTGCCGGTGCTGGCCACTTCGTTGCTGCTGGCGGCCGGGACGGCGGCGGTGCCGCGCGCGGCCTGGTAGCCGGAAGCGGTCGCCACACCGCGGTCATTGCTTGGCAGCGAATAGCGGTTGTCTTTCGACAGCTGGGTCAGGTCCGGCGGCACGTCCAGCGTGCTGGCTTGCTTGGCCGACTTGTAATCGACCTTGGTTTCGCCGACGACGGACGACACCATGCCGCAGCCGGACAGGCTCAGCACCACGGCACCAACGACGAGCCCGCGCTGCGGGGCCTGGGAAACGATCTTGCGAATAGTCATGTGAAAATGAAGATTAGTTCAGCACACCGGATTCACGCAGGGCAGCGCGGACGGTCTCGTGATATTGTGCGGCCAGCGGCACCAGCGGCAGGCGGATACCGGCCGGCATCTTGCCCATTTCCGCCAGCGCCCACTTGACCGGCACCGGGTTAGGTTCGATGAACAGGTGCTGGTGCAGCGGCAGCAGCTGGTTGTTGATGGCAGTGGCCTTGGCGGCATCGCCGGCCATCGCCGCTGCGCACAGCTCGTGCATCAGGCGCGGGGCTACGTTGGCGGTCACCGAGATATTGCCCTTGCCGCCGGCCAGCATCAGCGCGATGGCGGTCGGATCGTCGCCGGAGAACACGGCGAAATCGGATGGCGCACGGCGCAGCAAGTCATAGCCGCGGGCGATATTGCCGGTCGCGTCTTTCACGCCAATGATGTTCTTGACCTGGGCCAGGCGCAGGATGGTGTCATTGCTCATGTCGGCCACGGTGCGGCCCGGCACGTTGTACAGGATGACCGGCAAGTCCACCGCTTCGGCGATGGCCTTGAAGTGCTGGTACATGCCTTCCTGGGTAGGACGGTTGTAGTAAGGCACCACTTGCAGCGAGGCGTCGGCGCCGGCGCTCTTGGCGAAGCGGGTCAGTTCGATGGCTTCCACGGTGGAGTTGCCGCCCGAGCCGGCGATCACCGGGATGCGGCCGGCGACGCGTTCCACGGTGGCCTTGATCAGTGCGCAGTGCTCGGCCACGTTGACGGTGGCGGACTCGCCGGTGGTGCCGACGATCACGATGGCGTCCGTGCCTTCGGCGATATGCCAGTCGATCAGCGCGTTCAGGCCTGGGTAATCCAGGGTGCCGTCGGCGTGCATCGGGGTTACGATTGCTACAATGCTACCCTTAATCATAGGAAACCAATTGCAAAAAGATTTAAAACGACGATTGTAGAGCATACCCCGCACCCGTGGTGCATTTTGGTCGCTCAAAATGACGGCAACAGCGCCGCCTCCCTTGGAAACTCCCCTTTTACGGCGCAAATCCTTTGCACCATGGCTGGTTTCGGGGTATTAACGACGCCATCCTCGAATGCGATGACACGCAAGCCATGCATTCTAGCCAATTCCAGCAATTCCCCCGGCTGCAGCAGGAAGTCGGGGTTGGAGGGCTTGCCGAAGGCGGCATTGCCGTCGGCGAAAGTTTCGTAGATCAGCATCCCGTTCGGCGCCAGGCTGCCCAGCATATGGGCCAGCAGCGGCCGGTGCAGGTAGTTGGTGACGACGATGCCGGCAAAGCGCGCGGCACCGAAAGGCCAGCAGGCGCCCTCCTCTTCCAGGTCGATCTGGCTGGTGACAATGCCGTCGCCGGCCGCGGCAGCCAGGGCCTCGGCGTCGCGGTCGACCGCCACCACGGCATGGCCCATCGCCGCCAGCAGGCGCGCATGGCGGCCGCTGCCGCAAGCCAGGTCCAGCACTTCGCCGCCAGGCACCAGCGGCGCGAACCGCTCCACCCAGGCCGAGGGCGGGGTCAGGAGATCAGCCATAGTTCAAGCCCATCGCTTCGCGCACATCGCGCATGGTTTCCTGCGCCAGCCGGCGCGCCGCTTCGTTGCCGTCGGCCACGATGGCGCGCACCAGCGACGGATCGTCCAGGTAAGGCTGGGCGCGCTCGTGCATCGGCTCCTGTTCCCTGACGATGGCGTCGATCACCGGCTGCTTGCATTCGAGGCAGCCGATACCGGCCGAGCGGCACCCCTTCTGTACCCATTCCTGGGTCGGCTGGTCGGAATACACCACATGGAATTGCCATACCGGGCAGCGTTCCGGCTCGCCGGCATCGCTGCGGCGCACGCGCGCCGGGTCGGTCGGCATGGTGCGCACCTTCTTGGTGACCGCATCCTTGTCTTCGCGCAGGGCGATGGCATTGCCGTAGCTCTTGGACATCTTGCGGCCATCCAGGCCCGGCAGGCGCGACGCTTCCGTCAGCTTGGCCTGCGGCTCGACCAGGATCAGCTTGCGCGCCCCTTCCAGGTAGCCGAACAGGCGTTCGCGGTCGATCATCGACAGGTTTTGCGCATCGTCCAGCATGGCCTTGGCCTGCTCCAGCGCGGCGTCGTCGCCTTCCTGCTGGTAGGCGGTGCGCAGTTCGTTATACAGCCTGGCGCGCTTGCTGCCCAGCTTCTTGACGGCGTCCTGCGCCTTTTCCTCGAAGCCCTTTTCCTTGCCGTACAGGTGGTTAAAGCGGCGCGCGATTTCGCGCATCATTTCCACGTGCGGCACCTGGTCGTCGCCCACCGGCACTTCGCTGGCGCGGTAGATCAGCACGTCGGCCGCCTGCAGCAGCGGGTAGCCGAGGAAGCCATAGGTGGCCAGGTCCTTGTTGGACAGGTTCTCGATCTGGTCCTTGTAGGTCGGCACCCGTTCCAGCCAGCCCAGCGGAGTAGCCATCGACAGCAGCAAATGCAGTTCGGCGTGTTCCGGCACCTTGGACTGGATGAACAGCGTGGCCTGAGTCGGGTCGATGCCGGCCGCCAGCCAGTCGACCAGCATGTCCCAGGTCGACTGTTCGATGATGGACGGGTCGTCGTAATGGGTGGTCAGGGCGTGCCAGTCGGCGACGAAGAACAGGCAAGGCTGCTCGGCCTGCATCGTGATCCAGTTCTTCAGGGCGCCATGGTAGTGGCCAAGGTGCATGCTGCCCGTCGGGCGCATGCCGGAGACGACGCGGTCAGGGTACATGGTGTCAGCGCAGGAAGGGAAGGAACGGCAGTTCGATCAAGCCTACCACGATGCCGATCAAGCCTCCCAGCAAGGTACGGAAGGGACCGGTATTCAGCAGCAGGATCAGGCCGATGAAAATGATCGGCCCCAGGCGCTCGATGCTGGCGAACTTGTAGGCCAGGTCGCGCGGCAGGATGGCCGTCACGATGCGGCCGCCATCCAGCGGCGGAATCGGGATCAGGTTGAAGGCACACATCACGGCATTGGTCAGCACGCCCGCCTTGCACATTTCGATCGGGAAGCGCTCCGTCACGCCCAGCTTGACCATCAGGACCAGCAGCAACATCCAGCCGAGGCCCATCGCAAAGTTGGCGGCCGGGCCGGCGGCGGCCACGAAGCCCATCTGTTTTTTCGGGTTGCGCAGACGGTTGACATCGACCGGTACCGGCTTGGCGTAACCGAAGGGCGGCAGGTGGAAAAATTGCAGCATCAAGGGCAGCAGGATGGTGCCGAAGGGGTCAATGTGCTTGATCGGATTGGGGGTCAGGCGCCCCAGCTGTTCGGCCGTGTTGTCGCCGAAATAACGGGCGACATAACCGTGGGCAGCTTCATGCAGGGAAATCGCAAACAGGACGGGGATCGCATAGACCGTGATCGTCTGGATTAACTGGTCGATATTGTTCATAAATGGGATTTTATCAGAGGGGGCCGGCGGATCAGCCGGCGGCCGGCCCGCGCGCTGGGCGGTAAGTCGTCTGGCTCAGAGGCCCAGGGCAGCCGGGTCGCCGCGGCCGGCGCGCACCAGCTCCGGTTCGTCGGCCGTCAAGTCCACCACGGTGGTCGGTTCAAAGCTGCAGGCGCCGCCGTCGATCACCAGGTCGACTTGCTTGCACAGGCGCTCCAGCACCATGTCCGGGTCGGTCAGGGGCTCGTCGTCGCCCGGCAGCATCAATGTGGTACCGAGCAGCGGCTGGCCCAGTTCGGCCATGAGCAGTTCGGTGATGGCGTTCTCGGGCACGCGCAAGCCGATGGTCTTGCGCGACGGGTGGGACAGGCGGCGCGGCACGCAGCGCGTCGCTTCCAGGATAAAGGTGTAAGGGCCCGGCGTGACGGCCTTCAGCAAGCGGAATTGCTTGTTGTCGACGCGCGCGTAGACCGCGATTTCGCTCAAGTCGCGGCACAGCAGGGTCAGATGGTGCTTCTCATCGATGCCGCGGATGCGGCGCAGCTTTTCCACCGCCGCCTTGTCGTCCAGATGGCACACCAGCGCATAACAGGAATCGGTCGGCAGCGCGACAATGCCGCCGCCGTGGATGATTTGCGCTGCCTGCTTGATCAGCCGCAGTTGCGGATTGTCGGGGTGGACCTGGAAAAATTGCGTCATGTCTTAGCGCAGCTGCTGCAGGGCGGCGATGCGTTCTTCGATCGGCGGGTGGCTGGAGAACAGGGCCGCCCAGCCGCTGGGCGAAGTGATGCCGGAAGCGGCCATGCCTTGCGGCAGTTCGCCCGGATGCACGCCGCCCAGGCGCGCCAGCGCATGCTGCATCGGCACGGTCGAACCCAGCAGGCGGGCCGAGCCGGCGTCGGCGCGGAACTCGCGCTGGCGCGAGAACCAGGCCACGATCATCGAAGCCACCAGGCCGAATACCAGTTCGCACACAAATACGGTCACCATATAGCCGATGCCATGGCCGCTGCGCTCTTCGTTCTTGTTGAGCATGCCGTCCACCACCGAGCCGACGATGCGGGCCAGGAACACCACGAAGGTGTTCACCACGCCCTGGATCAGGGTCAGGGTCACCATGTCGCCATTGGCGATGTGCGCCACCTCATGGCCCAGCACGGCCTCCACTTCTTCCTTGTTCATCGACTGCAGCAGGCCGGTGGAGACGGCGACCAGGGCGTCATTCTTGAAGGCGCCGGTGGCGAACGCGTTGGCGTCGCCCTCGTACACCGCCACTTCAGGTCGGCCGATGCCGGCCTTGTCGGCCAGCGCATGGACGGTGCCGACCAGCCATTGTTCGGTGGAATTCTGCGGTTGCTCAATAACGCGCGCGCCAGTCGACCATTTGGCCATCGGCTTGGAGATCAGCAGCGAAATGATGGAACCGGTGAAGCCGACCACGGCGGAAAACGCCAGCAGGCCACCCATGCTGGTCCCGCTGCCGGGACGCCCGATGCCCAGCAGCGACAGGACAATGGACAATACCAACATCACGGCGAGGTTGGTGACGAGGAACAGGATGATGCGTTTCATTTGTGTGGGTCTCCGGACAATTTGCCGAATGATAATGTATGGTCGGGCGTTGGAAAAACAAGTCACAACCGGTAAAGCCGGGTCAGACCCAAGGGTCAGCCCCGGTCCGCGGCCGCCGCAGGTCGGTGTCAGGCCCTGCGGGCCTGGCACCGGTTTGCCGGTTTACCGGTTTTCAGAACCAATCATGCCAGACCGGCGTCACATTCCCCGGCAGTGGCGGCAGCAAGCGGAAATCCACCCGCGCCTCCCCCGGCGCATGGAAATCCGTCCCACGCGACGCCAGGAAACCATAACTATTGGCCAGGTTCGCATACTTCGGATACTGGTCCGGCGTATGCGACCCCGTCACCACCTCGATCGCCGTTCCACCCAGCTGCTTGAACTCATCGAACAGCACTCCCTCCTGCATGGGCGTCAACTTATAGCGCCCCGGATGCGCGATCACCGCCACCCCGCCCGCGCCCAGGATCCACCCGACCGCATCCTGCAGCGTCGCCCAGCGATGCTCGACAAAGCCCGGCTTACCCGGCGACAGGTATTTGCGGAACACTTCCGCCACCGAAGCACACACGCCCTGCTCCACCAGGAAACGGGCAAAGTGCGTGCGCGACATCAGCGCCGGATTATCCACATAATTGAGCGCCCCTTCATACGCACCCGGAATGCCCGCCAACTCCAGCTGGCGCCCGATTTCGCGGCCACGGTTATCGCGGCCGGAGCGGGTATCTTCCAGCCCCTTCAGCAGGACGGCATCGTTCTCATTGATCTGCAAGCCGACAATATGCACCGTCTCGCCAGCCCAGGTGATCGAAATTTCCACGCCCGGCACGAAACGCATGCCCTGCGCCTGCGCCGCCGCGCGCGCCGCCGCGACACCGCCCACCTCATCATGGTCGGTCAAGGCCCAGACGTCAACGCCCGCCTGGCGGGCATACTCGGCCACCGCCGCCGGGGGCAGCACACCGTCGGACACGTTCGAATGGCAGTGTAAGTCTACGTTCAGCATACAAGTTGCATATTTGCGAATGTTTCATTGTACGCTGAAAGTTCAAGCCAGGAATTCCTCCAGCATTTCGGCCAGCAATTCCGGCTGGTCGTGGTGCAGCATATGGCCGGCATCGGGCATCATTTTCGGCGTCACGCGCGCCAGATGGCCCAGGCGGCGGTCGATTTCCGCCCGTGCCTCATCCTTCGGCCCCATCCACAGCCACATATTGGTGTCTTCCGCCTCCACCCACAGCACCGGCGCCGTGATCCTCTTCCAGCAGGCCAGCACTTCCTCCACCCGGTACAGCGCAGGGCCGGGGCGCTTGTGCACCGGGTCGCCCAGGATTTCCCAGCGCCCTTGCGCGTTCCGGGCCGACCAATGGCTGGCCAGGAAGGCGGCCCGTTCATCGGACAGGCGCGGGTTGGTCTTTTGCAGGCGGGCCGCCACGGCAGCCTGGCTGTCGTAGCTGCGCATCTCCGGCTCCACCAGCAATTCATCGAGCCATTTGCGGTAGCGCGATGGCGCCTGCTCCGGCACCGTGGCCTTCAGCCCGAAGCCTTCCAGGTTGACCAGGCGGCGGATGCGCTCCGGCCGGATGCCGGCATACAGGCTGACCACGTTGCCGCCCATGCTGTGCCCCAGCAGATTGACCTGGCCTTCCGGCTGGTAGTGGCGCAGGATCGCATCGAGGTCGGCCACGTAGTCGGGGAACCAGTAAGTATCGGTGCCATTGCGTTCGCTCAGGCCGAAACCGCGCCAATCGGGCGCGATCACGTGCCAGTCGCCCCGCATGCAGTCGACCACGAACTGGAAACTGGCGCCCACATCCATCCAGCCATGCACCATGAACACCTTGGGCGCGCCTTCGCGGCCCCAGTGCAGCACGTGGGTGCGCTTGCCGCGCACTTCAATGAAATCGGAACGGGATGGTGTCATGTCGCTCTGCCTGGAAAAGGGGGATGCAAGATAATAGCACGACCGTGCGAAATTCTGCTTGGCGTACAATAGCGCCACTTCCCTTCCCTCCCAGCGGGCCATCCATGACAATTTACCAGCTCGGCGAACACGCGCCAGAGATTGATGCTTCCGCATTCGTGGCGGAGAATGCGACCCTGATCGGCAAAGTGACGCTGCAGGCGAACAGTTCCGTGTGGTTCGGCGCCACCATCCGCGGCGATAACGAGCGCATCACAATTGGTGAAAACAGTAATGTGCAGGAAGGCACGGTGATGCACACCGATATGGGTTACCCGCTAACCGTGGGCAAGGACGTGACCATCGGCCACCAGGCCATGCTGCACGGTTGCACTATCGGCGATGGCTCGCTGGTCGGCATCCAGGCGGTGGTGCTGAATGGCGCGAAGATCGGCAAAGGCTGCCTGGTTGGCGCCGGCGCCCTGGTCACCGAGGGCAAGGAATTTCCCGACAACTCGCTGATCGTCGGCGCCCCCGCCAAGGTGGTGCGCCAGCTGACGGCGGAAGACGTGGCGCGCCTGAAAGGCAGCGCCGACAGCTATGTCAAACGTGGCCAGCTGTTCAAGTCGCAACTGAAAAAGATTGGATGAAAATGACGAACACCCCGGATACCCTGCAGAAGTTTGTTTTCGAAGACGCCGCCGTGCGCGGTGAGCTGGTCGATATTTCCGCCACCTGGCGCGAAATCCTGGCCCGCCACCACTACCCGGTCGCCGTCAAGCGCTTGCTGGGGCAAATGGTGTCGGCGGCCGCCCTGCTGTCGGCCAACCTGAAATTCAACGGTTCGCTGATCATGCAGCTGCACGGCGACGGCCCGGTGCGCCTGCTGGTGGTCGAATGCGATTCCGACTTGCGCATGCGCGCGACGGCCAAGCTGAACGCAGAATTCGCGATCGCGGAAGATGCGGGCCTGCAGACCCTGGTCAATGCGCATGGCCATGGCCGTTTCGTGATCACGCTGGACCCGGCGGAAAAGGTGCCTGGCCAGCAGCCTTACCAGGGCATCGTTCCGCTGGACGGCGACGACGTCGCCACCGTGATCGAGCATTACATGCTGCGCTCGGAACAGCTCGATACCAAGCTGTGGCTGGCGGCCGACGACCAGGTGTCGCGCGGCTTGTTGCTGCAAAAGCTGCCACTGCATGGCGGCAAGGCCGAACAGACCGCGCACGCCGCCGAAGTGTCGCAGGAAACCTGGAACCGGGTGGTGATGCTGGGGGACACGCTAAAGGAAGCGGAGATGCTGGAACATGGCATCGAAGAACTGCAGAAGCGCCTGTTCTGGGAAGAGACGCTGCGCGTCTTCGATCCGCTGTACCCGCACTTCCATTGCTCGTGCACGCGCGAGAAGGTGGGCAATATGCTGAAGATGCTGGGGCAGAAAGAAGTGGAAGATGCGCTGTCGGAGCAGGGCAAGCTGGGCATCAATTGCGATTTCTGCGGCAAGCATTACGAGTACGATGCCGTCGACTGCGCGCAGCTGTTCGTGACCGATGCCCCGGCCGAGGCACTGATCCACGGCTCCGAAGCAAAGCACTAAGCACCTGCCAAACCGGTAACCCGGGGTCAGGCCCTAGGGCCTGACCCCGCCTCACAGATTTACCGGTTTCCTCAAAGCCCCCGCGTCAATTCCACCCAAGCCTGCGGCTGCGGCTTACCCCGCTCCCGCACGCCAAAGAACGTCACTACCAGCTCCCCTTCCTTATCGAAGAACTCCACCGACGTCACCCCCGCCCGCTGCACAACGTAACCATTCTTCAGCGCCGTCTCCCGGATGTGCAGGTTAAATTCCGGATCCAGCACGTTATACCAATCCCCACTCGCCATAGTCTTGCCGATCTTCCCGCTGAAAATCTGGGTGGTCGCTCCATTCCCCAGGAACGCCATGATCGGCAACTGCTGCTTCGCCGATTCATCCAGCAGCTTGCGCAGCGCCTGCGTCCCGACCTTCTGCGCCATGCCTTCCGGCGCCAGGCGCATCGCCTGCTCGCGCGTCAGCCTGAACTCGCCGACAATGCGGTTGAACTGATGCACATCCGTCATTTCTTTCCACGCCAGCTGGAACTCCTTCACATCGACCGCGCTGTCGGCCGTTTCGGGCGCCTTGGGCGCAGCGGCGACAATATCCAGCTCCCCCGTCTGCCGTGGATGCCGGAAGTCCGCCACGATCTTGTCGAACACCGCCACGCCGGCTTCGCTTTTCACATAGACCTTATGGGCCGCATTGCCCTGCGCATCGAAGAACTGCAGGCTGCGGCTGGTCGCGCCATCGCGCCCGGGCTGCACGACGGCGAAGGCATGCTTCCAGTTCGCGAAATGGAAGCGCAGGTCGATTTCGCCACCGAGATAGCCGCCAGCCACCGCACGGAAACGCTCCTTGTCGCTGAAGGATTCCGGCTTGGCCTTGGTCGCCACCCCGGTGCGCTCCAGCACGCCGTTCTCGTTGCGGGTCAGCGCCAGCACGGTGCCCAGGTCCAGCGCCCGCATCATGATGTCGTTGACCGCATGGTCGGCATCGGACAGGCGGGTCACCGTCTTGCCGATGCCCGTCGCCAGCAGTTCCGCCTCGGACGTGCCCAGCGTGCGCGCCGCGTCGCGGATTTGCAGCTTGGGCTGCTCCGCGCGCAGGGCAGCCCAGCGCGCGGCCAGCGAACCTGCGGCCGCCGCCGTGGCGGCGTTGGCCCCCACGGCGCCCATCACAATGGCGCCTCCCAGCAGCATTGATGCATAGATCTTCTTCATAGCTTCCCCCTTATCAGTACATCAGTTTGAAATTGACTGCGACATGGCGGCCCGGACGCGCCTGCCGTTCGATCTCCGCCTGCGTGGCTGCCGTGGTGCCGGCGGCCAGGGTGCGGGCGGCGGCGTAATCCCAATACTTCTTGTCGCCCAGGTTGTAGATGCCGGCGTTCAGCACGGCGTGCTTGCCGATGTTCCAGTAAGCCGCCAGGTCGACCACGGTGGCCGATGGCACGGCGAAATACGCCGCAGGCTGCGACTGCGCGGCCGCCACTTCGGCTTGCGCCTGTTTGCCGCGGGTGTGGAAGGCGGTCAGCGACGCGCCGCCGCGCCGCTGCGAATCGTCCCAGGACAGGCCGGCCGTGGTCTTGTACGGCTGGATGGAATTCATCGCGCCTTTCTTGCCGCTGCGCTGGTTCTCCAGCGTGCCGCGCGAGGCGCCGGCGCCCAGGGTGGCCCTGAAGCCTTGCAGCGCCGGTGTCACCTTGCCGAGATCCGCGACGGCGGAGAACTCCCCACCCCAGCTGCGCGCCTTGCCGATGTTCTCGGGCCGGAACAGGCCGAAGGTGATGGTCGGGAAATTGACCGGATCGGCGGGCTGCGCCACGTATTCGATAAAGTCCTGGTAGCGGTTATAGAAGGTGGATGCGCTAAGCGTCAGCCAGCGGCCCGCATGGCCGCGCAATCCCAGCTCGAATGCGTCGCTGCGCTCCTTGCCCAGTTGCGGGTTGCCCAATGTCGCATAACCGTTACCCGCGCCGGTGTAGCTGAAAGAATCGTAAGTGCCGGTGCGTTCGGCCGCGGTCGCCATGCGGTAGCCGCGCGTGACTTTGCCATACACGTCGAGGAATGGCGACAGCGCCACCGTCAGGCCCAGGCTCGGCGACAGGTAGCTGTCGCTATCCTCTTGCAGTTCCGTGGCGGCTGCCGGCACCGCGACCACATAGTTCTGCAAGTTCTTCGGCTCCAGCTTGCGGTATTCCGCGCGCAAGCCCGGCGTCAGCGTGGCGGACAAGCCGCCCAGCGGGAACGCGAACTCGCCACGCACAAATGCCGACAGCTTGAGCGTATCCATGTCAGCCATGCGGTTCTTGCTGGTCACCTGGTGTGCGCCGGTCGCCAGCACCGTGCGGTCCTCGCGCCATGGACGGCGCGCTTCCTGGTCTTCGACCGTGGCGCCGAACGATACGCTGTCGGCGCCGGACTGGCGCGTCGCGCTGGCTGCCACGCCCTTGCTCTTATTGAAGAAGCCCGTATCGATGCTGCGCGCGTAGCGCTGGCCGGACAGCACGTACTGCGCATCGGTATGGTCTTCCACACGAGCGTCCTGCAGGTAGGCGCGGCTCTCGACCAGCCATGGGCCTGCGGCGAGTTCATGCTCCAGGCTGACGCGGTTGCGGCGCGTCGTAGAGTCTTGCTGCGCACCCTGCGGGTAGGATGCGCCAAGCTTGTTGTCGTACCGGCGCTCATGCCCGGCGCGGAAACCGTCGAAGGTAAAGCCCAGCTTCCGCCCAGGCGCAAGGCGCCACGCCAGCTTGGCCAGCAGCGCGTCGGAATCCCAGGCGTCCGGATTGGGCGGCACACTGCCTTCGCTCTGATTCTGTTCGCCGCTGCGGTGCACTGCAAGCGCCAGCGCCTGCAGCGCGCCGATTTGCGCCGCACCGGTCAATGCGTGCATGCGCGCCTCGCTGGCACCGTGGTAGCCCGCCTTGTATTCGGCATAGACAGGACGCTCAGGGCTGACGTAATCGGACGGCGACTTGGTGACGAAGGCGACCTTGCCGCCCAGTCCCGCACTGCCGCCATCCGCGCCGGTGCTGCCGGCGCCTATACGCACTTCACGGAACGTCTCGGGATCGAAATAGTCGCGGCCAATGCCAAAGCTGTTCAGCGTCGAACTGTCCGGGCGTGGCGCGGCGTCCGGCAGCGCAATGCCATCGAGATCGAGGCCGATGCGGTTGCCCTCCACCCCGCGGATATTGAAGCCGGTATTGCCGGCACCGTCCCAGATATTGGCGCCGCCGCTCATCGCAGCCGGCACGGTGACCAGCGTTTCGTAACGCGCGATCTGCGACATGTCGGTCACGCCGCGCTTATCCAGTTCGCGCGCATCGAGCGTGCGGCTTTCTTCGGGTTTGGCGGTGACGAGGATTTCCCCCAGGCGGGTGCTTTCCTGGGATTGGGCGTGGGCCAGCGCGTGCGCGCCCAGTGCAGCGGCCAATAACAGCGCCAGGCGCCGCGGCCGTAAAACGGTTGCAGTCATGATGTTCCAGTCGAGAGTCAGTCAAATGCTGGCTCGCGGCTGGCACAGGGAAACCGCATTCTAATGCGAATAATTCTCATTCGCAAGCGTGAGCCGTCTGGGGCGGTGATTTGGAGTATGCTGGCGCCTTCCATTTTGACCAGGATGCCTATGCTGCCGACCCGCCTTTCGACCGCCCTCCTCGCCGCCAGCCTGCTGGCCAGCCCCTTTGCCGCCGGCGCCGCCCTGGCCGCGCCCACCGCCAAGCAGCAAGCCAGCCAGGCCGGCCGCCAGCTGGCGCAACTGGCCAAAGCATTCCACGCCGCCCGTGCCCATTACGACCCGCTGCTGTTCGCGACCGCCAATGGCGATCCGCGCTTCAACGACCAGATTGGCATGGCCATCGCCCCTGCCGTGCGCGCGAAGCAGTTCGACACCTACCGCAACATGCAGGCGCGCCTTGCGAAAATCCCGCGCGCGCAACTCGCCGGCCAGGACGTCGTGACACTGGAACTGCTGGCCTATGAGCTCGATGCCGCGCTGGCCCTGGCGCCCTTCCCCGAGCATCTGCTGCCGCTGAACCACTTCGACAACATCCCCAGCACCCTGGCCAACTATGCAGGCGGCACCGGCTCGCAGCCGCTGGGCACCGTCAAGCAGTACGAGGATTACCTGAGCCGCGTACGCCAGCTGGCGCCATGGATCGACCAGGCCATCGCCAATATGCGCGAAGGGATCAGGCAAGGCATCGTGCAACCCAAGGCCATTACACAAGCCATGCTGCCGCAAATGGCGGCGCTGCGCAGTGCCAGCGCGGAAGCCAGCGTGTATTACTCGCCAGTGAAGCGCATGCCGGCCAGATTCAGCGCCGCGGACAAGGCGCGCCTGGCGGACGGCTACCGCGCCGCCGTTGCGAAGCTGAACCCGGCCCTGGCGCGGCTGGAAAACTTCCTGCAAGCCGAGTACCTGCCGGCCAGCCGCGACAGCACCGGCTGGAGCGCGCTGCCCAATGGCGCCGCCTGGTACAAGGCCCGCATCAACGACAGCACCAACCTGCCGCTGGCACCGCAGGAAGTCCACGATCTGGGATTGAAGGAAGTCGCCCGCATCAGCGCCCAGATGCAAGGCTTGATGGGCAAGCTCGGCTACAGCGGTCCGGCGCAGGCCTTCCCGCAATGGGTGCGCGACCAGAAGCAATTCAAGCCCTTCAGCACGGAAGCGGAAGTGCTGGATGAATACCGCAAGATCTACGACACGGTGCAGGCTAAATTGCCTGCGTATTTCACGCTGGTGCCGAAATCGAAGCTGGTGGTGGAGCTCGAGCCTGAGTTGACGCGCGCCACCGCATCCGACCATTACACGCCGCCGGCGGCGGACGGTTCGCATCCGGGTGTGTTCTGGGCCGTCGTCAACGACCCGAAAGATTACAGCCGTACCGGCATGGCCAGCCTGCTGCTGCATGAGGGCGTGCCGGGCCACCACTTCCACGCCGCGCTGCTGAAGGAAATGCCGCTGCCGGACTTCCGCATGTTCAGCACCGAGAACCCGAACAACGCGGCTTACACGGAGGGCTGGGCGCTGTACGCCGAAACGCTGGGCAAGGATTTCGGCCTGTACGAGGACCCGGTCTGGCATTACGGCCACCTGAACGCGGAAATGCTGCGCGCCGTGCGCCTGGTGGTCGACACGGGCATGCATGCCCTGGGCTGGAGCCGCGAGAAGGCGATCGCCTATATGGTCGAGACACTGGGCGTTTCCGAAGCGCGCGCCAAGAACCAGATCGAACGCTATATGGTGTGGCCGGCGCAGGCCCTGAGCTACAAGGTCGGCTCGCTGAAGATCCTGGAATTGCGCGACAAGGCGCAGAAAGCAATGGGCAGCAAATTCAGCTATCCGGCCTTCCACGCTGTGGTGCTGGGTGATGGCACGCTGCCGCTGCCAATCCTGGCGGCGCGCGTCAATGCCTGGATCGCCAGCGCGAGTAGGTGATTAAAAGTCGGGGTCAGCTCTGGCAATCGGACACGGGCTCAAGCGCTGCGC
>CAMLRG010000132.1 GCA_946482335.1 uncultured Duganella sp. | reverse complement strand
GCGCCGGCCAAGCCGATGCAGATGGTGGCTACTCTGCTGGGTGGCTTGCCGATGTCTTGATGCCAAACCGGTAAACCCGTGTCAGACCCGCGGGGTCTGACACGATGCTGTCACCAAGGTGTCAGACCCTGCGGGTCTGACACCGGTTTACCGGTTTTAAAAAAGAACGCGCCCATGAAACTGGAAAACGTCCTCCCCAAAGATCCCCCCACCACCCCAACCACCGCCGCCGACGCCCATCCCGCCTACCGCCCCGACATCGACGGCCTGCGCGCGATCGCCGTGCTGTCGGTTGTCCTGTTCCACGCCTTCCCCGCCCGCCTGCGCGGCGGCTTTGTCGGCGTCGACATCTTCTTCATCATCTCCGGCTACCTGATCGGCAGCATCCTGATCAAAGGCATGCAGCAGGGCAGCTTCAGCTTCGCCGACTTCTACGCCCGCCGCGTGCGCCGCATCTTCCCCGCGCTGTCGGTGGTACTGGTGGCCGTGCTGGCCTTCGGCTGGTTCGCCCTGTTCCCCGACGAGTTCAAAGCCCTGGGCAAGCACGTCTTCGGCGGCACCGCCTTCATCTCCAACTTCTTCCTGTGGAACGAAGTCGGATACTTCGACACCGCCGCCGAAACCAAGCCCCTGCTGCACCTGTGGTCCCTCGGCATCGAAGAACAGTTCTACATCTTCTGGCCGCTGCTGCTGGCGCTGGCCTGGCGCCTGCGCTGGAACATGCTGGCGATGGCACTGCTGCTGGCCGCCGCTTCGTTCGCGTTGAACATCTGGGGCGTGCACAAATTCCCCAGCGCCACCTTCTACTCGCCCGCCAGCCGCGTGTGGGAGCTGCTGCTGGGCGCCAGCCTGGCCTACATGACCGTCAACCGCCTGCGCCCCTTCATCGGCGTGCGCCGCCCTCACGGTGTCAGCCAGTTCGATTTCGACAACCCGGCCCTGCGCCACGCCGCCTCCATCGCCGGTCTGGCGCTGCTGATGGTGGCCGTGGTGGCAACCACGCGCCAGCGCGCCTTCCCCGGCTGGTGGGCCCTGCTGCCGACCACTGGCGCGCTGCTGCTGATCGCAGCCGGCCCGCGTGCCGTGGTGAACCGCCACCTGCTGTCGAACCGCCTGATGGTGTGGATCGGCCTGGTGAGCTACCCGCTCTACCTGTGGCACTGGCCGCTGCTGTCCTACGCCCAGATCATCGAATCCGGCCTGCCATCGTCCAAGATCCGCGCCGCCGCCGTGGTGGCGGCCCTCGCGCTGGCCGTCGCCACCTACTGGCTGGTGGAAAAGCCGTTGCGCGGCACCGCGCGCGGCCGCCTCAAGGTCATCGTGCTGTCGATTGCCATGCTGGCGCTGGCCGGTGCCGGTGCCGCCATTTACCGCACCGACGGGCTGCCCCAGCGAAGTGCGGTGGTTGCCAATGCCTTGCAACAGAAAGACCTGGTGCTGGTCGAGGACAAGGCCAATGCCGCCGCCTGCAAGGCACGCTACGGCTTCGACAGCTTCTACGAATACTGCCTGCTGGACGACGTGAAGAAGGACCCGACGGTGGTTCTGATCGGCGACAGCCACGCCTATCACCTGGTCGCGGGCCAGACCCGCTACTGGCGCGCGCGCGGCGAGAATGTGCTGAAACTGGGCACCCGCGTACCGTTCCTCGACTTCCCGGCGGCCGACAACGACGACTACCAGAAGGCCACGCCGAAGATGCTGGACCTGGCGCTGCGCACCGCCAGCGTCAAAGTGGTTGTCATCTCGACCGCCTACAAACTGCACATCCAGAACGATGACGGCAAGATGCGTACCGCGCTGATGCGCCGTACGCTGGAACAGTTCCTGAAGGCCGGCAAGCAGGTCATCTGGGTCAACGACGTGCCCTTCCTCGACTTTGAACCGCGCGCCTGCATCCGCCGCGCCGGCGTGGCATCGTCGCAAACGCGCGCCGATTGCGCGCTGCCGCTCGAAACCTACCGCAAGGCCGTGGCCGCGCATGACGAAGCGGTGGCCTCGGTGCTGAAGGACTTCCCGCAAGTGAAGGTGTTCGACGCCGCCGCCCAGCTATGCGACGGGCAGGCCTGCCGCGTCATGATCGACGGCGTCTTGATGTACCGCGACACCCATCACCTGAGCTATCGCGGCGACTTGTGGATGGGTGAGCGCTTCGCCCGTTTCATGGACGCGCATCCGCTGGCGCGCTAAGTCTGCGTCAGCGCAGCACGACTTGCTGCAGGCAGAAGGCGCGGTCGGTTTCGTGCTCCAGACGCAGCCTAATGCGGCGGCCAGGCTGGGCGCCGTCCGGAAGCTGCAGAACGGCCAGCTGGTCAAGCTGCCGGCGGCCCAGGTCGCGCCCATCCATGGCGATGCGCGTGTAGTTGTTCTTGCTGGCATAAACCCCCGCCAGCGCCAAATCCCGGTATGGGCTGCCCGCCGGCAGAACCACGGCCAGTTCCGACACCGGCCCTTCGCTTTGCAGCCCCTTGCAATCCGGACCGGTGCCCGCCACGGGGAGCATGGATGGCGCTGCACCGGGTACCCAGCCCGCACCTGCCTGCACCACGTCGCCAGCCGCGAAATCAGCGGCGAGATAGCGGCGCGTGGCGGGGTCCGCAGGAACGCAACGCAGCGGGCCATTGATGAAGCGCCAGCTGCGGTAGCTTGCGCTGGTGCTGCCGGGTGCCGGCTCCCGGCCGGGGCCGCACAGGCGTTCATGGATGCCTGGCCAGGCTTCGTTGAACATTTGCTTGTGCGGGAGGCCCTCGGATGGCCAGCGGTAGACCTGGGCGGGATCGATATATTCGTCGCCATGGACGCTGCGCTCGCCAAACACTTCCGGCTCCGGCGCGTACAATTCGGGTGCGGCACGCATCACGGCTTGCGCCAGCGGGCTGAATTCCATATAACCGTAACCCCGCGCGTGCCACATGGCGCCGGCCTGCAGCGGCAGCACCACCGCCAGCATGGCCCATGGCCAGTTCGCGGCGCGGCGCATGCGCCACAGCAGCAGGAACAGCAGCGGCATCGCCGACCACACCGCATAGCGCATCATGCCGGCCGCACCGGAGTTGAAATTCCAGATCGCCAGGGCCGGCAGGCACATGGCCACGATGAATGCGATCCCCAGCGTGAGTGCGGCGCCGTCGCGCCAGGCGTGGGCGCCGCCCCGCCAGCCCCACAGCAGCACGGCCAGCGTCACGGCCGGCACACCGACCAGCATGCCCTGGTTCAAATCGAAGAAGAAGCTGCCCAGGCGCGTCAAGCCCACCAGGCGGCTGGACGAAAACGTCTTGGCAATGATGCTGGGCACGCCGAACTGGACCAGGTTGAACAGCACCGGCAGCGCGCACAGGGCGGCGCCCAGCGCCAACGCGGCCAGTGTGCGCCGGTCCAGCACCTGGCCAAGGCGTTCGCCGGTCTGCGCCATGCGCAGCAGCGGGGCAAAGCCGAAGAACAACAGGATGGTGGGATTCTGTTGCGCCGCCAGCGCTGCCATCAGGGCGGCGGCGAACGGCGCGCCGGTGGTGAACGCGCACAGGGCGGCCAGCAGCAAGGCGGCGCTGGCGGTCTCGGTGCTGGTCCAGGGCAGGTACAGTACGCTGCCGCAGGACAGGAACAGCAGCAACGCGCCCCAGGCGCGCCAGGGAGCGCCGAAGAAGCGGTACAGCCACCAGGCCAATACGCACAACGCGGCCAGGTTCAGCGCCAGGTAACAGGCGAACGGATCGCGGCCGGCGGCCTGCAGCAACTTGAAGGGGATGACCGCCAGCGCGGAATAGGCGAAAAAGTGGTTGGCATACACGGCGCCATCCTGGCCGCGCGCGAAAGCAGGGAACACTTCCGGCTTGTTGGCCGCCATGTCCTGCTCCAGCAGGCCGTACAGCCCGCCCAATCCCGGCAGCATGCGCTTGCCGTCGGCAATGTCGCCCATGCGGATATCGGGCGTGCCGTGGTTGGCAAAAGCCAGCGTCATCAGCGTGTACTCGGCAACGTCGCCGTGCTGGCGCGGCTGCACCAGCACGAAAGCGGCAAGGGCCGCCACCAGCACCGACAGCAGGTAGGCAACCAGGCCGCGGCGCCTCATGGCAGTGCGACGAACTTCATGGATTCGATGCCCGCGCCAAGCTGGCGGCGGTCATCGTTCATGCCCAGCGATTGCGGCGAAGTGGGCGCGGGCACCAGCAATTCCAGAGTGTCGACGCCAGCGTCGAGGGTGAATTCCAGCTCGGCGGTGGTGCTGTTTTCCAGCAGGCGGAAGGGACGCTCCTGGCCACCGATCCTGAGGATGAAATCCTTGCCCGCATTGGGGCCGAAGGCGCGGCCCGTCAGGTGCACCTGCAGGCGCCGTGGCAGCGGACGGGTGAACTGGAGCCGCGCGGAAGGGCCATCCGACCACGACCCCCAGCTTTCTGCTCCCGCCAGTCCATCCACGCGCTGCACGAATTCCGATGGCAATGGCACATTGAAGGGCAGGGTATGGCCTGCGACCGGCTTGATGCCTGCCTGCAGCAGCGCGAAGTTGTCCTTTTGCGCGACGATGCGGGCATCTGCGGGGAGGGCGTAATTGCCGATCGCGAGCACCCAGGTCTTGCCCGGTGGCAGCTTGTCCCAGTCCACCGGCGCATTTTGCGGCACCTGCAGGAAACCGGTGTTCGGGTTTTCGATGAAGAAGCGCGCCCGGTGCATGCCGCCCATGTCGTCCGCTACGATGGTCAGGTTGTTGGTCTGGCCCGTGTGCAGGTAGTGGCGCACGAACTGGCCCGCCTTGGAGTAGTCGTCGGGCCAGATCGACAGGCGGACCTGCTGCGCCGTGATGGCGGCCAGTACCAGGGTGGAGACCGGCAGGAAGATCCAGGTGAAGGCTTTGGCGCCGCTGGCGGGACGGACCACCCAGGCCAGCACGGCGCCGGCGCCAAGCAGGCAAAGCATGGCAAAGGCGGCCGGGTTGAGTGAAGCGGCGCGCAACTCCGGGCTATCCGTGATGTTAGGAGTGAACAGGCGCAGCAAGTCCTTCCAGGCGTGGGCCACGAGCAGCACCAGCATCAGGCCGATCACCGCGCGCAGCGCCACGCGCGGCGCGGGCACGCCTTCACGCATGGCGGCGGCACCGCAGATGAGCAGCAATGGCAGCGCGAAATGATAATAACGGGTGTGGATGCGGGCCGCCGTTTCCATCTCGCCCAGGCCGGTGATGGACGCCGTGAACGCCACGGTGACCGCCAGCGCCGAGCCCAGCATCAGGAAGCACAGCAGTGCCAAGGCTAGTGCGGGCTCGCGCTGCAGGTTGGCGCGCCGTATGGCGAAAAGCTGCGAGCCCAGCGCAGCCATGGGCACGCCGAACAACAGGGCCAGCATCATCGATTGGCCGCGCAGGTTGTTGGCGGCCAGCTGCAGCAGCTGGGCGAACGGCAGGTGGGCGCGTCCCACATACTTTGCCTGGTCGGCGTACAGTTTGCCCAGCAGGTACAAGCCGTCCTTGCCGGCCAGGGCGATGCCGATGCCGAAGCGCGTGACGGCAAATGCCAGCAGCAGGGCGGCGCACAGCACCAGCGGCTGGCGCAGGCCCGGGTGCGGGGCGTGGCCGGCCCACGCCAGCGCAGCCACGAACAGCAAGGCGCCGGGCAGCAGGAAAATGGCATGCAGCTTGACCATGGCGGTCAGGCCAAGCAATGCGCCCAGCACGGCGGCGCGCGTCCAGCGCGGCGCATCGTACACCCACATGCAGGTCCAGCAAATCAGCCAGAACGCGAAGAAGTAGGGTGCTTCCGGCATGAAGTAGGGCGTCAGCGCATTGGCCGGCGCCAGCACGGCGGCCACCGCCACCACGCCCGCGGCCAGGGGCCCGGCGACGCGCCGCGCCAGCAGGTAAATCAGGGGCCCGGCGCCAACATAGAACAGCTCATTGAGCACCCGGTTGCATTCCAGGTAGCCGTCGCCGCAATAGCTGGTGACCCCATACAGCTTGAAGTAAAGGTAGGAGGGCACCTCGGCCTGCGCCAGCGGCAGCATGCGCGTGGCGCTGGCGTAGATCCACTCGTCGATGAACACCACCGGGTAGATGCCGCTGTTGCGGAAGAACAGGAATAGGAAGCAGGCCAGCAGCGCCGGCAGCAAACCGGCGCTGACAGGGTGCTGGCGGATGGTCAGGATTGCCTGTTTCATTGTCTTTCTGCGATTTCGAGGGAAACGATGCCAATGCCGAGTGCCCGCTTGTCATTGCCCATGCCCGCTTCGAGCGGTGTGGTGGGGGCCGGGATTTCGATATCCAGCTCATGCTGCTGCCCGTCGGTCGGCAGCGCCAAATAGATTTCCTGTTCGTTGGCAGGCAGGCGGAAGCTGCGGGTCTCACCGCCGACCGACAGGACGAAGTCCTTGCCGGCATTGGGCCCGAAAGCGCGGCCATTCAGGAACAGTGCGAGCTGCTTCGGCAGCGGTTGGGCGAACCGCAGCGTCACGTGCTTGGCGTTCGACCAGGCACCCCAATGTTCGGCATCGGCCAGACCCTGCAGGCTGGACAGCATGCCGCCTGCGAGTGGCTGGGCAAACTGCACGGTGCCCAGCGTACGGGGCGCCGGACCCAGCTTCAGCAGGGCGTACTCCGGCGTCTGCGCCTGGACTGCCAGGCCCGCCGGCAGGGCGTGCTGTCCGACCACCAGCAGGTATTGGCGGCGCATTGGCAGTTGGGCCGCGTCCAAAGGCGCGCCGGGCTCCAGCACAATTGCGGCGGCGCTGGCGCTGTCGATATGGAACTGGGCGCGCGACAGGCCCGCCAAATCGGCGCCGGCGATACTCAGCCTGGCCCTGTCGGCTTCGCCCAGGTGCTGGCGCACGTACTGGCCGGCGCGGTCGTAAGCGTTCGGCTTGCCGGAACCGGCCAGCGCATCGGCCACGGCCTGGGTGCCGGTGTAGGTGAGGAAGGGCAGCACGATGCCGACAAAAGCCAGGCGCCCCAGCTCGGGACGGGCCACCCAGGCCAGCATGGCACCCCATTGCACCAGCAACAGTGGCCAGGCGGCGCGGAAATCCATGGCCAGGGCCACCAGCTCCGGGCTGTCGACGAAGCCGCGCGGATGGAAGGGCAGCTTGATGGCGGCCCACAGCAGCAGCAAGGCGCAGGGTACGGCCAATGCCGCGCGATGCAGCCAGTGCGCCGGGGCCGCGGGAAGTTGTGCGGCGGCCAGCACCAGCAGGAGCGGCAACAGGAAGGCGTAATAGCGCACATGCAGGCGCAAGCCTTCCTGTGGTCCGGCATCGGCGATGGAGGCGGTGAAGGCGGCCGTCATGGCCAGCGCCGCTCCCAGCATCAGGACGGTGAACACCAGCAGGTTGCGCCCCGGTGCCTGCAGCGCCCGCCGCGCGGCAGGGCTGACGGCGGCAGCCGCGCCGGCCAGCATCGGCATGCCGAACATCAAGCCCAGCGCCATGAGGTGGCCGTACATGCTGCGTGTGAAGGGCGGCAGCAGGCGGGCCAGCGCGTTGCCGCTGCTATTGCTGGCATGCTTGCCGTAGAAGCTGCCCAGCAGGTTCAGGCCGGGTGGCCCGGCCAGCGCAAATGCGACGGCGGTCTTGACCGCCAGTGTGGTTGCCGCCAGCACGGCTGCGCACAGGATGGCGGCGCGCAGCGTACCCTCGCGCCAGCCGCGCCACAGTACGTACAGCAGTAAGGATGGCAGCAGGAACAGGGCATGCACCTTTACCAGGGCCAGCAAGCCGAGGGCGGTGCCGGCCAGCAGGCCGAGGCGCCAGTCGAGCGCCGGGCCCTGTTCGCCGCCGCGCCCCAGCACCAGCCAGGCCAGCAACCAGAAGCCGAAGAAATAGCTTGCTTCCGGCATGAAGTAGGCGGTGTAGCTGCTGGCTGGTGCCAGTACGCTGGCCAGTGCGACCACGGCCGCCGCAGGTGCCCCAGTCACGCGCCGCGCGACCAGGAAGATAAAGGGAGCAGCGAGCACGAACAGTGCCGCATTCAGCGCGCGCGCGCAGTCGAGGAAGCCGCTGCCGCACGCCGAGGTGGCACGGAACAGCGCCAGGTAAAGGTAGGACGGCAAGATGCTGTCGCCCAGCGGTTGCAGGCGCGATGCCTGGCTGTACAGCCATTCGTCGGCGAACACGAAGGGCGGCAAGCCGGCGCTGCGCTGCACCAGCAGCATGAAGCACAGCAGCAGGACCAGTCCGAAGCCCAGCATGGGCAGGCGGCGCGCCATCATCGGAACACCCATAGCTTGCCCAGCAGGTAACCGTTCAGGGCCACCAGCGGCAGCGATACCAGCTTGCCGATCAGGGGACTGCCGAACAGCGCTTGCCCGGCGCTGACCAGCGCCAGTGTCAGCAGGTAGTTGGCGGCCACCAGGCACAGGTAGCGGGCGAAGGCAGCGCCGCTGTGCATCTGGCGGAACGTGACGCGGGCGTGGAAGGCGTAGTTCACCAGCAGACCGCAGGCAAAACCGGTGCTGGCGGCAGCGAGCACCGAGATGCCGGCGGCCAGCATGAGCTGCATGATGCCGACATCGACCAGGGCACTCAGCACGCCACCGCCGACATAAATCACGAACTGCCAGCTCAGGAAGTGCTTATGCATGGCGGATGAAAGTCGTCATGCGGTGGATCGGGCGCTGCGGCACGGAAGCGATGTCGTGGGCGAGGAAGGCCAGTATCAGTTGCATGCCCATGATCACCGGCAGCGCCGCCAGCATGACGGTGCCGGGTGCCGTCGCCACGCCGGCGCGCGCCGACTCGATCCAGTGCACGCTGCCGTATACGATGCCCCAGACCAGCATGGCCAGGCCTGCCGGCAGTTCGATCGATGCCAGCGACATATTGCGCAGGTAGTAGTTGTAAAAAATGCGTTTGCTGAAATTGCGCACGTGTTTGCCGAGGAATTCGGTGACGATTTTCGAGATCTTCAGGTTGCTCACTTCGTCGCCATAGCTGGCATCCATCGGCACGTCGACCACCACCGCATTCAAGGTGTTCAGGCGGAACAGCATGTCGGTCTCGAAGAAATAGCGCTTGCTGATCTTGTCGAATGGCAGGTGGCGCGCCGCGTCGGCGTGGATCGCGGTGTAGCCGTTGGTCGGGTCGAACAGGTTCCAGTAGCCCGAGGACAGTTTGGTCATCAGCGACAGCACGGCATTGCCGAACAGGCGGATCGGCGGCATCTGGCCGATCTGCTCCAGGTCGAAGAAGCGGTTGCCCTTCGTGTAGTCGGCCTCGCCGCGCAGGATCGGTGCGACAAAGTAAGGGATCAGGCGCGCATCCATCTGTCCGTCGCCATCGACCTTGACGATCACGCTCATGCCGTCTGCAATCGCAGCGCGGTAGCCGCTCATGACGGCGCCGCCCACACCCTGGTTCTGCTCGTGTTCAACCACCGTGACGCGCGGGTCCTGGCAGTTAGCCTTGACGAAGGCACCGGAACCGTCCGGGCATTTGTCGTCCACGACGTAGATGCGCGAGACTTCCGGGCCGATACCGGCAATCACGCCAAGGATGTGGCGGGTCACCTTGTAGCTGGGGATGACCACAGCTACTTGCGGGGTGGCGGCCATCACGTTTTCTTTGATGTTCATATGAGGGTGATCGACTTCAGGTAGAAAGACAGCAGCTTGCCATCGTGTGGCAGCGGCTTGTCGTGTAAGAGTTCAATGGACAGGCGCTGCGCACCATCCGGCGGCAACTCCAGGAAAACCGGCGCGCGCAGGTCATGCCAGCCCATGTTGCGGCCGTTGATGGTGACGCGGCTGCGCGGCGAGGGCGTGCCGGGCAGGTAGTCGCCATCCACCCGCAGGCTGTGTACCGCCCTGCCTGGCGGGAGTTCGACGGTCAGCGCGGTGGTGGCGGCAATGCCCCACACGCCAGGGACCTTGCCGTTGACGATGTCCGGCGACTGCCAGCCGCCCGCCAGCAAGCCTGGCTGGCCGGCATCGATATTGAGCAGCGGCTTGCATTCCACCGGCCCGTTCAGGTATGACCAATGCGCGTCGGCGCGCACAGGGGCGCTATTGCCACGCACGGACTTGCCCGGGCCGCACAGGCTTTCGCCCGGCATTGGCGCACCAGGACCGGAGAAGTACAGCGTCTTGACTGCAATGCCTTGCTGGTCCTTCCATTGGTAGGTGCGCGCCGGATTGAGCGGCACTTCGCCGCGCGCGCTGCGTTCGACAAACAGTTCCGGCTCAGGATTGTAGGCAGTTGGGTAATGGTTCATTATCCAGCGTGCCAGGGGGCTGAACTCTACGTGGCTGTAGCGGAAGTTAGCCGCCATCGCAAGCGCTTGCACAAGCAGCAGCGCGGCGACCGGTTTGGCAGGCCAGGTTTCCATGGCACGCAAACGGTGCAACAGGACGAACAGCAGCGGCATGGCGGCCCAGAAAGCGTAACGCATCACGCCGGCGGCCGAAGAATTCCAGTTTCCGACCGACAGGGCGGGCACGCACAACGCCAGTGTCGCGGCGGCGCACAGCAGCAATAGCTGCAATTCGCGGCGCCAGCTCGCATTGCGCCAACCCCAGCACAGCAGCATCGCCCCGACGGCGGGGATGGCGAGCACCATACCCTGGTTCAGGTCGAAGAACAGGGAGAACAGGCGTGCGCTGCTTACCAGCTCGGGCGAGGTGGCGACCTTGGCGATGATGCTTGGTGTCCCGAACTTTGCGAGATTGAACAACGGGGCCAAAGCGAACAACAGCACGCCGATCGCCAGCCCGGCAGCCATGCGCGGCTTGAACAGCGGTGCGATGGAGCGTTGCTGCCAGACGCTCAGCAGCGGCAGGAAGGCCAGGGCGAACACGATGGTCGGGTTCTGCATGGTGGCCAGGCCCGCCAACGCGCCACCGATGATGGGCGCGCCCATGGCGAACCAGAGGAAGGCTGCCAGCAGCGCGCTGGCGCTCAGGATTTCGGGGCTGCTCCAGTTCCAGTACAGGATGCCACCCGCAAGCAGGAACAGGCCCAGGCCTGCGAAGCCGCGTCCAGCGTTGCCGAAGTAGCGGAACAGCGTCAGGCCGAGACCAAACACGGCCAACAGGTTCAGCGCCTGATAGCACCTGAGCGGGTCGGCGCCGGCCGCCTCCAGCAGCTTGTAGGGCACCGCGGCCAAGGCGGAATAGGCAAAGAAGTGGATGGCGTAGGTCGCGCCGTCCGTTCCAGTATAAAAGCCCGGCACCGGGACAGTATGTTTTGCGGCGATGCCGGCTTCCAGCGCTTCCAGGCGCGGCCGGAAATAAGATGGCATCAGGCGCTTGGCAGTGGCAATGTCGTGGGCGCGGATATCCGGACTGCCGTGCGAGGCGACGGCAATGGTCATCAGCACGTACTCGTCAACGTCGCCGGCCAGCTTGATGCGCTTGCCCATGGGGAGTGCCAGCAGCACGGCCAGCACCAGCGCGAAGGCTCCGAAAGACAGGGGCGTGCGCAGCAACTGCTTCATCGGGCCACCAGGAATGCGCCCGCCGTCACCAGCGCGATGCCGGCCAGGCGCGAAGTGCCGAGCGGCTCCTGCAACGCGAAGTAGCCGATCAGCGCCACCATGGCGATGGTGATGGCGGTCATGACGGGATAGGCGAGGCTGATCTGCAGCCGTTGCAGCGCGAACGCATAGGCGACGAAGCCCATGCCGTAGGCGCCGCAGGCGGCGCCCAGCCACGCCAGGCGCACCAGCGACAAGCCTTCGCCGACGGTGCCGGACATCTTGATCAGGTAGGTGGCGGCGGCGCTGGCCAGCGAGGCGAGGGCGCACCACATGATGCCGAGGAATTGGGAGTTCTGCATGGCGGGTTCCTTTAAACGGAGGCCAGCACGGCCAGCGCCGCGCACAGGGCGAAGATCAACAGGCTTGGGCCATCCTTGCTGACGTACAGCACGGGGTCTTCGTTGACCTGGCCGCGCCCGGCCAGGATCCACAGGCGGCCCAGCCACAGCACCAGCAGCGGCACGATGCCCAGCAGCGCGTGCGCGTTCGGGTACAGCAGCAGCACGTTGTTCGAGTTGAAGTACAACATGAAGATCAGCACCGACATGAAGGCGCTGGCCACGCCCATCACACCCACCGGTGCCTTGTCGGCCGTGGTGTAGCTGCGGCCACTGGTCTTTTCCTTGCCGGCGCGGTGCAGGTTGAACAACTCGCTGTAGCGCTTGAGCAGGGCCAGGCTGAGGAAGATGAAGAAGGAGAAAGCCAGCAGCCAGAACGAGGGCGCGATGCCGGTGGCCGCGCTGCCGCCCAGGATGCGCATGGTGTACAGCATGGCCAGCGTGACGATGTCGATCATCAGGAGGCGTTTCAGGCTGAAGGAATAGGCCAGCGTGGAAACCAGGTAGACCAGCACCATTGCCAGCAGCAGCGGCGTGGTTTGCAGGCAGATCACGATGGCGGCGATGGCGAGCAAAGGGCTGGCTGCCAGCGCCAGCGGCAGCGGCAGGGTGCCGGCGGCGATCGGGCGGAAACGCTTGGTCGGGTGCAGGCGGTCGTCGTGGGCATCCAGCGCATCGTTCAGCAGGTAGGCGCTGGAAGCGCACAGCGAGAAGGCGACGAAGGCGGCGATCGACTGGTACATCGTTTGCAAGCTGAAGGCGTGGCCGGCCAGCATCGGCACGAATACCAGGAGGTTTTTCAGCCACTGGCGCGGGCGCAGAGCCTTGAAGAAAGCGCGCAGCACGTTGCCGCGCGCCGCACCCATCTGCTCGGTGGCACGGCCGTCCGGCAGGCGGAAGGGGCGCGCGGTGACGGAATAGGCGCCGCGGCTGGCGTGCCACACCGGGATATCGACGCTGGAATTGCCGATATAGTCGAAGCCCTTGTCGCCGTACAGGCCGACCAGGGCCTGGGCCTTGTTGGACGAAGTCAGGTTGATGCCGTCGCCGGTGGCCAGCACGTGGTCGAACACTTTCAGGTGGCCGGCGATGCCTTCGGCCACGCTGCGCTCGGAGCCGGTGGCCAGCACGATGCGGCGGCCGGCCTGGCGTTCGCTGTGCAGGTGGGCCAGCAATTGCTCGTCATAGGGCAGGGCGGCGGGTTCGAATTCGACGCGGGCGGCAATGCGGCCCTTGAAGCCGGCCTTGCCAAGAAAGAGCCACAGCGGCAGCAGCCAAGCCATCCAGAAATGCTTCTTCAGGAACAGCAGCACGCTTTCCCACAGCATGTCGCTGTAGATCAGGGTGCCGTCGAGGTCCACCACCAGCGGCGGTTCGGCCGCGCGCTGCGGCTTTGGCGTGGGTTGCAGGCTTATGGCTTCGGTCATGGCGGCACGATCCTCAGGCAGCGATGAACAGTTTGGACGTCAACTGGCGCACATTGTCGGCCCAGGTTTGCCACGGCATGCCGTCCGAGCTGGCCGCCTTGCCTTGCGCGTGCAGTTCGAGCCAGGTGCGCATGGCGCGTGCCAGGTCGGACCCGCCGGCGCCATCGAAGTAGTGCGCATGCTCTTGCGCCACTTCGCGGAAGACCGGGATATCGCGTGCGATGATCGGTTTGCCGTGGCGCGCCGCTTCGATCAGCGGCAGGCCGAAGCCTTCGCCTTCGCTTGGCACCAGCAGGCAGGCGCTGGCCTGGTATATCGCGTCCAGGTACTCGTCGCTCACGCCGCGCAGCCAGTGCAGGCGCTTGCCCAGTTCCGGATGTCCGGCCAGGCGCGACATGATCGCAGGGATAGTGCGGCGCTGCGCATCGGGCACGCCTTTCCACCCTTCGCCGCCGACAATGACCAGGCGCACGTCGGCGCCTTCGGCCCACAGCTGCTCAAAGGCGTCCAGCGCCTGCATATGGCCCTTGCGCGGCTCGATGGTGCCGACCATCAGGAAGCTTGGCGCGGAAGCGATATCGGCCAGTACGGCCGGCGCGTCGTCGGGCATGCCGGTGGATGGCTGCGAAGCGTCGATGTCGGCACCGTGGTGCACCACGGCCAGTTCCGGCATGGCGCGGCCCGGTGCGCGGGCGGCCAGCCAGTCGCGCGTTTCGTCGGCCACGGCGGCGCTGATGCAGACCAGGCGGTCGGCATTGTCGGCCACCGCCGACAGCCAGGCGCCGAACACCTTGTCGGTGTTGGGCGGGAAGAATTCAGGTCGCAGCACCGGCAACAGGTCGTGCACCAGGAAGTTGACGCTGACGCCGGCCGCGCGCCAGCGCTTGTAGACGCCGATGCGCGCCGCTTCGGTCACGGCGCCGGGGAAGAAATCGGGACTGTAGAACACGTCGCCGGCATTGACGCGCACTTCCTCGTCTACCACGCCGAAGTTGTCGGTGCCGAGCAGGGTGTGCTCGTAGCGCCGCGCATAGCGGTAGTGCCAGCGGCCGCCTTCATCGGTCAGGTACACCGGGTGTACCTGGTATGCCGTGGTATCGACCTGCATCAGCTGCATCAGTTGGGCGCGCACCACGCGCTGGATGCCGGTCTTCAAGTCCTCGCGCGCGGTGGCCGAAACGTCGACCAGCAGTTGCGGCGCCACGCGGCCGGCGGCATAGCGGCCATGGGCATGGCCATGTACCACCACGTCGACCAGCTGCTCGGCGCTTTGCTGCCAGGTCAGCCACGGCATGCGCGCCGATTGCGGCGCCTTGCCTTCGGCGTCCAGCGCGATCCAGTTGCGCACCGCATCCGCCAGCACTTGCGGCTCCTTGCCGTCGAAGTAGTAAGCGTGTTCGCCCGCCACTTCGCGGAACACGGGGATGCCGCGCGCGATGATCGGCAATTCGTGCTGGGCCGCCTCGATCAGCGGCAGGCCGAAGCCTTCACCTTCCGATGGGGCCAGCAGGGCGGAACAATTTTCGTACAGTTTGAGCAGCATTTCATCCGACACGCCGGCCAGCCAGAACAGGCGCTGGTTCAGCTGCGGGTGGTTTTCCAGGCGCTTGAGCAGGTTGTCCACCAGCCAGCCGCCCTTGCCGACGATAACCAGGTTGGCCTCCACGCCGGCAGCCCACAACTGTTCGAAGGCGTCCAGTGCCTGCAACTGGCCCTTGCGCGGTTCGATGGTGCCCACCATCAGGAAGCTCGGGGCCGCGGCGATGGCGTCCAGCACCAGCTGGGCATTGTCCGGCAGGCCGGTCGACGGCGCGCTGGCGTTGATGTCAGCGCCCAGGTGGAAGTAGCCCAGTTGCAGCGGGGTGGCGCGGCGGTTCGGGCGCGCGGCCAGGTATTCGGCCAGCTCGTCCGATACGGCGCGCGATATCGCCACCACGCCGTCGGCCACCAGGGTGATCGAGTTGACGTAGTCGCCGTAGTATTTCTTGGTCCCATATGGGAAGGCGTCGGGCCGCAGCAGCGGCAGCAGGTCGTACACCACGAACCAGATGGCCACGCCGCGGCGGCGCATGTCCAGCAGCATGCCTT
>CAMLRG010000131.1 GCA_946482335.1 uncultured Duganella sp. | reverse complement strand
CAGCGTGAAGCTGGACCTGCAGCCCTTCACCCTGGTCGGCGCCACCACCCGTGCCGGCATGCTGACCAATCCGCTGCGCGACCGTTTCGGCATCGTGGCGCGCCTGGAGTTCTACACCACCGAGGAGCTGGCGAAAATCGTCGGCCGCAGCGCCGCGCTGCTGAAGGCGAACATCGACGAAGCGGGCGCGGTGGAAATCGCGCGCCGTGCGCGCGGCACGCCGCGCATCGCCAACCGCCTGCTGCGCCGCGTGCGCGACTATGCGGAAGTGAAGGGCAATGGCGACATCACGCGCGAGCTGGCCGATGCCGCGCTGCGCATGCTCGATGTCGACCATGTGGGGTTCGACGTGATGGACCGCAAGCTGCTGGAAGCCGTGCTGTATAAATTCGGCGGCGGTCCGGTGGGCATCGGCAACCTGGCGGCCGCCATCGGCGAGGCCGCTGATACCATCGAGGATGTCCTGGAACCTTACCTGATCCAGCAGGGCTACCTGCAACGCACCCCGCGCGGCCGCGTCGCCACTGCGCAGGCTTACCATCACTTCGGCGTCAATCCACCACGCAGCAATGCCAGCGGGGACTTGTGGGATGCGTAAGCTGATCGCGCTGGGCGCGGCGGCGCTGGCCGCGCAAATCGCGTCGGCCAGTGTGCCGGTGCAGGGCTATGCGATCAAGGCCAGTTATCCGCACGATCCGCAAGCCTTCACCCAAGGCCTGTTCTTCAAGGACGGCTTCCTGTGGGAGAGCACGGGCCAATACGGCGCATCCTCAGTGCGCAAGGTGGAGCTGGCGACCGGCAAGGTGCTGCTGAAACGCGATTTGCCGGAAAAGGTCTTTGGCGAAGGCATCGCGCCGCACGGCGACAGCATCGTCGGCATCACCTGGATGAACCAGGCCGGCTATGTGATGGACCAGGGCAGCCTGGCCATCAAGGCCACCTTCAATTACATGGGCGAAGGCTGGGGCCTGACCAGCGATGGCGAGCGCCTGTACATGAGCGACGGCACGCCCGAAATCCGCGTGCTCGATCCCAGGACGTTCAGCGTGCAGCGCCGCATCAAGGTCACCGCCGACGGCCAGCCGCTGGCGCAGATCAATGAACTGGAGTGGGTGGAAGGGCAGATCTATGCCAATGTCTGGCAATCCGACCGCATCGCCCGCATCGACCCGTTCAGCGGCCGGGTGCTGGGCTGGATCGACCTGTCCGGCCTGGCGGCCAGCGCCAAAGCGGCCAAGAACGTCGACAATGTCTTGAACGGCATCGCCTATGACGCCAAGGCGCGCCGCCTGTTCGTCACCGGCAAACGCTGGCCGCGCGTGTTCGAGATCGAATTGAAGCCTGCCAAAAAGTAAAGACGAGTTTTCGTATTGCTATAATCGTGAGCTTTATTGCAATAATGGAGTTCACGCGATGCCCGATACCAGCAAGCCCGTCCTGAAAAAGATTACCCTGCCAGCCACGGTCGACCTGGCCGCCGGCGCACAGGCCGCCACCATCCTGGTGGAGGCGGATGACGGGCCGGAGGGCAGCGGCATTGCCGAAGTCACATTGCAGTTCAACCATGAGCTGGTGCAGCTGGGTGCCGTGCCGTATGGGTATGGCTACCTGACCATCGGCGGCACCTTCAGCAAAAGCCTGGACACCTTCAAGGATGGCACGCCGAACAGCGCCAACGAAGTGCTGCTGCTGGGCCCTAATACGTCAGCGGGCACGTATGCGGTGATCGGCGCCACGGTGCGGGATAACGCCGGCAATGCCACTTACTATTCGGCTGGGGATTTGCAGGCTGCGGGCATCGTCACGGCCATGACCGTGGCGGGCAGCAAGGTGGACCGCACAGGCCCGACGCTGCTCGGCCTGCAGTTGGGCGAAGTGGATCTGAGCAAGGGCGACGGCGTGATGCCCATCGTCGTGACGGCACGCGATAACGCCGGTGGCAATGGCGTGCACCATGCCTACCTGACGTTCGACAAGCAGCTCGAGACGCGCTTCGGCGTGACCGGCAGCATGCTGGTGGGCAGCAGCGGCTTCACCAGCCATGGCGACGACTTTGGCGACGCGACGCCGGAGCGCGCCAGCCTGGATGCCATGATCGGCAAGAACACCCAGCCCGGCACGTATTCCGTGTCGTCGCTGCAGCTGGTCGACGCCAGCGGCAATGCCACCATGTATTACGCCGGCCAACTGAAGGAAATGGGCATCGCGACCAGCGTCGTGGTCAAGGGCGGCCTGGTCGACAACACGGCGCCGGTGCTGGATGGCTTGCAGCTGCCGGCAGTGGTCAACCTGAAAAATGGCGACGCGGCCGGCACGTTCAAGGCTTGGGCCAACGATGCCGGCGGCAGCGGCGTCGATACGGTCAAGGTCTGGCTGGACGGTTACTGGTCGAGCAGCGGCTTGTCCACGCCGCTGGTGGTGCTGGGCTGGGATGGCTTCCAGGCGGACACTTTCCACGACGCGACGCCGGCGGTGGCCAGCGTGGTCCAGACCATCGACAAGGCGAGCAATCCCGGCATGTACGATGTGATTTCAGTCGAAGTGGGCGACAAGGCGGGCAATATCCGCAGCTATTCGAACGCCGAGCTGAAGCTGATGAACATCAATACCCGCATCGAAGTCACCGACGGTGCCGTACGCCCGCCCGCCACGGCCTGGGTAGTGCCGGCCAAGCAGGGCGAAAGCGTGACGCTGAAACTGTACGCCAATACGGCGGTGGCCAGCGGCGCCGATATTTCGTTCGATCTGACGTCGCAATTCCTGCAAGGTTCGGTGACGGAGGTCAGCCTGGGCGGCCAGACGGTGTTTGGCACGTATCTGCCGGACAGCGGCGGCAATTCCACTATGAAACAGCATTACCAGGGCAAGGCGGTGGCGGCCCAGGCCGGCGCTGTGCTGGGGACCATCACCATCGAGCTCAAGCCGGGCACCGGCGACCTGGCCTATGCCTTGTCGAACCTGAGCATTGGCGGCCAGCTGCAAGCCTTGGCCAGCAATGGCGATGCCTGGTTCCAGTGGGGCACGGCCGCGGCCGACATCCTGTACGGTGCCGTCGGCAATGATTACCTCGACGGCGGCGCCGGCATGGACATCGTGCGCTATAGCCGCAGCAAGGCGGGCTACACGGTGTTCAAGTCCGACGACGGTTACGTGCTGATGGGGCCGAGTGGGGTGGAGCATTTGCGCCATGTCGAACGCATCGACTTCCAGGACCGCAGCGTGGCGCTCGGCACCGAGGGCAATGCCGCCATCGCTTACCGCGTGTACCAGGCCGCCTTCGACCGCAAGCCGGACGCTGCCGGGCTGGGTTACTGGATCGCGCAGCTGGACAAGGGAATCAGCCTGCAGGCCGTGGCGGACGGCTTCATCCACAGCCCGGAATTCGAACTGCGCTACGGCGAGCAAAGCAGCGACGCGGCCTTTGTCGACGGCTTGTACAAGAACGTGCTGCACCGGGCCGGCGAGGCGGCCGGCATCAAGTTCTGGACCGAGGCGCTGGCGGCCGGCGTCGCGCGTGCCGACGTGCTGGCAGCCTTCAGCGAGGGCGGCGAAAACCAGGCGCAAGTCATCGGCAGCATCCAGAACGGCATCGAATACACGCCATGGCACGGCTAGGCCGGCACTAGTCCCAAGCGCCGTAGGCGGCGGCAAAGGCTGCCAGCCCGGCATAGGGCGCCGGCTGCTGCGCCGCCAGGCTGGCGATGCGTGCCAGGTAGGCAGGCCGTTCGGCGGGATAGGCGCGGGCCGCGCGCACCAGTTGGGCTTGCGCGTCCTGCTGCCGGCCCGCCTCGGCCAGCAGGACGGCGTGGCGGAATTCCACTTCCGCGATGGGGGCGAAGTGGCGAACCCTGTCGTTGAAGGCCAGGCGCTGCGCAACTGGCGCGTCGGCGGCCACGAATTGTCCCGGCAATGCCAGTTCCAGCAATGGTGCAAAGGCTGAACCCTGGTGCAGCAGCTGCACCAGCGCCGGCGCCGGCGGCGTTGCCGCGTCATAGACCTGTTCCCGGATCTCGCCGTAATTGCGGGCGCCGCGCACGATGCCAAACAAGAGCGCGACCGCCGCCACGGCCAGGGCGTAGCGTGCCGCTCCCGCGCAATGCCAGGAAGGGCGCGCCATGGCGCCGGCCAGGAACGCTGCGGGGCCGAGGAAGTATGCATAGTAGAGCGGCTGTTCAAGCATGCTGTGCACCGCCAGGATGCCCAGTACGGTCCACGCCAGCATCGGCGCCCGGCCGCATCGGCGCAAGTGCCATGCCACCGGCAGCAGCAGCGCGAGCAGGGCGGGCCAGCCACCGGCGGCCAGCAATTGCAGGAACAGGTTGTGGGCGTATTGGTCGATGCCCCAGACCTTTTCGCCCGGCCTTAACTGTGCGATCAGGGTGGCGGCAAAATTGTCCCAGCCGGCGCCCAGCCAGGGATGCGCCAGCGCCATTTGCCAGGCGTGCGACCAGGCGAAGGCGCGCGGACCGAATGGGTCGCCGAGGCGCGTCAGGCGTGCCAGCTGCGGGCCCAGCATGCCTTGCCACGCCGCCAGCGCCAGGGCGGCGAGCGCGATGGCGGCGCCAGCGAAGATGGCGAGGTCGCGGCGCCGTGCCGATGGTGCAGCGTGCGCTGCGGAAGCGGATGCTGCAGGGGCGCGCCACAGCAGGGCGGTGCCCAGGATCGCCAGGTACAGCCAGCCGCTGCGCGAGCCGGACAGCGCGAGCGCGGCAAGGAGCAATGCCGCCGGCGTTGCGGCAGCGGCCGCCGCGGCGAGCCGGATGCCGCCCGCCGGCGCGCCAAGGCGTGGGGGCTGCGAGCGCCACAGCCACGCCAGCGCGGCCAGGCCCAATGCCATGTGGCTGGCGAAGTGGTTTTGCTGCGCGAGGTTGCCATAGATTCCTTCGCGCGCGTCCGGTGACGGGGCGGCGACGAGGCCACCCAGCGCCTGCCATTGCCCGCCGTACTGCAGCAGCCCCGCCAGGGCGTTGGCCAGCGCGCCCGCCAGCAGCCAGCGGGCCAGGACATCGCACAGGCGTCCAGGCTCAGCGCCGGCCGCATCCTGGCCGGCGCAGGCCAGCAGGCCAGCCCACAGCAGGAAGACGGCAGGCAGCAGCGCGCTGGCGCCATAAGCGAACATGCCCAGCGCATATTGCAACAGGAGCAGCACCGCCAGCAGCAGCGGGGCAACAGCGATGGCGGGCAGCGGCAGGGGGGAAGCCGGGCGGCGCCAGGCCGTGGCGGCCAGCACCAGGCAGCCCAGCAGCAATGCCAGCAATTCGGAAGGGAGCGAGGCGACAGGCGGCTGGTGCAGTGGCACCAGGAAGGGCAGGCAGGACATCAGGCCGGCGGCGTGCGCCGCCAGCCTGTTGAACGGCGCCTTATTGGGCGCGGCTGGCGCCAAGGTTCAGCGGCGCCGTGCCGCTCAGGCCCAGGACCGGTACCGGCAAGACGGAATTGCTGCGGGTGTTGTTACCCAGCGCACCGGAGCTGTTGACGCCTGCGCCCTGCGCCGTGCCGTCGGCCTGCAGGAAGATCACGAAGCCGTCGCTGACCGCCATTGCCACCACGTTGCCGATGGTATTCAGGCGTACCGGCGCGGTGCGGTTGGTGGTCGAGCCGTCGGCGACCTGGCCGTAATGGTTGGAACCCCAGCTCCACACGCTGCCGTCGCTATACAGCACGGCGCTGTTGTAGGCGCCAGCCGCGATCTGGCGCACGCCGCTGGCGCCGTTGGACGGCATCGGCAAGCCCGGGATAGGGGTAGGGCCGGCCACCACGGCGTCGATGCCCATCTGGCCATACGTATTGCTGCCCCAGGTCCAGACCGAACCGTCGGTGCGCAACGCCATCGCATGCAGGCGCGACGCCGAAATGGCGACCACCTTGTCGATGCCCTCCAGGCGCGCCGGCTGCACGTACAGGCCCGGCCGCTTGCCCAACTGGCCGGCGCTGTTGCTGCCCCAGCCCCACACGGTGCCGTCGTTGCGCACCGCCAGGGCGTAGTCCCAGCCGGCCGCCACGGCCTTGGCGTCGTTCAGTCCAGGTACCGGCGCTGGCGCCAGCGTGGTGCGCGCGCCGCTGCGGCCCCAGGCCCAGACCGAGCCATCCTTGCGCAAAGCCAGCGACAGGTAATTGTTGGCCGCCAGGGCGCGTACCGAGGACAGGCCGGCAACCTGGACCGGGGTGGCCGAACCGAGCTGGCGGCCGATGCCAAGCTGGCCGTAATGGTTGCTGCCCCAGCCCCAGACGCTGCCATCGCGGCGCATGGCCAGGGTGTGGAAATCGCCTACCGCCAGCGCGTGAACGCCGCTCAAGCCGGGCACTTGCACCGGCAGCAAGCTGTCCTGCAGGTGGCCCTGGCCCAACTGGCCGACACTGTTGTCGCCCCAGGCATAGACCTTGCCGTCGGTTGACAGGCCGGCGGCGAAGCCGGCGCCGGCGCCAATGCGGTCGGTGTCGAGCTGGGCCAGCGTTTGCAGGGCCGCGCCGTGCTGGGCGGTACGTTGTGGCGAACTGGTGGCAGCAGGGTCGCTGCCGCCACAGGCTGCCAGGGCGAAACAGGCGGCACTGGCGAGCGCCAGGCGGGGCGGGAAACGCATGGAATTTATATGGTTAAATTAATAATTTCCGAATGATAACAGATTGGGCGTGCTGGCAACAGTTGGGCGGACAACAAGTTGGCTTGCTTCATCGTCTATTCCGCGCAAGAATAAGGTGAACCCATCCTTGCGGAGACTCGCCGTGCTTGCACGCTCCAGCAGCTTGTTCTGGAAGCTGTTCCTGCCCATCGGGCTGCTGCTGGCCGCGTGTGGACTGGTCTTTTCGGCACTATTGCCATTGCTGATCCGGGACAACGCGGAGCGCGACGCGGTCGACGCCGCGCAGGCGACGGTGCGGCAATTCCTGGTGCTGCGCAAGTACTACACCGAAAATGTGGCGGCGCGCGTGCTGGCGCAGACCGACCTGCAGGTCGACCCGGATTACCGCCACAAGGAAAAAGCGATCCCGCTGCCGGCCACCATGATCCACGACCTGAGCGCGCTGATGCAGGGCAGCGGCACCACGGTCAAGCTGTCTAGCCCTTTCCCTTTCCCGCAACGGCGCGAGCGGCCGACCGACCAGTTC
Source organism: uncultured Duganella sp. (assembly GCA_946482335.1). Next base: position 8,253 of record CAMLRG010000131.1, on the reverse strand, counting down.
GCGCAAGACGCCTGGCGCTACCTGCAGAAAAATCCGGAAGGGGTGTTTTCGCGCACCGAGACCCTGCACGGCCGCACCACGGTGCGGGTGGCGCTGGCCGACCGCATGAGCGCACAGGCTTGCATCGCCTGCCACAACAGCCATCCGCAAAGTCCCAAGACCGACTGGAAGCTGGGCGACGTGCGCGGCGTGCTGGAGGTGAATTCGACGCGCGAGGCGGCCAGCGCCACGCGCATTGCCAGCTGGGTGCTGATGGCGCTGGGCGCCGTGCTGCTGCTGGTGGCGGTGGCGCTGCGTGTTTTCTACCAGCGCAACGTGGCGCAGCCGCTGCACCGCGCGCTCGATTCCGCACGCGCCCTGGCCAGCTCGCGCGCCGGCCATGTGGAAGCGGTGCAGGCGGTGGCGGGCGGCAACCTGGACCACGATTTCACGCCGGCACCCTTGCCGCAGGTGGACATGGGCGGGGTGGCACATGACGAGGCGGGCGACTTGCTGCTGTCGGTGGCGGGGCTGGCGGAATCGCAGCGCGCGTTCGACGAAGCCTTCGCCAGGATGACGGAGGCACTGCGTGCCAGCCGCCTGGCACAGCGCGAACGCGACTGGCTCAAGTCGAGCCAGAATGAACTCAACACCGTCATGCGCGGCGAACAGGAGCTGGCGGTGCTGGGCCAGGGTTTGCTGGACTTCGTGGCCGGCTTGCTGCAAGCGCGTGTCGGCGCGCTGTATGTGGACGAGGGCCAGGGCGCCGGCATGTGCCTGCTGGCAGCCCACGGGCTGGCGAAGGAACGGCATCCGGCACGCATCGTGCCGGGCGAAGGGGTGGCCGGGCAGGCGGTCCGCGACGGCAAACAGGCGCTGGTCACGGCGGTACCGCCGGGCTACCTGGAGATCGGTTCGGCCCTGGGCAGCGCGGCGCCCGCCTGCGTGCTGGTACTGCCATTGCAGCATGGGCGCAATATGGTGGGGCTGATGGAGCTGGGCGCGTTCCAGCGCTTTAACGACAATGAATTGGCATTTGCCGACTTGTGCGCGGAAGCGATGGCGATCGGCCTGGAAGTCAATATCGCCCGCCAGCGCACGCGCGCCCTGCTGGCGGAAACGGCGCAACAGGCCGAGGAGCTGCGCGTGCAGCAAGAGGAACTCCAGCAAAGCAATGCGGAGCTGGAAGAGCGCGCCGACCAGCTGGAACGGCAGCGTGAGGAAATCCAGCGCGTCAGTGCCTACAAGAGCGAATTCATGGCGAACATGTCGCATGAATTGCGCACGCCGCTGAATTCCATGCTGATCCTGTCCGGCCTGCTGATGGAGAACAAGGCGCATAACCTGAACGAGCGGCAATTGGAATACGCCGGCACGATCCACCATGCCGGGCGCGATCTGCTGAACCTGATCAACGATATCCTGGACCTGGCCAAGATGGAGGCCGGCAAGGTGGAGCTTCACGTCGAGCCGGTGGAACTGGCCGGCCTGTGTCGCGAATTGCAGGCGCAATTCCAGCCGCAGGCGGAACAGAAGGGGCTGGCCTTGCGGGTGGAATGCGCGCCGGACGTGCCGGCGCTGGTGCCGATGGACGGCATGCGCGTGCAGCAAGTGCTGCGCAACCTGCTGTCCAATGCCCTCAAGTTCACGCACCGGGGCAGCGTACAGCTGCGCGTTTCGGTGGCCGGGGACCAGTTGTCGTTTGCCGTCAGCGACACCGGCATCGGCGTGCCGGCCGATAAGCAGGTGACGATTTTCGAGGCGTTCCGCCAGGCCGACGGCAGCATCAGCCGGCATTACGGCGGCACCGGGCTGGGACTGTCGATCTCGCTGCAGCTGGCGCGCAAGATGGGCGGGACGCTGCATTTGCACAGCAAGGAGGGCGCAGGCAGCACCTTTACCCTCCTGCTGCCGCTGCAGCCCGAGGGCGGCGCCAGCGCGCCGGACAGCGCGCAGCCCGGGCCGGGCGGACACGACGCGCCGGCAAGCGATGCCGAACGGCGCATCCTGATCGTGGAAGACGACCCTTTCTTCGCGCAGTTGCTGGCCGACTTCGTGCGCGAGCGCGGCTACACGCCGCTGACCGCCGCCGACGGCGAGCAAGGCTTGCAGCTGGCGCAGCAGGAAGCGCCGCACGCGGTGCTGCTGGACGTGATGATGGCGCGCATGGATGGCTGGGAAGTGATGCGCCGCCTGCACGAGGATGCGCGCACCAGCCACTTGCCGGTGCATTTCATTTCCTGCCTCGACGATTGGCAGCGGGCGCGTGAACTGGGCGCCCTGGGGCTGTTGACCAAGCCGGCCAGCCAGGCGCAACTGGAGCATGTGTTCGACACCATCGAACAAGCCTGGGCCGGCGCGCTGAAGCGGGTGCTGGTGGTGGAAGACGACGCCGACCAGTTGAGCAGCCTGGCCGCGCTGCTGGAGGGGCGCGCAGTGGAGGTGACGCGCTGCCGCAGCGGGCCCGAGGCGCTGGACTTGCTGTCCCACGGCCACTTCGATTGCCTGGTGCTGGACCTCGGCCTGCAGGGCATGTCCGGCTATGAAGTGCTGGACGCCATGCAAGCCCTGCCGGCCTTGCGCCACTTGCCGGTGGTGATCCACTCGGGCCAGGATTTGACGCGCGAGCAGCTGCGCATGCTGAACCGCTACGCGCGCAGCGTGATCATCAAGGGCACGCACAGCCCGGAGCGGCTGCTGGGCGAAGTGCAGCTGTTCCTGCACAGCGTGGAGCACGGCGGCCAGGGCGTGCAGCGCGAAGCCATGGCCCTGGCCGGCAGCAAGGTGCTGCTGGTGGACGACGACATGCGCAACCTGTTCTCGCTGGCCAGCCTGCTCAGCGACCGCGGCGTCGAGGTGGTCGAGGCTGAAAACGGCCTGGAAGCAATCGCCAGGCTGGGCGCCGAGGCCGGCATCGACCTGGTGCTGATGGATATAATGATGCCGCAGATGGACGGTTATGAAGCGATGCGGCGCATCCGTGCCGACGCGCGCTTCAAGGACTTGCCCATTATCGCGATGACCGCCAAGGCCATGCCGGGCGACCATCAGCGCTGCCTGGAGGCGGGAGCCAGCGATTACCTCGCCAAGCCGATCGACACCGCGCAGCTGTTGTCGCTGCTGCGGGTCTGGATAAGACGCTAGGGGAGCGTATGGACCGAACCATCCCGGTGTTGCTGGTGGACGACCGACAGGAGAACCTGACGGCGCTGGAAGCTTTGCTGGACGACATGGCGCTCCCGCTGCAGCTGGTGAAAGCGATCTCCGGCAACGAAGCGCTGCGGCAGTCGCTGCGCCACGACTTCGCCGTGGTGCTGCTGGACGTGCAGATGCCCGGGATGGACGGCCTGGAAACGGCGGAACTGTTGCGCGCCAATCCGCGCACGCGCCATGTGCCGATCATCTTCGTCACCGCCGGCCTGCACGACCGGGTGCGCCAGTTCAAGGGGTATGAACTGGGCGCGGTGGATTTCCTCAACAAGCCGATCGAGCCGGCCGTGCTGCGCAACAAGGTGGCGGTGCTGTGCGAGCTGTATGCCAAGGTGCAGGAGCGCACCCAGGCCCTGCACGAATCGGAGCGGCGCCTGCGCATGGTGATCGACAGCGCGAGCGAAGCCTTCTTCGCCACCGACAGCCATGGCCTGGTCACCGACTGGAACCACGCGGCGGAAGACTTGTTCGGCTGGCGCCGCGACGAGATGCTGGGCCAGCGCGCCGCGCGCGTGCTGCTGCCGGCGCAAGGCTGCAGCCAGCGCGCGCGCCACCGCGACGGGCGCGAGTTCGACGTCGAGCTGTCGCAGTGGCAGGTGCCGCAGTCGCAGCCGCCGGTGACGGCGGCGCTGGTGCGCGACATCACCCAGCGCAAGCAGGCGGAAGCCGCGCGCAGCAGCGAATTGCGGCAAGCCTTGCAGCAGATCGTGGAACAGGAAAAGATGGTGGCGCTGGGCAGCATCGTGGCCGGCGTGGCGCATGAGCTCAATACGCCGGTGGGCAACCTGGTGCTGTTGGCGTCGGCGCTGCGCGACCGGGTCGGCGAGCTGTCCGAACAGGCGCTGGCGGGCAAGCTGACGCGTTCAGCCCTGGTGCGGGCCGCCGGCGACTGCCGCGATACCAGCGCAGTGCTGATCCGCTGCGCCGACAGGGCGCGCGAATTGATCGAAAGCTTCAAGAACGTGGCGGTGGACCAGACCAGCCAGCGGCGCCGCCAGTTCGACTTGCACACCTGCCTGCACGATATCGTAGTCACGCTGGGGCGCATGCTGCGGCAAGCCAATGTGACGGTGGAGCTGCAGGTGCCGCCGGGCGTGCTGATGGATTCCTATCCCGGCCACCTGGAACAGGTCCTGAACAACCTGATCGTCAACTCGATCCTGCACGGCTTCGATGGCCGCGGTTGCGGCAACGTGACGATTAGCGCCAGCGTGGCCGGCGACATGGTGTGCCTGGTGTACCGCGACGACGGCGTCGGCATCGCGCCCGAACTGCAGCAGAAAATCTTCGAACCGTTCTTCTCCACCAAGATCGGCGCCGGCGGCTCCGGGCTCGGCATGTACATCGTGAACAACCTGGTGTGCACGGTGCTGCAGGGCAGCGTGACGCTCGCCAGTGCGCCGGGGCAGGGCGTGCGCTTCGACTTGCGCCTGCCGCTTACTGCCGTTGCCCGGCCGTAGGCATTTCCGTGCCCGCCAATTGCGACAGGATGGCGCGCGCCGCGTGCAGCACGCGCTGCGCGCCCGGCGACAGGGTGCGCCCGCGCAGGCGGATGGTGGCGATGTCGGCATACACCGGCGCCAGCGGCACCGGGATTTGCTGCAGCTTGCCCAGCTGGGCCGCCTCGGCCAGCGCCGCGTGGCTCGACAGCAGCAGCAAGTCGCTTTCGGCCGCCACGTCGACCAGGGTGTGGATGCTGTCGCAACTGAGCACGATGGGCAGGTCGCGCCCCGGCGGCAAGCGGAACAGCTTGTTCAACTGCGTCATCAATACTTCGGGGATGGTGGGCGCCGCGATGCCGTAGGGCAGCAGCTCGGCCGGATTGACGTCGGCCCGTTCCAGCAACGGGTGGCCGGGACGGCAATAAATGCCGCCGTACTGGCGGCACTCGTGGGTGATGATCAAGTCTTCCGCCGGTTCGATCAGGCGCACGTCGGACATGAAGAATTCCAGGTCTTCCGCGCGCAAGTGGTCCAGCAGGTAGCTCGAATTGTTGATCGCCACCGACAGCTTGATGCCCGGGTGGTCGGCGCGCACCTGGCACAGCATGCGCGGCAGCAGGGCGCCCGAATGCAGGGGGCCGATGCCGAACGCCACCTGGCCGCTGTCTCCATTTCGCAACAGGGCCAGGTCGTGTTCCATATTGCGCACATCGAACAGCAAACGCCGCGCGTGGTTGAAGAACGCGGCCCCCGCCACGGTCACGGCGACGTTGCGGTTGCCGCGGTCAAACAGCAGGAAACCGAGCTCGTCCTCCAGCGTTTGCACGGCGCGCGACAGGGCCGGCTGGCTGATGCTGACGCGCTCGGCCGCCCGCACGAAATTGCCCTCGTCGGCCACCGCCAGCGCATAGCGCAAGCGCTTGAAATCCATCGACTGTCCCCTCCTATGCAGGCAATGCATTCTATGGATAAATACAATGCATTGGACGAATAGTAGTGCAAATCAGATACTCAATTCAAGGACGGGAAGTGTTAGGCTACCTTGCCAGAAGATGAAGTTGCGTGAGTAGTTCGATAAGCCTGCCAAAAAAGCAGGACAACAACACCATAGGAGACACAAGGATGACGAGGAAGTTCAACCGAACCATGGCCCTGGCCGTGGCGGCGGCCCTGGCTGCCCCACTGGCGCATGCGGACACCTTCACCACTGACAATGGCCTGGAAGGACGCTGGTCCCTCAGCGCCTCGATCGGCCAGAGCATCCGGATGAAGGATGCCGACAAGAACCTGATTTCGGTCGTCAACGGCGGCACCGCCGGTGCCGGCGCCGATGACGGCAATCTGAACTTCAAGAAGCGCGACGCCTACTCCACGGTCGGCAAGCTGACCGGCGAATTCGAACTCAAAGGCGACACCTACGGCATCTTCCTGCGCGGCTTCGCCTGGTACGACTACACGCTCAAGAGCCACAATATGCCGCACGGCCATTTCAACAATGGCTACGTGCCGAATACCGAACTGCGCGACAACAACTTCGACCGCCTGTCCACCTTCGACGGCGCGGCACTGGCCGACGCCTATGTGTTCGCCAACTGGGACCTGGGCGGCAAGGCGATGAACGTCAAGCTGGGCAACCAGGTGGTGAACTGGGGCGAGAGCCTGTTCGTGCCGGGCATTAACGCCATGGGCGCCTTCGACCTGACCGCGGCGCGCCGTCCGGGCGCGCAAGTGAAGGAAATCCTGCGCCCGCAGCCGGCCCTGTTGGCCAACCTGGGCCTGGGCAATGGCTGGTCGGTGGAAGCGTTCTACAACCTGGGCTGGCGCCAGAGCGTGGTCGATGGCTGCGGCACCTACTGGTCGGCGGCCGACTCGCTCAATTGCAACAATGGCACCGTGCTGTTCGGCGACGGCACCAAGCTGAACGACCAGGGCCAGTACAATGGCGCGCCGTTCCTGGCCGCGCTGCCGGCCGCGCTCGATCCGGTGCTGGCTTCGCTCGGCCTGTCGCGCAGCATGCCGCTGAACTTCCGCATGACCACCGCACAGAAAATCGAACCGCGCGATTCCGGCCAGTTCGGCCTGTCGAGCCACTACTTCGCCGACGCCATCGGCACCGATTTCGGCGTCTACTTCGCGCGCTACCACAGCCACTCGCCGATCGTGTCGGTGGTCAAGCAACCGTCGGCGCTGCCGTCGGTGTGGTCGGGCCGCCTGGCGCAGCTGGTGAAGGCGGTGCCGGCCCTGGCGCCTTCGCTCGGCACCCTCGGCGTGCTGCCGGCCGGCAATATCGTCTGGGATTACAGCGGCGAGAACGTGAAGACCCTCGGCCTGTCGGCCGCCACCGAAGTGGGCGGCTTCTCGCTGTTCGGCGAAATTTCGCGCACCCGGGATATCCCGGTGCAGATCAATGCGATCGACCTGCTGGTGGGCACCGCGCTGGGCATCGGCCCGCAAGCCAAGCTGGCCGCCGTCGCGCGCGACCCGAACGTGCCGACCGGCACCGTGATCCACGGCTACGACCGCAAGGACAAGACCCAGGCCCAAGTGTCGTTCATCCGCCAGATCCCGCAAGTGCTGGGCGCGCAGTCGCTGCAGCTGCTGGGCGAGGTGGCCGGCCAGAAGTGGAGCGGCATCGGCGACCCCAACACCAGCACCCGCTACGTGCGCGCCTTCATGTTCAACTTCGGCCCGACCAAGGCCCTGGGCGGCACCTGCGGCCCGGCCGGCATCCAGCCCAACGCGTCCTATTGCGAAAACGAAGGCTATGCCACCAGCAGCGCCTGGGGTTACCGCCTGTCGGCCGAACTGCAATTCCCGAACGCCGTGGCCGGCGTCAACCTGAAGCCGCGCCTGTTCTTCGCCCACGACGTGAAGGGCTACTCGGCCGACAACCTGTTCATCGAGGACCGGCAGACCCGCAGCATCGGCTTGCGCGCGGACTACAACAACCGCTACTACGCCGACATCAGCTACACCAGCTATAACAAGAGCGCCAAGTACGACCAGTTCCACGACCGCGACAACATGACGTTCGTGATCGGCGCCAACTTCTAAAAAAGAGACATAGGAGACACATCGATGAAGATGATGAAGCAAAGCTTGCTGGCCGCAGCGCTGGCGTGCATCGCGGGCAGCGCCCTGGCCGGCCTGTCGGCGGCCGAAGTGGAGCGCCTGGGCAAGGACTTGACCCCGGTCGGCGCGGAGAAGGACGGCAACAAGGCCGGTACCATCCCGGCCTGGAGCGGCGGCATCACCAAGGCGCCGGCCGGTTTCGACGCGGCCAAGGGTTACGCCGACCCGCTGCCCAATGAAGCGCCGCTGTACACCATCACGGCCGCCAACATGGCGCAGTACAAGGATGTGCTGGCGCCGGGCCAGATGGAAATGCTGAAGCGCTACCCGAGCTACAAGATGAACGTCTACAAGAGCTACCGCACGGCTGGCTATCCGCAGGCCGTGTACGACACCATCAAGGCCGAAGCCTCCAAGGCGGACCTGACCGGTGGCGGCAATGGCGTGACGGGCATCAGCCGCACCAGCGTGCCGTTCCCGATGCCCAAAACCGGGGTGGAAGTGATCTGGAACCACCTGATGCGCTACCGCGGCGGCACCATCGAGCGCC